>NZ_JAALXT010000001.1:740530-1110795 GCF_011634775.1 Thalassoroseus pseudoceratinae
CGAATGATCAACCAAAGCGAAGCCGTGGAAGCGGTGGCGAACGCGGTGCGTCGAAGTCGGTCAGGATTGCAAGATCAGAACCGCCCGATCGGATCGTTCATTTTCCTCGGGCCGACCGGTGTGGGCAAAACCGAGTTGTGCAAAGCCCTCGCGGAGTTTCTGTTCGATGATGAACGTCACATGGTCCGCATCGACATGAGTGAATTCATGGAGAAGCATTCCGTGGCTCGTATGATCGGCGCTCCTCCGGGATACGTCGGTTACGAGGAAGGCGGCGTGCTCACGGAAGCGGTCCGTCGCAATCCGTACTCGGTGATTTTGCTCGATGAAATCGAAAAGGCACACCGGGATGTGTTCAACATCCTGCTGCAAGTCTTGGATGATGGACGTCTGACCGATGGCCAAGGTCGAACGGTGGATTTCACGAATTCCATTATCGTGATGACCTCGAATATCGGCAGCCAACTGATTCAAGAAATGACATCGGCCAACGAATCCGACGCGGACATTCGTGAGAGTGTCACGGATGCGTTGCGGCGTGAGTTCCTGCCGGAGTTTCTGAACCGCGTGGACGAAGTCATCATCTTTCATCCACTTGGATTGGCCGAGATTCGGCAGATCGTCGATCTGCAACTTGCCCACCTCGAGGGGATGCTCCGCGAACGTGGCTACGGGCTGGATGTTTCCGATTCGGCAAAAACGTTGCTCGCGGAGGAGGGGTACGATCCGATCTACGGTGCGCGACCGCTCAAGCGGGTGATTCAACAGCGGATTCAGAATTCGTTGGCCAACGAGATTCTGTCGGAACGGTTTCCGGAGGGAACGACAATCTCCGTGGATGCCGCCCCCGATGGGTTCATCTTCACCACCAAAGATTCGCAAACCGAAACCGCCACCTGAGGCGGCTACAAGGTTCGCCGGTCGGAATCGTTGCTCTCGACGGTTCGGATCGGCGGCAGCGGATTTGGTCGGGATGTTCGATGGAAAATCAGATAGCGTTCGTCCGCACGCGGATGACCGAGCATGGGAACGAGTTCGAAACCTCGCAAACGGGTTTCCCGTAGCAAGTCGGCGAATCCTGGCCCGCCAAAGAATCGTTTCGACATCACCACCCATTCCGGGGCATCGGCTTCCAAGTGCCCCGGTAGTTCCTCGCAGACACCGATGACTGCGGGGACTTTTTCTTGCGCGTGATAACCGATTCGCTTCGAGCCGTGATCGCAAAGAATCACCGAGTCAGCGATGCCACGCTCGCGAATCCACTCGGCGACCTCGACTTCCGCATTTCGGCTATTGTGTCGTGAACTGATCGCGTCGATGTATCCCACGCCCAACAGCGTAGCGAGCGTGAAAATCCAAGCTCCACGTTCGGACAGCAGCGAAATGCGACGAGTCCAGTCGGTCTGCCAGTAAAGCTCGAAACACTTCAACAAACCCATAGCCTGGAACGGCAACATTGTGAGCACCACGGGGTAGAAATACCGTCCATTGGTCACGCCGTGACGGGCAAAGAGAATCCACACCGCAGCCATCAAGCAGCCACAAAAAGCCAAAGAGACGGCCATTTCGCGGCGACGAAGTTCCCGGTGGAAAAAGTACAGCCCCACACCCAGCATGAACAGGTTCTGAGGCGTGAAGCAGTCGAAGACATTGTCCCAGTAGGTTAGGAAGCGTTCCTGAAATCCACGGGCCATGATTTGCGAACTTGTATCGACTTGCCCAGTCAGCGTGGTTCGGAGCCACGTCCAACCTTCCGCAAAGTGCGAGACGCGACCCAACGACAACTGCACAACCCCCATGGCATGCAACCCCAGGAGAGCAACACCACTGGCAATCGCCGCCCCTGCGAACATGCCGATTCGAAGTCGCCAGCGACTTGAGATATGTCGCAACGGATTGTCACGCAGCAACGTCACCACACCGTACATCACCGGCGGGATCAACAGCAGCCAAGCTTCGCTGCGTGTGAAGACGGCCAACAAAAAAACCGGGACGATTCCCAAAACGGTTCGCCACTGGAATCGATGGAGGAGGCAAGTCAGCAGGTATGCATAGGTTGCCAGAAAGAGCCAAAACGAACTATCGCGGATTGGCTCGGCTCCGGTTTCGATCATGCCGGGATGAATCGCATACAAGAAGCATGCAATCGTAGCGACGGTGTCACCGAACAAGCGTCGATTCCAGCCAAACAGCGGTAGCACGGTCAATGTGCCTGTCAGCACGCCCCACGCCTTACCGACGAAGCCCCATTCAAATCCCAAATGGTGTCCGCAGGCCAAAATCGCGGGATAGATGTTCCAATCAATCGCGGACAGCATCGGAGCCGGGTTTCCTTGCTCCAGATGATCGGCAAGGAAGAAGTAAAGATATGCGTCGTTACAATAGCTCGTCAGTTTCAACATCATGACGAGCCGCGGAATCGCTGCTACGATGAGCAAGACGATCAGCACTTTCGCAACCGAGACATTCCAGGTCCATGCACGATCCTGACCGTCCTGCCCCGGTGGTCCGAGAAACGGTTGCGACGAACCGCATGTCTGGTCGAACTCAAATCGCATGTGGTGTCCTAGACCGTTTCACGGCCTTCTGTGTCCGCGGTGAATGCGAAAAAAACTCGTGTCTCACGCACTGCCGCGAGGCAGTCCCGCATCGGCGAATCAGGAACTGCTCTTGGTCGGAGCTATCGATACGGAGCGCGGCTGCCCCATTGGTTGGGCGTCTGGGTTGTTATCGGTCAATCCGAAGATTGGGGTTGACTAAAAGTAAACGCTTGGCTGGATTACATTAGCTCTCGCCGTCCTCCAACGGAAAAACCGCCCCAACTTGAAGTCGAGGCGGTTGCAAAAAGTTCGGTTCCGAGCACTTTCATCATTCTTTCGGTGGTTCGACAAACCGGACCCACTCACCATCGATCTTGACGACGACCTCACCCAACGCGAGGAATTTCGCCAAGCCCTCTTTCTTCAGCAGCAAGTCCACGTATTCCTTGGAACCAACTTCGATCGTCTTGATGTCCTTCGCTTTCTTCGCATCGAAATCACTTTGATACCAAGCTCCTCGCGATTGATAGAACGTCTGCGTGCCGATGTAACGCATTTGGGTCAAACCCGATTCCTTACGTCCGCCGGATTGAAATTCGGCTTCCGCAGCTTCATCGAGTGCACTTGCCCCACCGCTTCGATCCAGAGCTTGGCGACTATTGGACAGTTTCTTGGCCGCATCGACACGGGCTCGTTTTTCCTCAACCGTTGAACTAGCCGCCGGTGCGGTCTCGAGTGCATCGCTCAGATTCCGCTTGAGTCGCACGTTCAAAGGGACCGGTCGGGGCTGTCCGGGCGGGATCGGACCACCGATCGCTCCACCAAAACCGGGTGCGGTTGGCGTTTCGGCGACCACGTCATCCGTCATCAAGTAACTCGTATAGGGCGTTACGATCCCATACCGCTTGGCCAGGAAGCTCACTTCATCGACCAATTCTTGCGGCGGTGTTTCGGCTTTGCGGATTTCGGTCAACAGATAATCCACCTTGCGACCGGCCCACAAACGCGGTGCGAATGAACCTTGATCGTCTTCCGAGAATTCGGGGAACTCGAGTTCGAAAGTGAATGTTTCCGTTTTTCCGTTTGATTTACCGGTGACGCGAACCGTCTTCCGGCCATGTCCGGTGTAGCGTCCATAGAGAATGACCTGCTCACCCCGAAAAACGTCTTTGATTTGCTTCGGGAAAACGTCTTTGGCTTCCAAACCGTCGAATTCTACTTGCAAATCGGTCAAGATCGGTGAACCGACGCGATCGAAGAATCGGCTGATCTTCTCAGCGATGTCTTCCTCTGGCAGAATGTATTCCGCCTCTCCTCGATTGTTGAGTGCGAGGAAATCCAGCAGTTTCGTGTTGACGTCGAATCCCTCACCGAACGCGAACACTCGCACGTCATCCGTGTTGCGTTTGGCCATGTTCTTGAGAATTGCTTGCGGGTCGGTCTCACCGATTGTCGGCAGACCATCGGTTGCGAACAAAATCATCTTGAGTCGATCTTTGTCGTTCGCAAGCATTTTGAGGGAATGATCTAACGCCTCCTGAATAGCGGTTCCACCACGCGGGCTGAGTTTGCGAACGTATTCCAACGCCCGTTTCCGGGTAGCGTCATCGACTTCGACTAATCCTTGCTCCTGAAAACTGCGAACGGAAGTGCTGAAATTGACAATGTTGAACCGGTCGCCGTCGCGTAGTTGTTCAACACAATATTTGAGTGCGTTCCGTGCCTGCTGCATTTTGTTGCCTTGCAACATCGAACCGGAGGTATCGACGCAAAAAACAACATCCTTGGGCAGAATCGCTTCGCTGGAAATCTGACCGGGACCGGTGCCAACGGTGGGGGAGAGCATCATCATGAATGTGCCCTCTTCATCGAAATCGCGATGCGTAATCAAACTCGCCCCGACCGCTTGCGGATTGGTATCGTAATACAGCACGAACGGATGACGCGGGAGATAGTTTTTCTCCTCCCATTTGACGACGACATCCCACTCCTTCTCTTCCTCGATTTTGATGTCATGCGTCGGGGAATAGATGTTCTTGAGCGGGTCGGCTTCTTTGATTTTCACCGTAACGCCGGCACTTTCGAGGGGTTGCAGAAGCGTCTTGGGGTTCGTGTTGAGCATCTGCAACCGAACAAGACCATCGCGTTTCTTCAACGCCATCGTGTATCGTAGTTTCACTTGCACGGTCCCGTTGGCAGGGACTTTGGGAACTTTGGTGGTGATCAGTTGGTTCCCGAAGTATTCGAGCAAGGCCGGTGAACCACCTTTCTGCACGATGTCCGCGAAGACTTCCTTGGCTTTGGCAACATCGAGAATCTCGGCTTTCATTTCTTTACCATCGACCCAAACGCTCATGTCATCGACTTGGGCACCGGGTTCGAGTTCCATGTAGCATTCGCCACCGACAATCGCTTGTGCATTAAGATTCTTGAACGTGCAGTTGTAAGTCTTGACGGCAATGCCATTCGTGATTTCCACATGGATGTGATCGAGCCAAACCTGCACCGGTTGCGGAGACCGCATAAAACACGCTGGGGAAACCCTCGGCAGACCCAACGCGATCACCGCGGCACCGAGCACTAATATCAAGCGTTGCATTCCGAATCTGTGCATTTTTCGCTCCTGAGTCGAACGCGGCCGAAACGGCATTTTGTGAGAAACTGAACTTCTCTAGCTGGGACGCTTGACGTAGCCTCAAGTTCCGAGAATCCTACCAACTCCATAAAATATCTTGAAAGGACTCGGATTGTGGACTCATATCAACCTGTGGACTTAGTGTTGTCGCGACGATTCCTGCGGAAATGCCGCGAGGCGAAGTCACGGCGAAAAGTCGCAGACTCCACCGGTGTCGAGCTTTCCGGCGGACGGTTGCTCGCTGCGTCAATCGTGCTCGGCCGCATTCTCAAGCGTTCCTTTCTGTCCGATGACGAGAAACACGTCGGCGTGCTCGTGCCGCCATCGGTTGGCGGAGTGTTGGCGAACACATCCCTAACGCTGTTGAATCGAGTTGCGGTCAATCTGAACTACACCCTCACCAACGAAGCCGTCAACGACTGCATCCGTCGCGCTAAAATCAAACACGTCATCACCAGTCGCAAAGTGCTGAAGAAATGCGGCTTTGAACTGGATGCCGAGCTGATCTTCATCGAAGACCTGCGAAAACAAGCGAAAAAAGCCGACAAACTCACCGCGTTCCTGCAAGCATTCGTCTTGCCGATTCCCATTGTCGAACGGCAACTTGGTTTGCATCGAGTTCAACCGGATGACTTGCTGACGATTCTATTCACCTCGGGATCGACCGGCGTTCCCAAGGGCGTGATGCTTTCCCATCGCAACGTGAGTTCCAATACGCTTGGCGTGGGTGCGATCGCTGATATCCGTGCCGACGATATGCTCGTTGGGATTCTGCCGTTCTTTCACTCTTTCGGCTACACCGCGACGCTGTGGTTGCCGTTGACACTCGATGCAGCAGCGGCGTACCACTTCAGCCCGCTCGAAGCCCGTGAGATCGGCCGGTTGTTTGAAACATATGGCGGATCGATTCTGATGTCCGCTCCCACATTTCTCAGATCATATCTGAAACGATGGAAGCCGGAGCAGGTCAAGCAACTGAGTTTGGTCATCGTCGGTTCCGAGAAAATGCCCAGCGACCTGACAGACGCCTTCCGAGAAAAGTTTGGCGTGGAACCGAGTGAAGGTTATGGAGCCACGGAGTTGTCTCCGGTGGTATCGGTGAATATCCCTGAGAACCGTCTCACCCAAAATTCGTCCGCCGGAACAAGACTCGGAAGCGTGGGACGACCGTTACCAAGTGTGCAAGCCAAGGTAGTCGATCCGGAGAGTTTCGCCGACCGTGGTATCGGGGAAGAGGGCTTGCTGCTGATTTCCGGACCGAACGTCATGCAGGGGTACTACGAAGACGATGACCGGACTTCGAAAGTCGTGCTCGATGGCTGGTATGTGACCGGCGACTTTGCCCGAATCGATAACGAGGGGTACATCGAGATCACTGGGCGACAAAGTCGGTTCTCGAAAATCGGCGGCGAAATGGTTCCGCACGAGCGAATCGAGAAACTGCTTCAGCAAGCGGTTTCGACGGCGACGGAAACGGTTGCGGAATCGGATGACGACGACGATTTGATTCCGAATCTGATGATCGCAGTGAGCTCCGCGCCGGACGCCAAACGTGGCGAACGGTTGATCGTGTTCTACCGAGAGAATCCTCTTTCGCCGGAGGAATTGATCTGTCATCTGCATGAACACGACCTCCCGAACTTGTGGATTCCCGACCGAGAGGCGTTCATCCCAGTTGAGGAAATTCCGATCCTGGGCACGGGCAAATTGGACCTGCGAAGACTGAAAGAACTGGCGGATGCTCACGGATGAAACCCGTTCCGCGTCGAATGGTTGAAAGAATGACCAACGCTTCGCGCGCGCATCACACACCATTCGACTGGCATAACCGGTAGGGTCTGCCCGGAGAACGCAAAAGCTCTCAGCTTTCGCAGTTTGACATCATCTTCTTCCGACCTGCGAGGGGTTTATGTTGCAAAAATGCAACGTTCCCCAAACATATCTTCGCAGGAAGGAAGACTTTCATGAAACGCTGTTCGCATTTCCGTGCGGCGGTCGTCGCGATCATCACGGGCGGTTGGTCGCTCGCTGGTGTCCCCGCCTCGGCTGACCATCACGGCGCTCCCCATCCCCCGCATGCTCAGGCGGATGGTGCCGGGAAACCCTGTTACCTCAGTTACGATGTGAAACCTTCCACCGTCGCCGTCCCAGAAGTTCACTGGGAAAAACGGACACGGGAAGTCACGAAATACCGCACGGAAACGCAGCAGAAGACCGTCACCGTGCACAACCGAGTGGCGGAGACGAAGGAAGTTCCCTTCACGTTCACCGAAACGATTCCGCACAAGAAAACCCGAATCGAGACGTTCTTCGAGAACATCCCCTACACGGAAAAAGTGGCTCAACGCTACACCGTGATGGTGCCGGAAACCAAGACTCGCACCGTGACCTACTGCGTGCCCGTTCCGGTCAAACGTCCTGTGACGCAAACCTACACCGTGATGGTGCCGGAGAAAGTCACCAAGACTCAACATTACAAAGTCTTGAAACCGGTCGTTCGACACGTGCCGCAGAAATACACAATCTGTGTTCCAGAGCAACGTAAGAAAACAGTTCAGTACACCGTAGGTGTTCCGGAACTTCGAACCGTCCGCCGCAAGTACCGTGTGACCGTCCCACAATACGAGTTGAAGACCGTCACTCAAACCGTCGGTGTGCCGGCTGTGAAGACTGTCAAACAACAGTACTGCGTGAATATCCCCGAGACGACCTACCGCGACGAACCGTACTGCGTCAAAGTGCCGTACACCGTCGAAGACACCGTCCCGGTCACTGTGATGGTTCCCCATCAAGAGAAGCGAACAGCCTACCGAACCATCTCGCACATGGTGCCGGTTCTGAAAGCCAGCGAAACCTACGTGGACGAAGGCTCTTGGAAACTCGTTCCCGGCTGCCCGGCTCCGACTTGTATGGAATTCGGTCCTTGCGGTCCGTGCAATCAACCCGGCCCGACTTGTATGACGGGCTCTTGCATGAGCCACGCTGGGATGGGTCACTGCATGACTGGCGGTGCACATTGCAACGGTTCCAACGGGAGCTGTGAAGGCCATCTTGGAATGCACTTCGCCGGTGCATACGCCGGATTGTCGATGGGTGTTCGCGGTGCTGGTCACTGTGTCGAGAATGGACTCGGCTTGATTCACAACTACGGCAGCTGTGCTGTTGGATTCATGGAATCGGTTTGCGATGTCGTCGGGATGGAACTCGGTCACGCGAAAGATTATCTCTACCGCAAATGCGATCGTTTCACGACGCCGCGTTATGTGCCGCTGCCGGTTGCACCGGTCATGCCATACGCTCCTGCCGGCTACGGAGTGGCTCCTTATTACTACCCGGTCAGCCCGCAAGTGATGCAACAAGAAGCCCCAGCCGCACCGGCTCCAGAAGCCACCACAAAAACCGAAAAGTCGAGCGACATCGAACTGACCGCTTGCTTCGACAACTGCCCAATGCCACGCCCGAACGCGTGCAACACCTGCAACACGACGCCGGTTTCGGTTCACAAACCACAACCGCAATGCGACTTGGCTTCCACACATGCCAAAGACCAGCCCATGCGGTGGGTCTGGATGCCGAAGTGGGTCCGCAAGACCGCTATGTGTCCGTCGATGAAGCAAGTCTGCAAGAAAGTTCCTTACACCTACTGCGTCACGGTCTACAAACCACAAACGCAGATGAAAAAAGTTCGCACCACGCTGTGCAAAATGGAAACTCGCGTCCGCAAGGTTCCTGTCTGCCGCATGCGTCGTGAAGTTCGCACTCGCAACGTCAAAGTTTGCTACACGGTGCCGAAGCAAATCACTCGCCAAGTGCCGATCTGTCGCCCACGACAAGCCGTCATCGAGAAAGTCTCGAACGTCGTCGTCTGTGTGCCGCAAGTTCGGACTCGTGAAGTCTGCTACACCGTGCCACGGAAGATTTGCAAAACGAAGTTGGTTCCTGTTCGACAAATGGTCTGCGAAACCAAAACTCGTGAAGTCGAGTGCACCGTTTGGCGACCCGAACAACGCTCACGTATCGTGACGCTCACGAGCTACACGCTGCAACCGCGAACCGCTACCGACTACTGCACGGTGATGAAACCGGAAGTTCGCACCCGACTCGTTCCTCGCACGTACTACAAAGCCGTCGAACGCCAACGATGTGTCGAGTACGTCGAGTACGAGCACCGCAAACAACAGTCCACACGGACCGTGGTTTCCTACCGAATGGTTCCGGAGCAAAAAGTCGTCACCGAGAAAGTGCAAATTCCTTACACGGTGACCGAAGAGTACTACGAACCTGTCGTGCGAATGAAATCGTTGCACGCCAACGTTCCGAAACTGGTCAAGCGACCGGGCATCATCGAAGACGAATGTCATCCGATGCCTGCCGCAACGCACTCGGAACCCCATCACCAAATTCACGCACCGATGGCCCCCGTTCCTCCGATGCCAGAAGAGTTCAGTGCGGAAGAGTAATCGAACCTTCGAATTCGATTGACGAACAATGAGAAATCCCGCTCACGGTTTCGACCGAGGGCGGGATTTTTCGCGTTGACGTTCAGGCCGAAGGCCACAACTCCCGAACGAGTTCCCAATCGACGTTCACACCTAAACCGGGTGAATCGTTCAATCTCACGATCGGTCCTTCAATCGCCAGCGGATCAGTCACGATACGACGTTCATGATAGATCGGTCCCAGAATGTCACCGGGATACGATTCGACCTGTAAGTTCTCACATCCGACCACAAGTTGTGCCATCGCCGCACAGGCGACATCCAACTCCAAGTTCGATCCAATGCTACACGCCACACCGTATTCGGCTGCCAGTTCCGCGATGCGTTGGGATTTGCGAATGCCGCCGTTTTTGCCAGGATAGATACTGATTACATCACAGGCGTCGGCTCGAATGCATTCGAGCGCGTCGTTTAAATCGAAGCAAATGTCGTCGGCCATCACCTTCAATCCCGTCTCGCGACGCACCTGTGCCAACCCTTGAAAATCGCCGCGTGGGGTTGGTTGTTCAAAGAGTGTCACTCGGGCGTCTTCCAACTGCCGAGCCGCCTCGATCGCGGTTTCCACATCGAAACCGCCGTTGGCGTCGATGACGAGATCAATCTCGTCACCGGCAACCTCACGCACGATCCGCACACGCTCCACATCATCAGCCAAGTTGGTACCGACTTTCACTTTGATCGTCGTGAAGCCATCTCGAAGGAGTTCCACCGTGCGATTGCGAGCCCGATCCGGATCGTAAGCCCCCATCGAAAACCGACAGCGAATCTCCGATGATCGCTTTGGTCCTCCAAGCAACTCAAAAATTGGTTGGACCTTCGATTTGCCAACAACATCCCAGCAGGCCATCTCGATCGCTGATTTCGCAAACCAGTTGCCGACGGACAACTGATCGAGGATCTCGTCCACTTTTTCGATGTCTTCCGGATCGACTCCAATCAATGCCGGTGCGAAAACTTCGTCGATAATCGCTTTCGCCCCCCAAACGGTTTCGCCGCTCCAGCGAGGCAACACGGTCGCTTCGCCGGCACCTTCCAAACCGTTCTCCGTCTCGATCCGGACCAAGACGTATTGCGAAACCTCGTGCCGACCGAGTGCGGATATCATGCGATGCGACGGCACCAAAGGTACCCGCACCGGGAAAGTTTCAACCGACGTGATTCTCATGCCCTCTCCAAGTCCTTAAGATAAATAGGAGCGCGAAGTTCCCAGACCCTATCTTCCATCGACCAACAGACGCAACCGCGAAGGAAAATTGATGAACCTTACCGCTGGAGCCTCGCGAACCGATCTGACTCCCTTTTGGGGTGTGGAGTTGGCCGGTTGGGGCTATTACCTCGAACGGAAGTGGCAGACCGTCCACGATAACCTTCACGCAACCGCCCTTGTCATCGATAACGAGGAAACGCGATTGGCCATCGTCTCTGTTGATTTGATGGTGGTCGACGAAGCCTTCACCGCATCCGTTCGGGAGCGTGTCGCCAGTGAAACGGAACTCGAACCGAATGCCATTCTGATCGCAGCGACGCACACGCACAACGCACCGTCGGCGGGTGGATATCTCGGCGTCGGCGAAGACAACGAACTCTACACGCAATGGGCGATCGAACAGACGGCGACCGCGATCATTCAAGCCGATCGTTCTCGTGAACCGGTCTCGGTGGCGACGGCATCGACACGGCTTGCCGGTCAGACATTCAACCGCACCCGAGAGAATGGTTCCGTCGATCCGACGCTGACGACGCTTCGAATCAACCGCATCAATGGGAATCCGTTGGCGTTCGTGGTGAACTTCCAGGCTCACCCGACGGTCGCCGCGAAACTGCGACCGTTCGCCGTCAGTCGTGATGTCCCTGGGGACGTTTGCGATGTCATCGAAGCGGCTCACCCAGATGCGTTGGCGTTGTACTTGCAAGGTTCGGCGGGCGATGTGAATTTCCATCGGACGTTTTCGACGCCCGAGCGTTGTCGCGAACCGGGATGCCTGACCGCCGGACTTGCGTTGGCTGCTCAGGGAAATTCCACGCTCATCGAAAACCCGACACTCGGTTTCCGCAGTGAAACAGTCACGCTCCCGACACGTCGATGGACCCGCCAAGAAATCGACAAAGACCGCGACGAAGCTCAACGTCGTCTCCGGGAAATTGATGTCGATGGTTGGCAAGACACGATCGGCAAGGTCATGACGAACAACCCCGAAGAAATGATCGCTCGCCATGGCGGAGACGAATGGCTCGCGGTCCGGGCGATGTGCCGTTTCAATCTGGCTTGGACATTCGAAATCCTGAAGGACTGGGAAACGCGGCCCGAGACATTGAAAACCGAAGTGCAAGTCATTCAAATCGGGGAACTGGCGATCGTCGCGAACGGTTCCGAGTTCTTCAGTTCACTCGCACTCGATGTGCGAAACCGATTAGGGCTCGACCATTTGATGATTGTCGGATACGCGAACGGACGCATTGGCTATTTGCCGGATGCTCACGATATCGCTGCCCGCAGTTACGCCGCTTATCAAAGCCCGAAGTATTGCTTGCAATTTCCGTTTACCAACGCATCCGGACCCACGATGTGCGACGCGATGGTCAAACTCGTCCGGAGCTTAGACTCCCGCCAGTAAACCTTTCGACTTATTCGATCGAAATCGAGACGCTCTGTGAAACGTATTTTTTTGACCTTGGCCATTATTGCCAACATCATGCTGATCGTGACGCTGGTCCTTGGATTGCTCATTGGCGATGCGACCGATCGCAACCCCACGGTTCAAGCAATCGTTGGATACCACTTCCTCCTGGCGATCGGCAGCCTGATATTCGCGATCGGCGTGCATGCGTTGGTCTTCACATATTTCATGGGCACGGGGCGGTGGATGGAAGAAACCTGCACCGCGTACCGGTTGCCGGGAACGTTTCAGGCGACCAGTCAGTCGATGAAATATCGCATTTTGGCACCGCTGATGGCTGCGGTGTTGCTGTTGTTATTCACCGGTGCCCTGGGAGCAGCAGCCGATCCGGCGTCTCCTGTTGAGTTTACCGGCGTCGCTGGCATCGACGCCGCCACCGTTCACTTTCTGCTGGCAGCCACCACGATTGGCGTTCAACTGATTGTGAATGGACTCGAATACCTCGCGATTCAAAGCAATATGGAATTGATCGAGCAAGTCATGGGCGAGGTTCGACGAATTCGGATCGATCGCGGATTACCGGTCTCCTGAGAGTAGAAAGCAAACTGTGCAACTCGGTCTCGATGCATTTCCCAAGACAGCGGAATTGTTGCAACAAGGTTGCGGGCGACTGCACTTCGGTGCGCAGGTTTACGTTAGTCGGTTCGGTGAACGGTTGGCGAATTTCGCCATTGGCGAGAACCGACCGGGCGATCCGCTTGACTCGGAAACTGCGATGCTGTGGTTGTCGGCCGGCAAACCGATCACTGCAGCGGCGGTCCTCTTGGCATGGCAACGAGGGCAACTCGATCTTGATGATACGGTGGTGAAATTCATCCCCGAGTTTGAAACGAATGGAAAGAAAGACGTCACCATTCGTCACCTGCTCACCCATACCGCACCGCTGCGAAACATCGAAACGGGTTGGCCGGATGCCGATTGGAACAGGGTCATCGAACGAATTTGTCAGGCCGAGCCCGAGTCCAATTGGCCGAGCGGCACGCGTGGGGGATATCATCCGCAGGCGAGTTGGTTCATTCTGGGCGAAATTCTACAACGAATTTCCGGTGACTCGGTCGAACATTTTCTCACTCAGAACATCTTCGAACCCCTCGGAGTAACCGATATCCACGCCACTGCTGGCGGACCACCGGAGCACCGAATCGGCGTGATTCACGAACGGGTCAAAGGAGGATTGGGTGAGCTTGCCTGGCACACCGGCGAATTCCAAAAAGCTGTCTCGCCCGGATCGAGTCTCCGCGGACCGGCGGCGGCGTTGGGAAGATTCTACGAAGGTCTTCTCAATCCACCGAGTGACTGGCTGAATGCCCAAACCGTTGCCGCCATGTCGTCCATTCATCGGCGAGGCTTGTTCGATGAAACGTTGCAACACCGTGTAGATTTTGGACTGGGCGTAATCGTTGACTCGAACATCTACGGAGCCGATACCGTTCCCTATGGCTACGGAGCACACTGTTCACCGAGAGCATTCGGGCACGGTGGATCGCAATCGTCAATCGGTTTCGCGGATCCGGAATATGGCTTGGTTGTTTGCGTGATCGCGAACGGTCGCCCCGGCGAACCGCAACACCAACGCCGCAATCGAGCGGTCAATACCGCCATCTACGAGGACATCGGTCTGGCAAAATCATCTAACTGACCGCACTACGGTTGCACGGCCCCGATGAAGGGTTTCGTGCCAAATTGCCCCAACGGTTTTCCCGCCGACTTCGGAATGGCGTTTCCGGTTGGCTTGAGAAAATTCGCGGCGGTAGCATCTTCGGAAGCGAACGTCACCGCAACGCTGGTCTTGCCATTATCCGGCTTGAACAGATCCAAAGCATCCGGTTGCCCACCGGCTTTTGAGGCCGAAAAGTTCCAGCCAATTCCTTTGGCCAAGAACCGCTGTCCAAGGAGTGTCTGTTTCTCGCCTTGATCGAGTTTCGCGGGGGTGCCCGAAATCTTGGCAAAGAGATTCCGCCGAACCGCGAAACTTTGGTTCTTCTTGAACGACGACTTTGGTAGTCCAGTAAACGCGATTCCGGTTTGCAAATTGAAAAATGTGTTGTTGCCAATGACCACGTTTTCTTGTTCAGCACCGTGACTGTCGATTCGAATGCCGGTCCCGTTCCCACTGCCCGCGATTCGATTCTCAAGAATCTTAACGGCGTTGACGTCGTTTCCGATTTCGATGCCGGTCTTGAAGGAGCCGGAAATCAGACAATTCCGAACGGTGACATGCGAAAGTGTTTCTTCGAACTGCGTGAACTCAGCGGCGGGTTGCAAATTGATTCCAATGCTGTTCGACCCACCTTGCAGGTCCAACCGCTCAAACACGATATCCTTGCTACGACCGCTTTCACCAATCGCCCCTTCCGCGAACACGCCGACCTGTCCATAACCACGGATCTTGATGTTCTTCAGCCTCAACCCCTGCGTCATATCGGACACACGAATCGCAACAGGTGAACCACTGGCGTCGATTTCAATGTTCTCAAGAACCACGTTCCGCAACTTGCCGATCTCAACCACTGGATCACCGCCGGACGCTTTCAACTTGGCTCGGTTATCGGCATCGGAGCGAATCAGAACGGTGGTATTCCACAAGTACTCACTATTGTCGAGCTGAATTCGTTCGTTGAAAACTTCACCGGCGGCCAGTTCGATTTCCTGTCTTGGCAAACGCATCCCGGGTGTGACGTTTTCCGTGATGAAGCTCAGTGTTTCGGAGATGCTGGCAAAATGAGCTTCCGGCCCGCCGACACGAATGGGTTTCCCCAGCAACTCGAGACGGGCTTGGACGGGCTTTGTCTCTTCGGCCGGTTGCTTGGATTTGGGATCGCTTGAGGCTGTTTTGTCGTCCGTCTTTTTTGGTGTGTCCTCGTCTCCACCGCTAAAGATGAAGAATCCGGCGACAGCCAAGACCAATACTCCGACGACAGCCCCAATGATGATGGTTCGCGAGTTTTTATCACCACCGCTTTTTTTGGGTTTTGGTCGTCTTGTGTGCTTGACGACGGACGAGCCGTGGGCGACCGGTGCGGGTTCCGACGAAGTATTTAGATCGAAACTTGGAAATTCCGAAGCGGCTTCAGGTTCCGACGGGGCAACCGGTGGTGGTGTTTCGGCAGGCGGGACAGCCTTCGCCACCGGCGTGACGGCGGGTGCCACTGGTGGGGCAGGCTGGGCGGTCGGTGGTGTCACCGGTTCCGCAATGCTCGGCGATTCGGTTTCCGGTGTCGGCTGAGCCACGGGAACAGCTTTCGCCGCTGGGATGGCTTCGGCTGGTTGAGCCACTTTCACGGACGAACTCGGCGGCGACACCGGCTGAGCTTTTTTGACCGTCGTTTCAGCTGTTTCGTTTGGCTGATTGTTTTCCGTCTGAATTGGCGTCGCTGGTTGAGCCTCGTCCGGAGCGTCAACGATCGGCGAGAACGCGGAGGCCGCCTCATGACTTTTGGATCCGCTTCCGAGGTTTGCCAAGAATGAGGACAGTTCCTGTTCGTCCGGGGCAGGGGCGCTCGGCTCCGGTGCCTTTGCCGAGGTCACTTTGGTCGACGGACTGCCGACAGACACAGACGAATCTGGCACCGATTCCGTCGAAGGATCGGCGGTGTGTTCGGCTGGCGTTCCGGATTCCGTCGGTTGGAAGTCTTTGGTCGAGTCTGTTGCTGATGTTGGCTCTTGTGTAGACGACGGTTCCGGTGTCACAGGAATCGCTTGAGCGACTGGCACCGCCGGTTTCGCAGGCGGTTCCACTTGCGGCAAGTCATTTTTGGAGGACGAAGGACGAGAAAACGAATCCGAAGCCCCGGGATGTTCCAACCGCCAAGCTTCTCCACCATGCTCGAATAACCAGCGGCCAAGATCCTGCATGATCTCTTCTGCAGTCTGGTGACGTTCTTCGACCTTTTTGGCCATCATTCGGCGTATAATCGCCAACAAGTCCTCGGGGACATCCACTCGGTCGTTTTGAATCGGCAACGGCTCTTTGGTTTGGTGCGCCATGAGACGTTGGGCCAAAGTTCCCTCTCGAAATGGGGGATGACCGGTCAGGATGAAGTAGAACGTGCATCCGAGACTGTACAAGTCGGCGCGATGATCAACGTTATGACTGTCGAGCGCCTGCTCAGGAGCCAAATAGTCGGCGGTTCCCAGAACTTTCTCATCATGAGCAACGGTGAGCGATTCCTCATCCTCATTGTCGAAAAACCGTGCCAGCCCCATGTCTAAAATGCGGACATTCCCGTTGCGGTCAACGAGCAAATTGCCCGGTTTGATGTCGCGATGCACCATTCCCGCGGCGTGAGCATGGGCCAAACCAGACGCACTTTGACGAATGTATTCGGCCGCTTCCACGTAGCCGATCACACCGTCTTGCGCAACGATTTCTTGCAAATCGCGACCTTCGACGTACTCCATGACCAGAAAGTGGATTTCCTGGCCTTTGTCGGATTCATGGTCGACATCGTAGGCCCGAACGATATTCGGATGATCCAGCGACGCCACCGCTTGGGCTTCGCGGTGGAATCGGGCGAGGTAAGACGTGTCGTTCACTCGTTTTGTCGGCAGCACTTTGATGGCGCATCGTCGCCGCATCAGCACATGCTCGGCGAGGTAGACGGAACTCATCCCACCTTTGCCGAGTAACGAAAGCAGCCGATACTTCCCGAGAAAGAACCCTTTGTGCTTGCCTTGTAGGAGTTTGTCGGCTTGCCATTGCGTCAGAACGCCGCGTTCGACCAACTGGTCGGAAAGCTGCCGCGAACTCTCGATGTTAATCCCCTGGGCTTTCATGTCGTCGATGGCCGCCTGAAGACGATCCTGCGGCACAAGATTGCTTTGTCGCACGACATTCAAAAACGAGGGGACAGTCAGCTTGATTGCCATACTTGATTTGCTTGAATGTTGGCAGCGGAACAATGGCAGCGTTCGAAATCGATAAGCACACGGCCATTATCGAAAGGGAAACGCACATCGTCGAGTTGGGTTGATGGTCGGTCGGAAATGCGAACGCGGAAGACCAATCTTCCCAATTGAAATCTTATCCCCTAAAGTTACCAGCGTCCCACATGCCTTTCTAGTGTGAATAGCCAAATTGGCGGGGGCGCATTTGGGAATTCGCGTCCGAGTCTTTTCCGAGAATTTGAGTATGTCATCCGAACTTCAGGAAACCGACGCGACGTCGACAACCAACGATAGCACACAAATCGTGCCCGAGAACGATCTCGGTCGGCATTGGCTCGGCTCGGTCATGATGTTGGTCGCCGCATTGGCGTTTGTACTTATTGTGGGCGAGAAAACCGTTGGTTTGCCCTTTGAAATGCCACGCTCGTTCTATGCGTTTCCGGTATTATGGTTTGCCGGTGCGTTCATTATGCTGATGGCCGGTGTGTTCATTGTGAGTCAGGCGAGTCCGAACACCAAAGAAGCTTGGCAGCCGTCGCAATCAGGCCAGCGGTTCGACAGCATTCATTTGTATACACGCCCCGGGTGTCATCTTTGCGATGTCGCCAATGATATCCTCGCCAAATACCGGGAATATCTGCCGAAAGCGGAGGAAGTGAACATCGAATCGAACCCGGAACTTTTGGAGAAATACGCCCTGGACATTCCCGTCGTTGCTTGCGACGGACGCGTCCGGTTTCGAGGGCATGTGGATGAAATCTTGCTCCGACGGCTTATTGAAGCCACCCCACCACAAAACGATGCCACCACTTGATTCGAGAATTCGGAAACTCCATACCCGTCCGGCCCTGAATTTTCTATACTGAGGCCAGAATTCTTCAAAACCGTGTTCCATCAACGATGGTTCATCCATCTTGGAACGCGTCTAACTCGGTTTTCGATTCACTTTGACTTTTTCATCGGCTATCTGCACCCATGTCGAAATTCAGTGAAACATCTCTGTCCGACTCCAAGATTTTGATCGCCGACGACAACGTGCAAAACTGTGAGTTGCTCGACGCATATCTCGCCACCGAAGACTACGAGATCGGCTTTGCGTACGATGGGGAACAAACCCTCGAACAAGTGTCGGAGTTCGCTCCGGATTTGATCCTCCTCGACATCATGATGCCAAAACTCAGTGGCTACGAAGTCTGTCAGAAAATCAAATCCGACTCCAAAACCCGGTCGATCCCAATTCTGATGGTGACGGCTCTCAACGAAAAGAACGATATCGAGAAAGCCGTTCAGGCCGGCTGTGACGACTTCCTGACCAAGCCCGTCAATCAACTGGAATTGAAGACGCGTGTGCGTTCTTTGTTGCGTGTTCGCCATTTGACGAACGAGCGTGATCGCTTGTTGGCTTACCTAGCCGAAGTCGAGAAGTCTGGGCAAGAGACAAACACCTCCGACTCTTAGCATTCACGCCATCCCGCTGCCTTCACTCGCCGAAACCGTTTGCACGTCGTAGCCGTTCACCGGCCGACAACGACAACCCGCCTAAACAGAAGCTAGTCCGTTGACTGTTCCCACCGAATCCGCTGAGCGTTTGCCGCGAGTCATCATCAAATCGCGGCGGGCGCAACCGTTCTTCTATCGTCATCCCTGGGTGTTTGCCGGTGCGGTGAAACGGATGGAGGGCACGCCATCCGCCGGTGATGCAGTCGATTTGTATTCCGGCGAAGGCAAATTCATCGCTCGCGGACTCTACAATCCGCACAGCAATATCCGAGTCCGGCTATACACTTGGGACTCGAACGTCACGCTGGATGCCGATTTTTGGCGATCCCGAATCGATACGGCTCTCGCGCTTCGGGAATCCATCCAAGCGAGCAATCCGCCAGCCGATCGGAACGAGTCGGCTGAACGACTCATCTACAGTGAAGGCGACGAACTCTCCGGTTTGGTCGTTGATCGCTATGGCCGGTGGTTGATGGTGCAGTTCACAAGCCTGGCGATGTACGAACGCCGCGAGATCATCCTGAACCATCTGCGGGAGCGGCTCAATCCTCAAGGAATTTGGCTACGCACGGAGAAGGGCATCCGCGATGCCGAAGGCTTGGAAGTGGCAGATGGTTCGCTTGATGGCAACGCTCCACCGCGTCCGATCACAATTGACGAGCATGGGCTGAAATTTCAAGTGGATGTCGTGGAAGGTCAGAAGACCGGCACGTTTCTCGATCAACGCGACAACCGCATTGCAGCCGCCAAATATATGTCCGGACGACGTGTGCTGGATGTGTTTTGCTACACCGGTGGGTTCGGGATTGCAGCGCTCCGGCACGGCAATGCACAACACGTGACCGCCGTCGATGTCTCCGAGGGTGCCCTCCAAATTGCCGCCGCAAATGCAGAGCTGAACGGGGTTTCCGATCAGATCGAATTTGAAAAGTCCATCGCCTTCGATTTCCTCGAATCCGCGCAAGCCAACGACCGAACGTTCGATGCCGTTGTTCTCGACCCTCCCAAAATGACCAGAAATCGTTCCGGGATTGATAAGGCTCTCAAAGGCTACCACAGTTTGAATCGGTTGGCGGTCGAGCGGTTGACGCCTGGTGGAATACTGGTGACAAATAGCTGCTCCGGACTGGTCAATCGCGACGAATTTGCTGGGATGCTAGTCGATGTCGCCTTGCGTGCCGGGCGAACATTGCAAATTCTCGAATCGCGTGGCCAAAGTCCCGATCACCCCATTTCCGTTTTCTGCCCGGAAACGGCCTACCTCAAATGCTTCATTTGCCGAGTCGTATAAGATGGTCACACGAAAACAACGCGAACGACGACGACAAATCGAAGAACAACGTTTGGGCGTTCGCACGTCGGAACAGCTTCTCATCGAATGGTTGCCCGACGCCCCGCCGACACACATGATTTGCACGTCACTCGGTCGCGGACAACTTGCCGCCACTGCCGCGGAGCGTTTGTCGGAGACCACGGTGGATTGCTTGTTCCTCGATCTATTCCTGGCCGAGCAGGCCCGAAATGCAAACGCGGAACGCTCGTTGTCGAATCTGCAGTTCCGTTGCGAAGTCGACTTTCCCGAAGAGCCTTGCCAATTGGCAGCGTTACCATTCACGACCGGCGGTGAAGCGGAACTGACTTGGAATTTGATGCAGAGTGCGTTTCAGCGGTTGGAGCAGGGCGGTCAACTGGCCGTCGCGGTCGATAATCCCAACGATACCTGGCTCCGTGAGCGAATGCGGAATCTGTTCAAAAAGACAACCACAATTCCCCATGATCTTGGCGTGGTCTATGTCGGTCGCAAGAGCGAGCCGCTCAAGAAAGTGAAGCAGTTCGACGAGGAATTCGCCTTCCGCGACGCAGGCCGATTGTACAAAGTCATCACGCAACCAAGTGTGTTCAGCCATCGGCGGTTGGACCTTGGTGCTCGCGCGTTGATGGAGGCGATGAACCTCAATTCTGGCGACCGTGTTTTGGAACTTGGTTGCGGCGCAGGAGCGGTTTGTTTCGCAGCCGCCGGTCGGAATCTCGAAGGAACCGTGCATGGGATGGACTCCAATCCTCGAGCTGTTGCCTGCACGCTGGAAGGAGCAAGACGGAACGACTTGCCGAACATCACCGCTGAACTCACCGCCGACGCCCGAGTCGATCAGCCGGGAAGTTACGATTTGGTGCTCGCAAATCCGCCGTACTTTTCCAACTTCCGAATTGCGGAGCTGTTCGTGAACTCGGCGGCGGAAGCTCTCAAACGCGGTGGTCGCTTGCAGATTGTCACCAAACACCCGGCGTGGTTTCTCGAACGATTGCCGCAGCAATTTCGCAAGGTTCGTTCGACGGATAGCCGGCGTTACAAGATCATTTCCGGTGTACGCTAGTATTGTATCCAACCTGAATTAACATGTTCGCAATTTGCGATGAGCACGCCAACGAGCGTGCGGTGGAAGTTCTAGAACCCATCAATACAGAGTGGTTGAACCACTAGTTGAAAAAATCGCCGGGTTCGGAACAAGTTTCGTGATCCGCAGCGGCGAATCGACCGTTGTCCCACCACTTCAGATTCGTAAGATGACTTGAAGGAATCTTCAAGACATCCATTCGCGAGGTGGGAATGCAATCACTTCTTCTAATCGCCGCAACATTCACCGGTTCTCCACATTTGGCGGTCTGCGACTCTTCGGAAGGCGCCGCGACCATTCTGGAAAGTCATGTGCAATCGGGCACGTTGCTGTTTTCTCAGGGTGACTGCTTGGCGGTCCGTATCTTCACGCGAAGTCCATACACGCACGTCGCGGCGGTGGTCGAGAAAGACGGTGAGTTTTTCGTCTACGACAGCATGAACGGAGTCGGTGTGCGGAAGTTAACGCTCTTAGAATACTGTCGCACAGAGTGCCCCGAGACCTTGCATGTCTACCACCCGAAACGGAAGTTTACCGGCGGCAAACTCCGTGCATTCACGCGGCATTTGGATTCCGAAATCGGTCGGGAATACGGTGTGAAGCACCATCTCACCGGCGAACGGGCCGCAGGGATTCACTGTGCGGAATACGTCACCGATGCCTTGTGTGCCTGCCAAGTTGTTTCCGCGAAACGACCGCCGAAAGTGTCTCCCGACAGTCTGCGGTCGGGAGTCGAAAAATCAGAAATTTACTATTCGGCTCTGAAAATCGAGCTTAACAAACCTCTACCGACAGCTTCGCCAGAATCGAGTTGTTGCCAACGGTTTTGGTTTAACACGAAACAGCAAACCAATCGCATCTGTGCGAAACTGAAGGGTTGGTGGCTTTGCAAATAGTTGATGTTACTCTGCTGCCTCGCGGCGTTTCTTGATCAAGTCCACAACGACGGCATCAAGTTCCTCCAACCCACGATTCGGTTTGATTTGGTAGAATCCCACCTTGTAGTGCGCGACGGTTTTGTCCGGTTTGATGACCACCCACAATGGCAATTCGCCGCCATTGTTGAGTGGGTCCCCGAAGGTCTTGAGGACATCTCCGTCATCAAGCAGGATCGGATAGCCCAGGTTCATAAACTCGGCCAACTTCCGGACGCCCCGTTTTGCCGCGAAGTCTGATCCGGTTCCAAACCGTTCATCCACGGCGACACCGTAAATCTGCACGCCGAGTTTGTTGCGTTTGCCGTGGAGAAAGTCCAAGTACCCCACTTGTCCGTACGGTTCGTTGAGCTTCTCATCGTGATACTTCCAGAAATGCAGCACCACAATTTGGTCGTCTTCGGTGTCACCCTTCAAGCTGACTGATTTTCCTTGAAGAGTGCTAAGGGCGAAGTCGGGAGCGGATTCGCCAAGAAACTTTTCCGCCAAACTGTTCAGCCCACGATCGCGGTTGGTTTGGTCCTCGACATCTTTCTTGATAGCCGCCACCAAACCCTGCAACGATGTTTCCCGCACCGACTTCTCCAATTCCGGCAACGCCTTCGCGGTGAGTTTCAACTGATTGTCGTGCAGCTTCGGCGTGGTTTCGTTGGTCCGACGTTCCAACTTTGTTTGCAGATTCGTCAAACCGTCAAATGCCGTTGCTAACTGATCGGCCAATGGGCCCTCCACCGAACGACTTGATTTCCGTTCCATCTGAATCTGGTACCGATCACCACGACCCAAGAACAGACGCCCTTCCGCCGTGAGCAAAGTCAGGTTTTCCTTCTCGACAACCAATTTCGTTTGCCGCCCGGGGTGCGAAGTCATCTCGATCACCCAACAATCGACCTTGTCGCCACCGTCGGAGACACGAACCGTTTGTTCGCCCTCAACGACGTACTGCGTCTTCTGATGTTCCCACTCTTGGCCGACTTCCAATGGCTTCTCGGTCGGCAACATAATTGGTGGGAGATCGACGGGGGATGGGCTGTCGTTATGGGTTTGCAAAACCCGAGGCAACTGTCCGCTGGCCAATTGATTGGCCCCTTGAAACGTTGCGATGCCGAAACGCTCTGGCCAAGCGAATTCTCCGCCACCGGTTTCTTCGACGCTCCAGAACATTTGGGACTTGCCAGCCGGATTCAACAAGCGACACGTCAATTCGAATGACTTGAGATCCCCGACGCCTTCACCGGCAACTTGTTTCAATTGACCAACGTATTGCACCTCCGTGACGGAAGCCGCCGGTAAAATGGCCAGGAGTGTGCAGACCAAGCAGGATGGAGACATGGCAGGCAACCAATCGTCAGAGGTTGGAAATGTCAGGTAGGACCAATCCGATCTATCTTCTCTGATCCGTGTTGAAGATTCCAGGGATCAAGGCATCGAATCTTCATCGAAAACTCATGAACACATTTCTCCACTTTTGTTGACAGCCGCGAATAGCCGCTTTAGTGTTGCAACCGCCTGAATCTTCTTTCCCATCAAACATGAATTCAGCAACCATGCGCCACCTCAATCTCATCGCTTTGAGTGTTTTGCTGACAGCGGTTTCGGCCGACGCCCAGCAACCATCGACGACCGAAACGAACGAACTCAATAACGTCACCATTGAACGCGAACCGGTGCAGGTCATTCCCAGTGACGACCTTCAAATCCCGTTGGTGTTGGAACCGCATCGGCAAGTTGAATTAGTTGCCCACGCGGATGGCGTTGTGGCGGTCATGAACGCCAAAGTTGGTGAGAAACTCGCGAAGCAGGCCGAAGCCGCTCGACTGGATGACCGAGAATACCAATTAGAACTCAAGCAAGCCCGTGCGGAACTCAAGTTGGCCGAAATTCAAGAGGAGGGTGCCATCGCCGGAACCAAACGACAAATGTCTGCTTTGGTGGAAGCGAGAGAAGCCGCCGTTAGCTTGGCGGAATTGCGACGCAGTCGGGCGATCGTTCGGGCACCGTTTGCCGGCACCGCACTTCGAGTTCACGTTCGGGAGGGCGAATGGGTTCGAGCCGGTCAACCGCTGGTGACGCTGGGGGATGTCACGAAACTTTCGGTGGAACTTCCTGTCATTCGGAAGTCTGCGGGCGACGACGAGCAGGAAAATACCATCGAGGTCGGAAAGTCGTACACGTTGCAGATCAACGGCGAATCCGTAACCGGTACGATTGAAAGCCTCCCGCCGTTGGCCGAAGACTTTGGACCGCTGCGAAACTTCATCGACAATCTCGGTTCCGCCGTGGTGACCATCGACAATTCCAAATCAACATTTCTCGTCGGCCAAGCGGTTCATATTCCCCTGATTCCTCGGCAACCGGTCGCAAGCGTCCCGAACGCGAGTCTTCAGGCGTTGCCAGAGAATAGTGGCTGGAAAGTGCAAGTGGTCCGTGATGATACGGTCCGGGATATCACGGTCTCAATTCTCGCTCGCATCAATGAAGAGCGAACCTACACATCAGGGCTGTTCCAAGCCAAGGACGAATTGATCGTCAAGACATCGCAACCGCTGACGGACGGTACGAAACTGCGATCCGCCAACACGCCACCCCCGGAATCGAAGAAACCGGCCCCCAAAGTCTACGACGACTTTTAACGACTTTGCCGGTGGCGGTACGGACTTGGTTTCGCTGGTGATACGGTTGGGATAGAATTCGCACTCTCCCGACTCCAGCGATTCAACGAAATCCAAATCGATGACGAAACGTCCCGCCACCAACCGCGTGTTTTTGCGTGAGTTCTTTCGACAATTCCACACCACTGGTTCCATCGTTCCCAGCAGTCGATCGCTGTCACGGTCACTTGCTAAATATGTGATCAATCGTGACGAAGATCGCCCGCTTCGAATCTTAGAAGTCGGCCCCGGAACCGGTCCGGTAACCCGGCAAATCGCGGAAGCCATGCGGTCCGATGACATCCTTGACCTCGTGGAGATCAACCCGGAATTTGTCCGTGTACTCAACGAGCGGTTGAGCAGCGAATCCGTGTTTCAGCAGATCGCTGATCGAACGCGTGTCCTCTGCCAACCGATCGAGGACATCGCCGACTCGGAACCATATGACGTCATCGTTTCCGGTCTGCCATTCAACAATTTTGAACCGGGCGTCGTCGAAAGCATTCTCGACCGGTTCGGACACCTCGCCCGACCAATGGGCCGACTGTCCTTCTTTGAGTACGCAGGGATACGGAAATTGAAAGCCACGGTCATTCCGGGGCGGAAAACTCGGGAACGCATGCGTGGCGTGACGGCCGTCCTGGAGAAGTTCCTGACGGCGGAAACTTCACGCGATACCATCCTGCGAAACGTCCCACCTGCGTGGGTTCATCATGTGCAATTTCCCGAAGTCGCCCATACCGAATCAACCGCCGAGAATGGTCAGCCAATGGACTCGACATCAACGAGCCAGTGATTCTCACGGAGAGTTGACCGGTTTCTGGGGACAATAGCTTCGCCCCCGCCACTGCAACGGACGACCAAGCCGCGAACGACACCAGGCTGTCCATTGGATGACCAATAACGCTGCCATGCCAAGCGGATGTAACAGCGTCCCCAACCAGGATTGCCGGAAGCGAATCGTCATCAATGCCCGCGTGATGAGACTCAAGACACACGCACCAATCATCAGCAAACGCTGAGAGGCCGAGAGCCACGGAAACACCATCAAGCCAAGAAATGGTGCAATGTGACCGCCCCATAGCAGGACCGACCAGATCCAAACAGCAATTGGACCCGCCAGTCCTTCGGTCGCGTTTTTGCCGAGACCATCCCAAACCGCCGACGTGCTATCGTACATTCGACAGGTTGCAATCGAGGTTGCGTCGAACATATCGGTGCGACGTCCGTGCTCACGATACAAGCGTGGTAACTTCACTCCATCATGCAGGGAATCCCGCAGTCCGGAGTGCCCGCCAATGGCTTCGTAATCCGATCGGTGAGTGACGAACAATTGACCGCACCCGGCCGCATACGCGACTTCGCCGCAACGTCGCATTCGCCAGATCGGCAAGTAGCCAAGCAATACAAAATAGATTAGCGGGATCAGCAATTTTTCGCCAAACGTCTCCGTCTGCTGATGTGGGACGCCACTCACGAGAGCCGCTCGCGACTGATCCAGAAAAGCGACAGCACGAGCGACGGCGTCGGGTTTAAGCCGGACGTCGGCATCAATAAACACGAACACGTCGTGACGAGCCAAACTCGCCAGCGCGAAACACGCATGCTGTTTTCCGCACCAACCGGCCGGCAAACTCGGAGCCGACTCCAATCGAATACGAGCATCAATCGCCGCAATTTCTTGGACAATGTACGCCGTTCGGTCGTTGGAGTGGTCATCCAGTACCACAATCTCGAAGTCGACGCCGCGTGTCTGTAACGCTGTTTCGAGCGATTCCCGAATTCCGTGCTCCTCGTTGCGGGCTGGAATCAGAATCGAGACACGACGTGCGTTCGCATTTGGCGTTGGCTCCGGTGGGTGTCGATACTGAAAGAGATTCCACACCGTCATCGCGAATGGCACCGCTGACAACAAGAACATCGACCAAACCAGGTAATCCACGATCACGAGTGATTCTCCATGCTAGTCGTGTTTTCGGTCGTTTGTTTCCGCGAATGTCCGCCAGGCCGAATACGTTCCCACCAACCGTAAACGCCTCCCGTTCCCGTGCGGCCTTCCATGAGCGGATCAAAGTCCGCCTCATTCCTCCGGATCGCTGCGTCCGCGAGTTCATCTTGCGCCTTCTCGAGACTCTGTGCGGCATACTCGCAGCACGCTGACTCAGAAGCCATCCCATCGTCCGGCAACCAGCGGACATCTCCAACATGCAGCAGAATCTCTGGTAAACGGTGATTCCAGAAGGCGTACTCGACAGCGATCGGCAACACAAACGATGCTTTCGCTTGCGACATGATGTGACCAATTCCCCGCTTGACCTGCAGTGGTCGCTCACGCACATCCACAAATCGCCCTTGTGGTGTCAGCCAAATCATCGACTGCGGCCGACTCAGGATTTCCAAGCTCCGGGTGAGAAACTCCTTGGCTCCACGGGAGCCCAGAGTCACACCATAGAAACCCAACCGCCGGAAGAAGCCGTAGTGTTCGAGCATTTTGGCGTCCATCGGGACATAGTGCGTGTGCTCAGCAAAGAAGCGTGACGCCAGAAGCACTCCGACCAACGGGTCCCACCACGACGGATGGTTCAAAAATACAATTCCCGATGCCGTTGAGACTTGCGTGGATTCGAGCAATCGCTGCATCCCCGACGGCAACACTCGAACTCCATGAAAATGCCGCTTGAGATACCATCGGGAATACCTCGTGAAATATCGAACCAACCGCTGCGATGGAACCGGAACCGGGGCTTTCGCAAGACTTGATGTCACATCGGCCGGTTCTCTTCTCACGACGCTAATATCCCTTCGGGAATTGCTGACTCAACCACCCACCATCGTTATCTGTGTTAGTTTGTCAACGTTTTCCCTTTGCAGGTCCGCAATCCCTGTTAGAATTGACATTACGATATAGGAAAACTCCGATGGGCCGGTCGAAAAAGTCGACACGACTTTGACCCCGTTAGATTGACGGTCTATTCTATGATGTCGCTGTGATCTTTCCACAAAATGTGTGACGGTTTCCGTTTTTGGCAATTGTATCAGGCATCCTGACCTGTGCGCGAACACTCTCCCGGTTCACTCATGAGTATTGACGTCTTATGTCCGGAGTGCGAGTACGAGTTGCATCTCCCCAATGAAGACATGCTGGGAAGATGGGCTCGATGTCCGCAGTGTCAGACGAAGTTTCAGTTGCTGCGTCCGGAGAAAAGTCCCGTTCCGAAGGTGGAATCCCCCGCGACGATCGAATCACCTCCACCGACTCTCGACAAAGTCTCGTCAACAATGGAATCCGATGATTCCGAAGAGTGCGTACAAACTTTGGAGGATGTGTCGGATGTTGGTTTCGATGATCTGAGTTTCGACTTCAGCGATCCACCGGTTGCTGAAGAACCCGAGGAACCGGTGCCAACTGATGCAGAGCGTTCGTCACGGAAAGAGGACGCGATCGCGGCCGATGAATCCGGTTCGCTACCGCCGGCTTTATTTGAAGAGCTGTTCGGTCGCCGATCGTTCGATGCCAAACGCTTTGTGAAGAACTCAAAGCAATCGACTTCCCCTTCGCTGCTCGAGGAAGTCGATCCGCAATCGCCAATTAGTCAGACCGCCGGCGAACCAAACCGAATTAAGACGGTTTGGATTGTGGTACTCGCATTCGTCGTGGGGAGTCTGATTGGATTTGGCCTCTGGTTGGCCACAGAGGCGATGCGATCTGGAAATCAATCGGATTCCACTTCTTCGACGTCGTCGATCGAAAACGGTCCAACGTTTTCTGCTTGGCCGGGTTTGTCGGGCGAGACAACCAGCAGCGTAATTTGACCACGCTCACTGGCCCGTGCATCCGGATATCCAACAATTACTTGGCCATCACGAAGCGTCATGCGGACGGGCTTCGTCTCATCAACCCCAGCGATTCCCTCGTGAACCAAAGCAGGGAACCGGCTCCAGGCCCACGTCCAAAGGGTTGCGTTGGCATCGACTCGACCAGCAATATCGCCCCATTCTTTCTCGGCGAGCAAAAGTTCCTTGCGGCTAGCCTGCCGACACCACGGTTCCAAGACATCGCTGATCCAAGCCCGTCGCGAAGCCACAAGTTCTTCAAAATCCGCCACTCACACTCTCCAATTTGCGCACCAGTTCTGACTCAACCTAATACGCAAGATACGCGAACATCCATCGGGATGTCGACCGAACACGGCGGATGAGCGATGGAATTGTGATGGCGTTCCGTCTCCATGTTGGCCTGAACGTTGCCTCTAGTTCTTCGTCCTTACGAAACAAAAGCCGCTCCGGTCAATCGTCAATTGCTGGATTCCTCGTCCTCGGTGAAGCTCCATTCCGCGATTTTGTTGTGGCCTGCGGTGTAGAGCTTTTCTGCTTGGTCATCGAACACGAAGTCGTGAACGTGCATTGGTGCTTTCACTTGGTGGATGAGCTCGCCAGATTCCACGTTGTAGAAGCTCAGAAATCCACCGTGATCACCACCACCGGCCAGAAGCCAATCCCCAGAAGGCGAGAAGTGCAATCGCTCAACGAGCCCTTTGAGTTTGCTGTCTTCGATCTCGTGCAGGCGTTCGTTCTTTTCCCAGTGGAAAATCTCGATTCGCGAAGGACCGCCAAGATGGTCGATGTTCCCGATCTTGCCAATCCCACCAACCGCGAGTTTCTTGCCATCCGGCGAAAACGCGACACTGCGAATGCCGCCAATGGAATGTCGCCGGGCACGGGGATCCCAAGTATACATGACCGGGGCATCCAACTCGGCGGCTACTGCGCCAGTTTCAACCTCCCACACGATCACATGCCCAACCCGGTCAGCGGTGGCGAGGAATTGCCCATCCGGCGAGAACGCCGCCGCATATAACATCGAGGGATAATGGTGGGGTGTCTCGCGGGCGTGCTTATCCAAGGAGCGGATTGAATCCCCGGTATTGGCGTCCCAAAGTCGACACACCATGTCGTCAGCGACACTCGCAATGAGTCGGCCGTCAGGACTCGCGACCACGCCACGAATCCAGCTCGGATGGGCGTCAATTGCACGGATCGATTGTCGTTGCTCTGGGTCCCACCAGATCAACCGGCCATCATAGGCCCCGGAAACCAGGACATTCTTCGATTCACCGGCAACCGCTAGTCCCGTGACATAGCTCTGGTGAGCATCGCCGGTGAGCGGTTCGAACTCGGGTTTCTCGGCGTCGGTCTGCAAGGCTGCCACCTGAAAACTCGAGTTCCCAACGAACAGCGTTGTTGAAGTCGGTTGGCGAGCGATACAGAACAGAATGTCTGGAACGCCTTTCTCAGCAACCTTGTTGAGCTTCTTGGGGTCGATTGTCATTCGTGAGTTCCTCGGCTGAGATCCGGTCGACGGGACGCGGGGGAATATCGAACTTACGCTAAAACTTCCGAGATCGCTTCGCAGCCGAAATCGACGATCGGAACCGGACGCGAACCCAAGTAGTACTCATGATGCGTCGAAATGCCGACAGCTTCAAAAATCGTGGCGAACAAGTCCCCGGCTTTGGCTTCGCCATCGACGACCGTGTTCCCTTTCGGATCGGTCTTCCCGTACACCGAACCGCCACGAACCCCACACCCCGAGAGTGAGCAACTCCAAGCGGACGCGAAGTGATCCCGCCCAAGACTTGGATTGATGCGTGGAGTCCGTCCAAACTCACCTAGCGTGATGACCAACGTGTTTTCCAAGAGGCCACGCTGTTCGAGATCATCCAGCAAACCAGACATGGATTGATCCAAATCGGCACACAACTCGCGGTGGGTCTCGAAGTTTTGACCATGGCTGTCCCACCAAGCTCTGGCCACTTTCACGAACGGCACACCCGCTTCGACCAACCGACGAGCAACCAGGCATTGCTCGCCAAACTGCGTTGGGCCGTACATCGCACGGATCGAATCCGGTTCGCCGGAGATGTCGAATAACGTCTCACTCGCCATCAATCCTTTGACCCGTTGATACGCCGTGTTGTGACTCGCAACCAGATCATTTTGTCGATGTTCCGCGAAGCCTTTGGCGAGCAGGGAACGGAGGTCACTTCTTGCTTGATGATCGGAGACGCTGATCGACTCCAACCGAGCGATATTCTTCGGAGTCATCTGGTCGGAGAGGAACATCGGAGCATAGCGAGACCCCAAAAAGCCGGACGTCCCTTTGCGACGACCTTCCGTGGACGTGTACATGGAAACGTAATCAGGAACTTGACTGTCACGCCGTCCCAATTCACGGGCACAGATGGCCCCCAGGTCAGGAAAGTCGGTGCCGGGTTCTGGCCGACGACCGGTTTCCATCAGTTTCGCTCCACCACCGTGGTCGCCGACCTTCGTATTCAGCGAGCGGATGATCGCCGTGTGCTTCATTCGTTCAGCGAGTTTCGGCAGTAGTTCGGAGACTTCCACCCCCGGCACACTGGTCGATATGGGTCGAAAGGGTCCGCCGGTTGGTTGCCCAGGTTTGGGATCCCACGTTTCCAACTGACTCGCCCCGCCCGCCAGCCACAACAGAATCACGTGCTTTTGCTGCTTCTTCAACTCGCTAGCAAATGTCGGATTCTGGAGAACATCGAGCGTGGACATATCCGCCGCAAACGCAGTCCCCAAAGCCGCTGCCGATCCGAGAAATTGACGACGGCTCGGAGTGATGAGCCCACTTGTTGCATGTCGATTCGGCATGGAGTTTCCTTTTCGAGAGGCGGCCGAAGTCCAATTGTGCGAGAAAGTTCAAACGATGTTAGTAGTTGAATCGGAGTTCGGGACTGGTGATCAATGCCCACACGAGCTGCTGGATTGCGGCATCGGTGCGATCAGATCGCGATTCCAAATATTCGCGGCAGGCAGCCAACTCATCAGGGTTCGGTTCCCGACCGTAGACGTTCCAGAACGCCGTCGTGACTTGTTCAATTGGAGAATCCTGCGATCGCATTTGACCAACCAACCGATCATTCGACGTGCGAAGTAAATCGTTTTGGATACGAGAACTGTTGTTGAACAACAACGCTTCATCCACGCTGACTTGGAAATGCTCCGTCGGGAGTTCCAATTCATTCGCAAGTGAATAGGACTGTTTCTCCAAATTCAGCCGCTGTTTCGCCCATTCTTCGGCTGGCATATCAAGCGGAAAGCGGGAAGCGGCGGATGTCGCAATGATCAAGGAAATCGCATACTGTCGCGGTGATAGCACACGTGTCTGGCCCATGGCGAATCGATCGACGTAAGGCGGTTTTTCGTCTCGCCATTGACTGCTCCGAGCATAGGCATCGGACAGCACAATCTCGCGGATCAGCGGTTTCAGGTGATATCCGTTGTCGATCAGGTACTGCGTAGCGGCGGCTAGAATCTCCGGATGGTTCGCCGGGTTTTCGGAGTGCATTTGGTCCAACGGATGCACCAAGCCGTGCCCGAAAAATCGGGACCAAACTCGATTGACGATCGACTTCGCCAGGAAGTGTTGATTGTCTGGTTTCAAGGCGACTTGAACGAGTTGCTCACGGGGGCGGAAATCGGGCCGAGGGAGTTCGGCGTCTTTTTCCTTGGTCGCCTGCTGGATGAGTTTCTTCTCCGCTTCACGCACCTCTTTCGTTTTTTCGACTTTGGGTTCGTCGACCGTGTCCCCAGTTAGGAACATCATTTTCGCCTGTTTATCTTCGCCAGCTGTGGTCTTGAATTTGACCTCCGCCTCGAACTTCTCGGCGAGCTTGTCAGACTTCGTCAGGAACGTCCGCGCGAAGAAGGACTTGAAACCAAAGTAATGGTCCTGCTTCCAATCCTCGACCAGCGGATGATCGTGACACTGAGCACAGTTGATGCTCACACCGAAGAATAACCGGCTGGTGTCGTTCGCCATGTCATCCGGTTCGCGAACGCGTTTTTTCAGAAATGTTTTTGCATGTTGAGAAACATCGTCTTCGGCTACATCGGTCGGCGGCACCATCATCTCGCGGAACATTTGGTCCCATGGGCGATCTTCCGCCGCCGCGGAACGCAAATATTGGAGCCATTTGTCGTCCGCACGGTTTTCGCTCATCAAGGTTTCATCGAACCAATTTGCCTGATGGAAGGCAAAATCAGGGCTGTTCAACAACCGTTCGACAAGTTCCCGCCGTTTGTCGGGAGCCGGATCTTCCAGGTATGCCCGAACTTCGGCGACGGTCGGAATTCGACCAGCCAAATCGAGGGTGGTTCGCCGAATGATGACCGCATCGGTCGCAAGTGGGGCGGGGGTGAGGTTGCTGTCCTGGTTCGCCGCGTCGATTTTCTGGTCAATCAACTTGGACAATGCGGCAGAGGCAGGGTCGTTGTTCTCGGCGAACAGATTTTCGCACACGCATAGACTGAACACAGCAGCCGCGAGGGCCGAACGAAACGCAAACATCATGTCTCCGCAGCCGAAACAAAAATAGGCGGGTTTGCTAAGTATTGGCAAATTCAGGGAATCGGTTACACACCTGTTGGAGCGTTTATCGATTCGAGATTTGCGATCAATTCCGGTTGGGTGCGGTAGCAAGGGGAGAAGCGCGTGCACATTCCTTTTGAGGACGCACTCTTCACGTTAACCATCTTTGATGCGTCACGCAAGTATATTCGCGAAGCGACCACGCATGGGTCTTAGGGAAGCAGGACGGGATCGACCCAGTTGGCGTAGTCCCGTACGTCGCCACGAGGACCAAACTCGACGCCAAGAGTAATGGTCTCGGCGTTGGTCACGTCGAGGTCGATCGACTCGCGTTGCCCACGACCGACGTGCAATGGACTACGGAAGCGTTCTCTCCCGTCGATCTGAATTCGGAACACTGCGGCACCGCGACCGTTCGCGGTGTCATCGAGTCCAATGGTCGTGCGGAAGCGTTGGAAACTCTGGTCGAGTTGGTACGTCACTTCGGATTGACTGTGCTGTCCTAATCCAATGGGAAACTCCCGAGTTCCGATCTGCAGGAATCCATCCAACACGTTCCGATTGACTCGCAGATCCCACTTTGTAGCCAAGTAGGGCGTGTGTTCGTATTCGGTGTTTTTCTGCTCGGTCAGCCAGACCGCTTTCCCGCCAAAAAATCGGGCCGAGACGACATCATTCAATGAGACAACCAAATCCACGCCGCACTCAGCCCGACCGTGAATCTCGCGTCCGGCGATCAACTTCCATTTCGTGAGCGTGATCCAACTCCCATCGGAGAGTACAAGCAACACTCGCTCCGAAGGCTCCTCCGGAAGATTGACGAGTTCATCGTCGAGCAAAACGACTTGCACATCTTTGTCGGGAATCCGCAATTCCCGACCGGCACGGTCGATCGAATAGATTCCGTCGTTCATCCCAGTCAGGATGCCGGTGAGTTCGTCACTGTTTTTCAAACGAAGGATGTCCTGCCCCGAATGCGGTTTAAGAGCCGCCGCGATGACGTTTCGTCGGGGTTCGGCTAGCCGAGGAATCTCGGCCAGAATTGCGCGAACCGTCTCGAAGGGAATTTCCAATTCCGGCAACTTCGAGAACACAGACCATTTCATCCGCACGGACAATTCATCAATTCCGACGACCGTCCCGCGAAGTCGATCACCATTTGCCAGCAGAACCAGAGAGCCACCATTCACCGTTTGTGGTCGGCGATCGTCCGCCCCAAGCCATACAAGGTCTTCGCTGGCAATCCTTTGCGTTTGCCCACCATTGGTGGCAACAACGAGCGTCTCCTCGGTCCAACTCTGTAACTGGCCAGTGAGTCGCTGCGCGGAAGACGTAAAAATCTCAAACGATTCCGCCGCGAGACCGTTCGGCAGGAAACCGGTGAGGAATACGATGACCAGGCAGCATCGGAGGCGGTTCGGCATCACAAACGACAATCACATCAGCGTTGAAAAATGGGCAGATAGTTGTTGGGCATCTGGAGAATGATCAAAGCCATCCCGGTTGCGTATTCGTTGCAAATTGCGGTGTCTGACCAGGAACCGTTGGGAAGCTGCTTTTGCATCAGTTCATCTCGAATTGCGGTGTACCATTCGTCCCAATAACGTTCGCCGGCATGCCACATTGCCTGAACGGCGTAGTAATGCCCGTAGTAGTAGTAACTTTCGTAGCGGAAGATTTCTCCCCGGGGCAGCGAACGCATGAGATAGGTCAAACCACGGGTGATCTCCGGACCTTCATAGATTCCCGCGTTGTACATGGCGACCAAACACGCCGCCGACCGGGGAAACATACTCTCGGCCTGTCGCACCAACTGGTAACGAAAGCCCCCATCCGGATTTTGATTCCTTTTGATATAGGCGATACAGCGATCGACCGTTTCCTTCGGCACCGACAAACCGCAATTCCGAGCCGCCCGTAATGCCATCATCTGACACACCGTGACCGAAACATCGGCTGCGGTGACTTGAGCCGGCTGATATCGCCAACCACCTTCCCGGTTCTGAGTACGGATAATCAACTGCACGGCCTTCGCGAGTTTCTCACGGATCTGATCATCCGGCGTCATCCCGTAAACTTCAGCCAGAAAAAGGGTTGCGAATCCGTGCCCGTACATCGGGCCGTGCGATTTGTATCGTTCGTTGATGATAAAACCGCTGGGTTTCGCCTTCGACAGAAGGAAATCGACGATCTTCTGAACGTGTTCCCCATGCGGGCCGCGTCCGGGTGTGCTGCCGCTCGAAAGAAAGGCCATCCCACACAACGACGAGACCGCCACATTGCGTCCGTAATTGTTGCCCGACCCAAATGAACCGTCTTCGTTTTGACGACTCGCCAACCACGCCAAGCCGCGATCGATCGTAACTTGTGTTTCTGCCGTGACTTGCTCGACAGCCTGTTCAGAGGTGTCGTCGCGTTGTGCCGACACCGGTTCGGTGGCGATGGCAACAATCAATAGTCCGAACATGACAACACGCATCAGGCCGCTCCGGATTGGACGACACCACTGTCTGCATCCATGCGGCAGCGGAACGGGATTCCCCTGAGCTTTGGAAAGCTCCAGATTATTGTACCGCGTCTGGGTAGTCCGAGGAAACCGCTGGCGGCAATGTCGGTCCTAAAAACGGATCGGCCTCCAACATATTGCGACCTTCGAGCGTTCGTCGTGGTTCGGGACGTTGCTCCTGGAAGCTCGGCGGACGCGTGAACGTGTCTGGCCCGGCGTCTGCATCGGCGAACGGGTCATGCAACCGATACTTAGCCCGCTCAATGGGTTGCGGCGTGGGAGCGACTTGTGGCAGTTCCGTATTGAACGGCGTGACACAGCCGGTCGCGAACATCGTCAGGCCAAAGCCCAACCCGATAATGACCAAATGGAATGGATGTCGCGACATGAGAACAGCTCGGATCTGAAAACTGCAAAACGAGAGAGGAGCGGGAGTTTACTTAAACATGCGAAATCGAGGAAGAGCGAATCGGGGTGCGACGAACAGGCTCATCCGGCGTGTCGCGAAGCACTGGTCTTGGTGAAAAATGCCGAGAAATTTAGACTGGAACCTCCCGACTCCGACGAGGAAAGTCTCATGCCCGTTCGCGAAGGTCTGCTTAGAACTGTCTACCGTCCGTTTCGGCGTCGCACGAAACCGGGATCGGTTCCCGGTACGATCCAACATGACCCGACACTTCCGCCGACGGTCTGTGACATCGTCGCGTTCGGTAGTGATGGCATTGAAGAACGCCGCGAGGCAACACTCAACGACATACAAGAGCTCTCCGATCGTTTCGCTGTTTGTTGGGTAAACGTCGTCGGACTCGGTACGGCAGATATGATCAAGAAGATTGGTGAATTCCACAAAATCCATCCGTTGGCATTGGAAGACGTGGTCAATACCCATCAACAAGCCAAGGTTGAAGAGTACGAAGGGCAGCTCTTTATCGTTGTCCGGATGGCGAAACTCGAACCGCGATTGTGGACGGAACAAGTCAGTTTATTGGTGGGAAAGAAGTTCGTTGTCACGTTTCAGGAGCAGGCGGGCGATTGCTTCGATACGGTTCGTCAACGAATTCGCAAAGGGACCGGCCGGATTCGATCTCGCGGTTCCGATTACCTTGCATACATGCTGATCGATGCGGTTTTAGATGACTATTTTCCCGTTTTGGAACGCTATGGTGTCGATTTAGATGCCTTGGAAGAACGGCTTCTATCCGGTCAATCGCACAACGTCATTCCCGAAACCCACCGACTCCGCAGTGAAATTCTACAACTCCGACGGACGATTTGGCCGCACCGGGATGCCGTGAATGTGCTGATCCGCGACGAACACCCGTTGATCCAAACTGACACAAAGACTTATCTGAGAGACTGTTACGACCACATCGCACAACTGAGTGACGTGGCGGATACCTATCGGGATCTTGGAGCGGGGCTGCGTGAACTCCAATTCTCACTCGATAGTCAGCGGACGAACGAAGTGATGAAAGTGTTGACCGTCATCGCCACCATTTTCATGCCGCTCGGGTTTATTGCCGGTGTTTATGGTATGAACTTCGACCCGGATACCTCGCCGTGGAACATGCCGGAATTGGAATGGGCCTACGGTTATCCGTTCGCAATCACACTGATGCTTGGTATCGCCATCAGCCTGTTGATGTTTTTTCGCCACAAGGGATGGCTGGGAAATTCTAATTCGTAGGACGTAAACTCCCACCCGTAAGACACTTACCGTCTCCCACCAGTTGCAGAAATGACGATGGATTGTGTTTGGGGTTCTGGGCTGTCAGCGGGATTTTTCGGATTCCGCTCAAAAAGTTGCGTTTTGTCCGGTCGCTATTCATCGGGAGTGGGTTATATAATTCAGGTAATTACCCTGGGCCATTCCCCACCTTCACACGTTGAACTCAACAGACATTCACTTCATCGCGGCCGAGTTGGTCGCACATGAAGGCGATGGCCATGGGCGTCAACTGACGGATGTCACTTACGAGTTCAATGTGCCACCGGACCCTGAAGTGCATCATGCTCGACAGCCAACCCACCACCCAGTCGGACACACCGAACGAAACCCAAGCCAAACCCGAATCACGATTGAACCTGCGGAACGAGTCCCAACATGGGCCCGGCCGCAAACAATCCGGTTGGCTGTTCGCCATCGGCACCGTTGCTGTGCTCGTGGCGGGAGGGTTCTTCCTCTATCCCCGGCTGACCGATCTTTCCGCCGAAGAGCGGGACAAAGGTTGGCTCACGGCTCCCGTTTCCAAACAACGGCTCGTGATCTCCGTGACCGAAGACGGCAACGTCGAGAGTGCCAGCAACATCGATGTGAAATGTGAGGTTGCCGGCGGTAGCACGATCCTTTGGATTGTCGAAGACGGAAAAAATGTCGTCGAGGGCGAAGAACTGGTCCGGTTGGATCAAGCCACCATCGAAGAACAATTGGTTGCTCAGAAAATCGTCTACGAACGAGCCTTGGCGACGAAGATCAAAGCCGAGCAAGACTTCGCGGCGGCCGACATCGCCGTTAAGGAGTATGTCGAAGGGACTTACATCCAAGAGAAGCAAGCTCTGGAAACAACGGTCACGATTGCCGAAGAAAATCTTCGGAGTGCGAAAAACGTGCACGATCATACGCAACGCATGTTCCGCAAGGGCTTCGTGACGGCTCTGCAACTTGAAGCCGATGAATTCGCAGTGAAACGAAGCGAGTTGGAACTCGAGTCCGCGAAAACCGCGTTGGAGGTCCTGAAGAAATTCACGCGGGCGAAGATGGTGCAAGAGTTGGAAGCCATTCGCGATGCCACAGCCGCTCAGGCCCGTTCGGAAGACGCGGCTTGCACGCTGGAAAAAGATCGGCTCGACCAATTGGTGAAGCAAAAAGAACAATGCTTGATCAAGGCTCCGAAAAAAGGCATGGTCGTCTATGCGAACGAGCGAGGGCGTCGCGGCAATGTGGAGTCACAAATCGAAGAAGGTGCGGCCGTTCGTGAAGGCCAAGCACTCATTCGCTTGCCGGACCTCTCGCAAATGCAGGTGGTCGTGAAAATTCACGAGAGCAAAGTTGAGCAAATCAAGCCCGGTGCTCCGGCAACGATCAAGGTCCAAGGTCGCGAGTATTCCGGAAAAGTCGTCTCGGTTGCGAACCAACCGGAATCGAAAAGCTGGTTCTCCTCGGATGTCAAAGAGTATTCCACCATCGTCGCGATTGATGGGGAAACGAAGAAACTCAAGCCGGGCATGACCGCCCAGGTCGAAATCTTCGTGGCGGATCTCACCGACGAGCTAACGGTTCCGGTGTCGGCGGTTGTCGAACAAGGTGGTCAGTTCTACGTCTGGGTTGTCACGGACAGTGGTCCCGAACGTCGGCCTGTCTTGTTGGGAGCAACTAACGATAAAGTCATTTCACTCCGTGACGGTGTCACGATCGACGAAGAAGTCTTCCTAAATCCACGAGCCGTCATTGATGAGGCTCGACGTGATTCCGATGCCCCGTCCAGCGAGAAGGTCTTGCCCAAAGGCATCCCTTCGAAAATGGAGCCCAGCCAACCTAAAGAATCCGGCCCGAGCAAACCAGTCGCGAATACGGGCGGAAAAGGTCGCCCCACACTTGCAAGCTTGGACGGCAACGGGGATGGAAAAATCAGCAAGGACGAAGCCCCCGCGTGGATGAAAGGGTTCTTCGATCAAGTCGACACGGACAAGGATGGCAGCGTTGGAGCAACGGAATGGGCCGCCATGCAAGCGAAAGCGGCCCAGAGACGTCAGCAGAATGCCGGAGCGGCCGGCGGCGACAACGCCGTTGGCGGCTGATCGGCTGACTTCGGTCGGTAATCGCTCTTAACATCCGATACACTCCACGTCGCGAGTCAAGAATACCTGTGATCTTTGAAATCTGGCGGACATTCCGTCTCGGACTGAAAAGTCTCTTCCTCCACAAGTTGCGGTCAGCCCTGGCGATGTTGGGGATCCTGATCGGCGTGACTGCAGTGATTTGGTTGGTCGCCCTCGGTGAGGGCGTGAGCTATCAAGCTCAGCAGCAGATCAAAGAACTGGGTGCGACCAACATCATCATCAAAAGCGTCAAACCGACTCAGTTTCGGAGTTCCGGCAGTGGCGGCATGGTGGTGGATTACGGACTGACCCGCAACGATTTCGATCGGATCATGGAAATCCCGACCGTCGAACGTGCGGTGCCCATGCGGTCGATTCGACGCCAAGCGCGATCACAAGGCCGCACCGCTGACATCGAGTTTCTCGGTGTCACGCCGGAATACATGGCCATCAACCGATTGCAAATTGACCGTGGCCGATTCATCGAAGACCGCGACTCAGCCATTCCTCCGGATAATGTCGCCGTCATCGGCAGCAAGGTTGCGGAGAAGCTGTTTCCGATCGGCAATCCCATCGGTCAGACGATCTACGTTGACGAAGACTTCTACGTCGTCATTGGAACCACGAAGAACCGCCAGGCTTCGGCATCGATCGGCGGAAGCCTGGAAGGGCGTGACTACAACCTGGATGTCTACATTCCACTGGCGACGTTGCGGGCACGGATCGGCGATCAGGTCATGACCAGCAATGTCGGTAGCCTGGAAGGGGAATTGGTTCAACTCAGTCAAATCACCGTGACCGCTAAGGATTTCAAATCGGTCGAGGAAACCGCCGAGATCATCGAAATCCTGTTGGCGAAGTACCACAACAAATACAAAAAAACGCCAGACTATTCGATCACCGTACCCAAGGAATTGCTCAAGCAAGCCGAAGTTGTGCGGATGATGTTCAACATCTTGCTGGTGTTGATCGCCGGTATTTCGCTGGTCGTGGGCGGTATTGGCATCATGAATATCATGCTCGCAACCGTGACCGAGCGAACGCGTGAAATTGGTATTCGACGCGCTCTGGGTGCACGGCGGAAAGACATCGTCATCCAATTCCTCGCCGAAACCGTGCTGCTCTCGGCAATCGGTGGGATGCTAGGTGTGGGTTTGGGACTCCTTTGTGGCCCAGCGATTACCGGCGTCAAATGGATGATGCAAGAGTATTGGCCCGATGTCATGACGGCTCTCCCGCCAAACATAGCCAACTTGGAACCGATTGTCGCCAACTGGTCCGTGATCGCCGCATTCCTAATTTCGGTCTGCGTGGGAGTGATTTTCGGTGTCTATCCCGCCGTTCGAGCGGCCCGCATGGACCCCATCGAAGCCCTGCGACACGAATAACCTCAATCACTCCGAACCGAAGAATCTTATGCGTTTAGCGGCACTTGTTGATAATCTTCACAAGCACTACCGGCTTGGTGGCGACGTTCTCGTCAAGGCGTTGCGTGGCGTTTCCGCGGAGTTCCCGGAAGGCGACTATGTCGCATTGATGGGCACGTCGGGTAGCGGAAAAAGTACGCTCTTGAACTTGCTGGGTGCACTCGACCGACCAACGTCCGGCCGCTACGTGCTCGCTGGCTACGACGTTTCGGAACTCAGCGACGACCATCTTTCCGACATCCGCAATCAATTGATCGGTTTCATTTTTCAATCGTACAACTTGATTGCGCAGTACACGGTTTTGGAGAACATCCAAGTTCCGTTGCAGTACCGTCCCGGTCATCCACCACTCAGTTCGCGAGACGTCAACTATTGCATCGACTTAGCCACTTCGTTGGGTTTGGGCGATCGACTGGATCACCGTCCGAGCCAACTTTCCGGGGGGCAACAACAACGAGTCGCGATTGCTCGTGCGTTGATCAACGACCCTGCAATCATTCTTGCCGACGAACCCACCGGGAACCTCGACAGTGCAACGGGAGCGGAAATCATGGACATCATGCGGCAACTCAATGACGAGGGACGCACGATTATCATGGTGACTCACGAACCGGAAATCGCCCAGCACGCGCGACGGCAGTTCTACATGAAAGACGGTCTCATCGCCGGAGAAGGCATCTTCCCCGGCTAACGAGAAACCGATCAGTTTTATGGCGAGTCCGTGGATGCGAAACTCGGTTCGGGCTGCCAAAGGTACAAGAATGTCGGCAGCTTCGATCGGTCCAATCCTGGCACATTGACCGCGAGCAACGTTTTCTGAAGCGGTGTGTTGGGCGAGATGTCGTACGGCGAATTCACCGGATCGTTTTCGCGGTGAATCATCACCAACCCGGCATTTTGGCAATTGCCCATTTCAGCGGCACGGTTCATCGCTTCATCGAGATAGCCGACCTCGTCGATCAGACCTCTCTCGTAGGCTTGAGCCGCCGTGAAGACCCGACCGTCAAAGTTACTACGCTCGTCTTCTTCCTTGACCGGTCGCGACTGTTTGACGACCGTAATGAAACGTTCGTGAAACTCGTTCGCCATTGTCGCAAGAATTCGTCGCTGGCCTTTGGTTTCGCCTTCTCGCATGGTCGGAGTCCCCAAGTCGATATTCTTGCCCGACTTGATCGGCACGGCGAAGATGTTGAATTGAGCCATTTGGCCTTCGACATTGTACAGGTTCAAGATCACACCGATCCCACCGACGACGCTGGTCGGATGCGCGACGATGTGGTCACTTGCCTGTGCCAAGTAATAAGCACCGCCGGCACCATGAGCCATGATGCAGGACACAACCGGCAAACCAGTGCGTGCTTTGAAGGCGATCAATTCGCGAGCCATGATATCGGTTGCCGTCACGCCACCACCGGGGCTGTTGATCCGCAACACGACTCCACAGAATCCGTCAGGATTGTTGGCAATGTAGTCGAGTTTCTCTCGAAACACGGCGACCGGGTTCTGGCCGAGCGAGAACAAACCCGTGCGTTCTTCGTAGACGAGCAAACCGTCGACATCAATCACGGCAATTTTTCCGCTGCACTTCTGCGGAAATGGCGTAACCGGCATTTCGATCATCGGCCCGTGATCGGCGTCCGGCGGCATGTTCACGACAACATCCGTCGTTCCCGTGAGGCCGACCTTGGAAAATGTGGTGACGGGCGGAATCGGTGGAATCCGACAACCGACGCCCCACACCAGCATCGCACATAGAAGGAGACTTTTCCGCATCATGCATCAAACCACAAGAGTCGCAAAATTGGATCGTTCCCATTCTGCGTATCGACCGTTGCGGCCCGGAAAATCGAACCAACCGTAGGTTCGCCGATTGTACCGGTTATGACGGTTTCAGCGATTTTCAGCACTCATCGCGATTTTCACGATGTCGTTCAATCGGTGAAAGCTGCCTTAACGGAGCATCGTGTCTTCGACGACCTGCCCGTCGAGGAAGCGAATCAAACGTTCGGCACGTTTGCCGACGTCGTCGCTGTGCGTGACGGAAATCAAGGTCATACCACGATCTGCGTGCAGGCGATCAAACAGATCGAGAATTTCTGCTGTCGTTTTGCTGTCCAGATTACCGGTCGGTTCGTCCATCAGGAGGAGTGCCGGATCGTTCGCCAATGCTCGTGCGATTGCGATTCGCTGGCGTTCACCCACGGAAAGTTGCATGGGCAGATGACGTGCACGGTGGTCCATCCCCACGGCTTCCAACAGCTCGACTGCTTTCTTGGCTCGTTCGCTCGCGGACAGTTGGCCCTCGAACATCGGAATCTGCACGTTTTCCACAGCCGTCAGTGTCGGGAGAAGATAGAACGATTGGAACACGAATCCGATTTGACTGCTCCGAAAAGCATCGAGATCGCGAATTTCCGCTAAAGACTCCCCCTGGAAAACAACGCGGCCTTCGCTGGGCAAGTCCAATGCCCCGAGGCATGAAAGCAGTGTGGACTTACCACTACCGCTCGGCCCCATAATCGCAACGTATTGCCCGACGGGAATGTGCAGGTTCACGCCGTTGAGCGCGTTCACCTTGCCGTCGGGATAAACTTTTCGCAGATTTTCGGCTTCGATGAGCATCGGAGTTTCGTCCGTTGGTTGAGATGATTCAGGATTCGACATGGCGGACAATCACTCTGTCAAAGGCTGGGTCGAGCCTCGACACTATTCGTGTCGCAGCCCTTCGGAGGGTAACAACCGGGCGGCTCGCCATGCCGGATACGCTCCGCCCAGCACGCCCACCGCCAACGCCAACGCAAATCCTTTGCCGATCACATGCGGTGCGATGTCGCCCTGGATGAACCCACCAGTCACGGAAAGCGTCGTCAACCACTGCACGAGAGCCAATGCTCCTAGGGTCCCGACGGTTGCACCGATCAAGCTCAGGAGGATGGCTTCGCCCATCACCATGCGGATGACACGATGCTTTTTCCATCCGATCGCTCGGAGAATCGCAATCTCACGAATTCGTTCCACCACCGACATGACCATCGTGTTCAAAACGCCAATCGAGCCAACAACAACGGCGATTGCGGAGGTCATCCAAGCCATCGCATGAGCAATCTGGATGTGCAGTGAGTTTTGCACGAACTCCTTGGTGCGTTTGGCGTCCAGGCCAAGCGATTTTCCACTTTCGTTTTCGAAGTTGTTGATCGTTTTACTAATGCGGTCGAGTTCGTCTTCCTTGCCTTTCATATCGTCATCCAGCAGGACGGAGAACGCGGACACCTTCCCCTCGCGAGCAGTGATTTCCTGCAAGTCATGGAGCGGCACCGTCATGGCACCGTTCTCGAAAACGACATAGCTGTGATAAACACCAACCACTTCAAACGGTTCGCCAGCGATCAAGAGTTCATCGCCCACATTCTTACGCACGTTCTTTGAGGCCGTGTCCCCAAGGACGACTTTGCGAGTATCGCCTTTCTTGAGCAAGCGGCCTTCCACGGCTTCGATTTCGCCGAAGAGATATCCTTCGGGCTCCCAACCTTGCACGATGGTTTTGAGCATGTTGTCTTCGTCGTCGATGTAGTCGAGCAAGTCGACCAGTGTCGGTTCGGCGGCACGCACCCCGTCGACCGCTTCGATTCGATCGCGGATCGAGAGATCGAGGTTCATCGTCAATTGATCGACGGCCCCTTTCTCGGCGACGATCAGGTCAATGCCTCGACCACTCATCGACGCCTCCCAGGCCCGTTCGAAGCTCTCCGAAACGCCCATCAACGCGACCGTCGTGCCGACCGCGACCGCGAACCCACATACTGTGAGTAAGGATCGCGATTTCCGCCGCATCAAGTTTTTGATTAGGAACGTGATGAAATGCATATCGTTTCGCTTCGCAAGGAACGCTGTCCGGGAAGAATTCGAGAGTTAAGAAGTTTCGACCGTGGATTCCAACCCAGCCATCCGGTAAAGATGCGTCTTCACGAGACGCGTGAACTCGACCGGACTCTGTAATGGAGCCAAGTGCCGCGCACCAGGTACGACGTCAATCCGTACGTCGGCCAAATGATCTTCAAGGTATTTGCAAGTGGCCCCGAATGTTGTTTGTTCGTCGTAAAGTCCGACGACCGGAACGGACACGGATTGGATTCGCTCCGCCGTGAGACCCGCTTCCTCGAACATCTCGGTTCCGGCTGTTGTACCGGCGAGTTTTCCGAGTGGGGCCAACCAACGTACCGACGCTGGGCCGAGTGACTCGCGAATCGCTTCGGTTTGTTCCGGAGTAAGATTCTTCACCGCCTCAAACAACCGCCCGAAATCGACTTGCTCGCCGAGGTCGATCCCACTTTTTCCAAGATCGTTGCTGAGTTCCCGCCAAATCACCGTATCCGCAACGTTTGGTTCGATGTGTTCGAGACCAGGGAAGTAGGTGTCGGCGAGGATGATTCCCGAGACTTTCTCTGGATACTCCAACGCCGCATGCGTTCCAATCACGCCGCCATAACTGTGACCGACCACGAATGCCGAATCGAGTTCCAAGGCATCATGCAGACGTGCGAAATCGCGGGCCATCTCCGCCGAGGTGTACCCGTTCGGCGTGACTTCGCTCAGTCCGTGACCACGCAGATCGTAGCTGGTCACGCGGAAGTCTTTCGCTAATTCGTCCATGATGCCGATCATCATCCACACGGCAAGGTTGCTCGTGAAGGCGTGGATCAGAACGACATCCGGCCCTTCGCCGGTTTGCTGGTAGTGCAGTTTGACGCCATCCACATCGATGCGTGGCATGGTCTCACCTTTCGTTTCATGATCGGCGTGAGGCGATCGTGTTTCCACCGACTAACTGGATGATAAATCTCGATACACAAAAGCGGCCAATCGTCCGATCGGCATGTCTTCCACGCCTTCGGCTTGAAGTTCCATCAACAGCTCGTTGAACGGAAACCGACGGTTGAAAGTGAACTCCATTTGCTCACCGAGGATGACCGCGTCGATCGAAGCAAACCCCATGTCCGCGAAGAACATCGTGTCGCGTTCGATTGGGCCGGAATACTCTTGTCCTTCGAAATTCCGCAGAATGTGGACGATTTTCTGGAACACTTCTTCTTCGCTGTTTACGTGCATGCGGGAACTCCCTCCAGAATGCAAGTGGCCACGATGAATTTGTCTTTCCGCAGCGTGGGCACGCTGAAGGTGGAATCTTGCAAGTCCGGCAGTTCACCGGCCAGTTTGCTGTGGATTGCGACTTCAATTTGCCCGCTCGCGGGGTCTGCTGATTGAATCGTGACGTTCGCAGGCCCATCCAGCAAGCCCCGTCCGACCGCATTCACGAATGCTTCTTTCGCACATAAGAAGCGAGTAACGGCCTCGTCGTGATCCTCGAACTGTCCGAGCAGCTTGCGTTCATTGTCGTTCAGGATTATCGCCACGGCTTCCGTATCACGCGGTTCGATGACTTCCAAATCCACACCCACGGGACGATCGAACGAAGACGCCGCCACGATCAGCCCACCGGCTTCGGCGATCGAAACGTTCGGATAATCTGCGGGGCGTTCCTGTCCAAGTGGCGTGGCAATCGGTCGACCATGCTCGTCGAGATCAATGCTGATATCCGCCGGGACCATCCGGGCCCCTGTGCGGCTTCGCCACAACAACCGAACGGCGTCTTTGGCAGCCATTCGTCCGAACAGCCATTGAATTTTCTCGGCAACTGGTCCATCCAATTTTCGGAAGGCCGTCAATTCGTCCGCTGTCAGAGTGACACGGGCACTGGCCATCATCAAACCGGGTTGTTGTAGGTCGCGTGGCGGTTCCAGCGTCACACACCAAGCATTCGGTTGGTCGCTGTTCCCTTCGTTGGCACCGGCCACCGCTTCCTGCAAGTTGTCGCTGAGGAAGTAGTCATCCTTCGGACCATGGAAGTTGAATTCCCCGAATGGCAAATAGAATCGCCAGTACTTGAGCCCGTGCATTTGGGCCCAATAACGCCCTGTTGGTGCGACCGCATCGACCGAGTGTGTGAATCGGCGACCGGATTCGTGCACGATGCGACCTTGCGAAGTCATCTCCGTGCCCACCGCCGGACGCGGTCCGTAGAACCGCATGTCTTTCAGTTCGAACGGCAACAAGATGCGTCCCGATTGATCGGGTTGTTCCAAGTGCCAACCGGCGAGCGGGTGCATCAGGATGTCCATGAAGACCGGGTCCAGCACGAACTGCGGATCAGGATTCGACGTGAACAGCCCATCCCGCGGCAACACTCGACATTGCCCCTGGATTCCTTCTTCACCGAAGCGGTCCAGCGAGCACACGCCTTGGAAGTATTCGCCGTGGAACAAGTTTTTGTAGAGCACGTCCAACGGAATGCGGCAGGGGCGTTCGTTCGAGAGCGGGAAGTCTTCGACCGGCGGCGGTTCGGGATAGATGTTATTCATCCGCACCGTCCCGACCGCTGCGAGTGCGCCTTGTTCGCCGTCCTGCGGGTTGTGGCCGAGGTCGTGAATCTTCATCTGCAATTCCGCTTCGGTTTCTGAAACGGAAATCAACTTCCCGGTGAGTTCGATGGTCGGTGGTTCGTCTTCGTCGAAGCCAAGCCACTTGAGCAATTGCACGTTTTGAATGGCTGTCACAACCTGACCGGGCACCATCAATGTGGCCGTTTCCGCCATCATCTCCAGGCTGAACGTCATCGGCGTGACCGGTTGCCCGTTGCGTTCGGGGTAAACGTAACTCACCTCTCGACCGCCAACGGTGTGATGAGCACCGAAGACGTCTTCATCCAAATCGAGCAGTCGTCGAACCGTGATCTCTTGCCCCGGCACAAACTGCACAACTTCGTCGATCATCGGAAGATGATCGGTCGACGGCATCACGGTAGCCGGAGTTGCTGACTGAGCTTTTGGTGCCGCTGGTGTTGGCTCTGGTTGAGCCGTTGGTGCAGCCGTTTGTGGTACGGGTTGCGGTTGTGGCATTGATTGCGGTGTTTGAACCGGCACGCTCACGCCGCGACCTCGTCGTCCCCGTCGAACCGGTTGCCCCGACCGACGTCCATGCAAGTACTGCTGCATGACATCGTTCTGCAAGCCCAGGAACTGATCCATCACGCCCATGTAAGCCGTTGCCGCATTCCCGGCGGAACCGTGTGGCATTGGCATTTGTGGTTGCGAAGTCGGTTGCGGTGCTGCGGACGTCATGGGGGCCACTCGTGATTCGTAAAGAGATTCCAACCGCATCGGCACATGGTTCGCCACCAGTTGCCCGGCTAGATGGTTGAGTTGCGTGAGTCCGTCGCGTCGTGACGTATCCGCCGGAAGCGCGAGAAAATCTCGCCCACGAAGGATGTCTTCCACAAACGATGTGAGATTGCCTCGCGGCCCGACTTCCACGAACACTCGCACGCCGTCGTCGTGCATTTGACGAACCATGCGGGTGAATTCGACTCGGGATTTCCAGTGCGACAATGCCAAGTCCCGGATCTCGTTAGGATCAGGCGGGAAGGGCAGGGCACTGGTGCAGGAATACAGTTTCGTGTGCGGTTGCTGGAACGGAATGCCTTCAAACATTCGCGTTAGTGGTCCCATGAACGGTTCAAACAACGGCGTATGATACGGCCGCGAAAACGGCAACCGTTCAAACATCATCTTTTTGCGACCGAGTTCCGCCTCGAAGGTTTTCATCGGTTCCGGAGGTCCGATGACGACGGTCTGGTGCGGGCAATTGTCCATCGCCAGGAAGAAGTTGCCAGGATCGATGTTCAATTCCGTCGCCGTCTTCTGCACGAGTTCTTCCATTGCCTCGCGAGATGCACCGACGGCGAGCAACACGGATTCACTTTCCGCACTCGTGCCTTCGCCCTGTTCGAGTTCTTGCATCGACTGATGCACCGTCGCCAACGGCGGATCACTCCCCAAGCATCCAGCGACCCAGAGCGCCGCCAATTCACCGGCACTGTGTCCGGCCATCGCATGTGGTTGGACGCCCATCCCTTTGAGCAACTCAAGCAAACACCAGTCGACCATCAACACGCTGAACATCGTGTTGCCGAGGCCGCCAAGTTCTTCTTCAAGTTGCTTGCGAACGTCGGCGTCATCCGGTTTGAACAGGAATCGACTCAGCGGACGATTGTCGTGCTCGGACTGAGCTTGCATTTCGTCGCATTGTTGAATGATCTGTGCCACATGCGGAAAGTGCGGCAGCACGTCACCGAGCATCCCTACATACGGTGCCCCCTCACCGGGGAACAAAAACGCGACTTGCCCGGTTTGCCCCAAGGGCTGTGTGGCGTAATAAATGCCCATGCGGTCGCGGATTTTGCTGCAATTCGCGTCAGCCAACTTTTTGTCGGCCCGTTCCAGACGATCACGCAACGTTTCGACCGAGTCGGCAACAATCGCCAGACGCTCGGCACCAGACAGAGGATTGCGGTTCAACGACGCAGCCAAATCGACCAACCGAGTTTGCGGTTGCTGACTCAGATAGTCCTGCAATCCGGCAATGTTACGTCGTAAGTCGTCGCGGTTCGCCCCTTGGAGCACAAACAGTTCCGAGGGCCATTCGGAGGGAGTTGTCATAGTTGTATTCTGCGAGACCATCGTGGCGCGGACCTTGATTGGATTCCGTTGATCTTCGTAAGCAAGCATAGTTCACGGGAGAACCGCAGCGACCAATTCTCTCGAATCAGTCGCAGCAATTCTCACCGTTCACCAGGAATTCACCGACGCCTTTAGCCAGCAGTGGCAGGTTGTGCGTCGGGATGTTGTCGGCTGTGGCGGGGTTGGAACTCGTGTTCCTCACCACCGGCGACCAGAATTTCGGCTTCACCTTTTTGGCCAAACAGGAGTTCGTCGGCGAGCATTCGCGATCCGACTTGCGGCGGGATCGGGAACAAACCGCGTTTGACGAAGTGTTTCTCCAAATGCGAAGCCATGCCAACTTCGCCCCACGGTCCCCAGCAGATTGCCGTCACGCGGGCTTTCCATTGACGATCGAGTTCAAAGGCCAGTTTGCTCAAGACTTCGTTGGCGGCGGCGTAATCCGCTTGACCACGGTTGCCATAGCGACTGGCGATCGAGGCGAAGAACACGCAGAACTTCAACCGTTCCGGGTTCAGGTGTTTCAGCAAGATCGAAACACTTTCAACCTTGGTCAGGAACACGCGATCAAACGACTCGGGTTGCTTGTCTTTGACGAACTTGTCGTCGATGACGCCCGCCCCGTGAATCACACCGTCGATTCCACCAAACTGATCTTCCAATTCGGTGAACAGTGCCGCGATTCCATCGGCGTCCCGCACATCGCAGGCTCGGTAGTGAATCGTGGCTCCGGCGGCTTCAATCTTTGCGAGGTTCTCCCGCAATTCCCGATCACGAAGTAGCTGTTGATACGTTTTCTCGATGTCGACCGGTTTGAACTCTTGGCCGGATGCTTTGAATCGTTGAATCAAAGCGGCCTTGATTTCCATTTGGCCTTCGATGCCAACGGTGTCAGCTTCTTCTTCCGCCGATGGCAGCTCTGATCGACCGACGATCACCACATTCGGTTGATGTCGTTTCGCCAGTTCTTCGACGATCCGAGCGGTAATCCCACGGGCACCGCCAGTCACCAGAATCGTGGCACCGCTGGGAAGTTCCATTTCTGGTTCCACGGTGGTGTCGAGTTCCGAGCGAATCGGTTCCCAAGTTACCCGTTTCGTTCCACGATGCCCGACTTCCAACGGTCCTTCCGGATCGTTGAGTTCGTTCAGCAGGTGGTCCGCCAACTCGATTGGGTCTTCGGTAGGATCAAGGTCAACGGCACGCACCATGACTTCCGGCCATTCGGAGCCGAGCGTCTTGGTGAAGCCGATCACTGCTCCGTCACCGGCGGAAGCCGTCATGGGGAGATGATCGTCACCGAAACCGATGGTTCCACCGAGACCGGTCGCGGAGAGAATGAACGCTCCACCGTCTTCACCGATGATCCGCAGTTCTTCACCAAGTGCTTTGGACAGCACGAACATTGACTTCACATTGCGGTGAGCCCGTTCGGCCCAGTCGCCACCATCGTTCGCGATTTCCGCCAGCGGCATGAGGTGGATCAAACCACCCAGCGAACCGGCTTCCTCGCGGATGCGTTTAAGCAGGTCTTCAACTTCGTCGGGATCGGTCAGGTCGGCCGTCCAACCCTTCGCCCCTTCGCCGGACATCCGCACAATGGCCACGTTGACATCGAAGTCGGCCAACTTCGCGGCGACCGCTGGTGCGATGCCGCGTCCGTCGTCGGTGACGATGACCGTGCCACTCGGGACAACCGCCCCCGCCCCATTTGGCAGGGGAGCGTCGACCAATTGGACCAATCCGCGTTGAATCTCGCCGGTGGCAGATTCTTCCGATTCCGTTGGTGCGGATTGATCAGTCAATGACCCGTTCGCTGCCATCCCGGCGGCCGAACTGGTCTCATCCTCGTTTCGGGAACCCGCGGTGTCCTCAGCTGACAACGCGGGCTTCGTGGGGTTTACGAGAGCCTCATCGAGGTAATCCAGGATGCCCCGGAGGGTTCGCAAACTGGTGAGTTGTTCAAGGTCCAAAGCGTCTTCCATGTCGGCATCGCTCTCGGCCGAAATACCTTCCGCGAGCGTTCCGAGAATCTCGACGCGTTTGATGGAATCGATACCGAGTTCCCCTTCGAGATCGAGGTCGAGCCCGAGCATGTCTTTCGGATAGCCCGTGCGTTCGCTGACCAAGTCCAGAAGTTGATCGGCCATCGACTCACGGCTGAGTCCGGTGGACGCAGCGGGAGCCGGTTCGGTGACGGTCGGTTCTTTGGCTTTCGCCAAGCCCGTTTCCGTCGCTGGTTTGGTTTCGGCTTTTGGCTCTGGAGCCGGGGCCGGTGCTGCAGGAGCAGGAGCAGGAGCAGCGGCAACGGGAGCAGCCTGCGGTGCCGGTTGTGGCGTGGGCTGCGGTTGCGGAGCGGGAGCCGGTGCTTGATACGCTTGCGGCTGTGGCTGCGGAGCGTACTGCGGTTGTGGTTGCGGCATCATCATCGGCTGAGCGGGATAGCTCGCTGCCGGGATTGGTTCGCCGGCATCACCTTGCATGTAGGCCATCATGACGCTGCGTTGCGTGTCGAGGAATTTCCCCATCACGTTTTGGAAGCCTTGCATGACCACGGTGGCTTCATCAATCGCCGGGCCATACTGCATCGGCACGGGAGCCGGTTGCGGTTGGGCTGGCAATTGAGCCGGTTGTTGCGGCGCTGCCGGTGCGGGGTAAGCGTGGCCATTGGCGTGCCCGTTGGAATGACCATTCGAATGGCCGTTCGTTTCCGGGTGATGTCCATTGGTCTCTGCGACCGGTTGGCTGGCACCGTTTGTGTGTGCATGACCATTCGTTGGTGACGAAGAGGAAGCCGCGGGGGCCGCTCCATTCTTCGGTGCCGACCCGTTGGAGGGCGGCGGCGGGGATCCGCCTGTTGCGGATGGCAATCTGTCCTTCATGGGCTGTCCCAATACATAAGGTTCGGGTTCGTTGTGACGACGAGAACGCACGCCGTTGACCATCCAGGTCATGGGTGAGTACGACGGAATGCTGGCGTCTTTCTCCAGCCGCGAAAGTTCGTAAGTCTCCGGCTCACGATCGCGATATAAACGACCCAAATCCATCGGGACGCCACTAACAAGAAGCTGAGCCAAGCAGTGCTGGAACTGCACCAGACCCGCTCGACCTTTCAGATCGGTCGGCACCGCGATGTGCGGAGCGTCGCCGAGCGTTTGCTTGACCAAGTTGGTCAATACGCCCTGCGGACCGACTTCAATGAACACTCTCGCACCGGCTTCGTGCATGGCTTCGACTTCCGGTCGCCATTGGACCGAAGACGCCAAATGATCGGCGAGAGTCGAGGCGATCGCGTCGGCATCGCTCGGGTAGGCATCGCCCAAGGTGTTCGAGAACACCGTCTGTTTGGGCGTATGGAATTTCGTCTCGCTGAGAACCTTCGCCAACGGACGAGCCGCATCGGCGACGAGTTCGGAGTGGAACGCACATGCGACCGGAATTTGTCGACCGCGGACTTTTTGTTCCTGCAACTTCGCGAGAAGTTCTTTTAACCCAGCGGCCGTTCCCGAAACGACGGTTTGCGTCGGCGAGTTCAAGTTCGCCAGCCATACACCTTCGATGCCTTCGATGAGTTTGGAAACTTCATCGGCATCGGCGTCGATCGCCACCATGCTACCGGCGTCTTCACCGGCGGCTTCGTTGATCAGACGACCGCGTTCGTAGGAGATGCGGAACAGGTCCTCTTCGGAAATCACGCCCGCTGCGCACAAGGCAACGTATTCACCGTAGCTGTGACCAGCAACGAAATCGGGCTCGATCCCGAGAGCTTCGAGCAACCGGAACATACCGAGTCCAGACGCTCCCAACGCGGGCTGTGCGACTTCGGTGTTCGCAAGAGCTTCGCGGACTTTCTTGTCCTCTTCTGGCGTGAACGTCGACGGCGGATAGATGAACCGCCCCAACGGTTTCGCCCATTTGCCGTACAAGGTGCGTTCCGCGGTGTCAAACGTGCGACGCACTTCCGGGAAGTTCATCCCGACTTGCGAAAGCATATTTGGATATTGCGAACCCTGTCCTGGGAACAAGAACGCGACTTTGCCACCACGAGCCGCCGGTTTTTCGGAGAAGTAGATTCCGCGTGGATCCTGAACCGACTCGTCATCGCCTTTCAGCTTTTCAATCGCTTCGGGCAACTTCGTTTTCAGATCGTCCACGGTCGAGGCAATGATGGCGAGCGTTGGATGACTCGCGTCGTCCGTATTCGCTTTCCACAAAGTCGCCGCGAGTTTGCCCATCTTCGGCACAGCGGTTGTCGAAATGGCTTGATTGACCTTCTCAACAGCTTTGAGCAATTCCTCTTTGGAACCACGACGCCACACCAACAATTCCGCCGGCCAATGCCGCATAGACGGTGGCGTTTCTTCCCGATATTCGCCGGTGTACTCTTCCAAGACGGTGTGGAAGTTGGTGCCGCCGAAACCAAAGGCACTCACGCCGGCACATCTCGGTTCAGGTCCGCCATGCACCCACGGTCGTGGATCGGAGTTCAGATACAATGGGCTTTCTTCGAAGTTGATCTTCGGATTCGGCCGCTCCACCAACGTCGGTGGCAACACTTTGTGATGCAACGCCTTCGCGGACTTGATCAACCCGGCGACCCCAGCCGCACACTTGGTGTGACCAATCATCGACTTGACTGAACCAAGAGCAGTCGATTGCACATCGGCTCCGCCTTCGCGGAAGACTTCGATCAGGGCTTTGGCTTCGGTGTGGTCCCCGACGACGGTTCCCGTACCGTGAGCTTCCACCAAACCGACGCGTTCCGGCGAGATGTTCGCCTTCTCATAGGCCCGTTTGAGTGCCCGCACCTGACCAGAGTGGTTCGGAGCGGTGAGACCTTTCTCACGACCGTCACTCGAAGAACCAACGCCTTTGATGACCGAGTAAATCGTATCGCCATCCCGTTCGGCGTCTTCGAGACGCTTGAGCATCACAATGCCAACGCCTTCACTCAATGCAATGCCATCACCGGCGGCATCGAATGGGCTGCACTGTCCGCGGGCGGAGAGGGCGTGAGTTTTCGAGAACGCGGTGAACGCGAACGGCGTCATCACCGCGTCAGCTCCCATCGCGAACGCCACATCGCTGGTGCCGCTTTCGAGTTCCCACACGCAGTCATACAGGGCTGCCAGTGACGATGCACAAGCCGCGTCGATCGCCATGTTCTTTCCGGCGAAGTTGAACCGGTTCGAAACTCGGCCGACAGTCACATTGTTCAAGAAACCAGGGAAGGAATCTTCGGTCCATTCCGGTAGAACGGCGTTGCTCTTTTCGACGAGTTGTTCGTGGTCGATGTCCAACCCCGGCACCGTCGAGAACAACGGCAGACAGGCTCGGAAACCGTAGGCGACGGACAACGGAGCCCCACCACCACCGATGCCGACGACCGCACAGGTTTTCTCACGGTTGAACGGACGGTTCTCGTAACCGGCATCCTCGATGGCATGTCGCACTCCTTCGAGGAGCAGGAGTTGCAGCGGTTCGATGGAGTCGACACTCTTCGGCGTGATGCCGTACCGCATTGGCTCGAACGGCACATCCCCCATGAACCCGCCCCACTTCGAAATACTCTTATCGGGAGCACGTGGATCGGGATCGTAGTACAGTCGCCAATCCCAGTGCGTTTCCGGGACTTCGGTGACGGCATACGTCTTGTTGAGAATGTTTTCCCAGTATTCCTCGACGCTGATCGAACGCGGATAGAAACTCGCCATCCCGACGATCGCAATATCGCTCGGTTTTTGTTGTGGCACTTCGCGAATGATGGTCGGCTTGAGTTGCTCGATCCGTTTCATTCCGCCAAGGCAGACGGTTTCATGCAGTTCCTGCATGGTCAGCACGCGGTCGTGCATGGCGGCGACTTGGCCGATCATGTACATGCCGCGAGCGAGTTGGTCATCATCGCTGACGTCGGCGAGTTTCGAGGCACCGGTCTCGTCGTTTTGCCGTTCGACGCCTTTGGACGCGACCCGCAATCGCCCCATGTTCATCCACTCGAGAGCCCGCGTGATTTCCTCGGGCGTCTTGCCTTCCTTCTGCAACCGCCGTTTTTCGGCGTTGAAGTGTTCAAAGTAGGGAGTGTTGATGCAGCGGATTGCGTGTCCAGGTCCGGTTTCGAGCAGCACTGTGTCACCGCTGGTGACGGCGGCATCTTGGAACTTCTTCACGATCGCACCGCTCTCGACGGCTTCCTTCGTGAAGAGATACGCGGTGCCCATCAGCACAGCCACATTCACCCCACGTTCGGCGAGTGGTGCCGACATTGCAGCAACAGCCGCACAGGAAACGTCATCGTGAATGCCGCCGGCAAACACGACGTGCAAATCCTCGCCACGACCTTTCTCACCAAGGTGATTCATCAACAAGCCGCACATGGTTTCCCACAAGAGGAAACTGCCACGCGGCCCCACGTGTCCACCACACTCGCGGCCTTCAAAGACGAATCGTTTTGCACCGTCTTTGAGGAACATCGTCAGCAAGCCCGGTGACGGAACGTGCAAGTACGTCGGCACGCCTTCGTCTTCGAGTTCTTGCGCTTGGTCCGGTCGTCCACCGGCGATCAATGCAAACGGCGGTTTGTTGGCAAGCAGAGCCGACATTTGCTCTTTGCGAATTTCCGGCGGCAAGAAGCCCAGCAGACCGGCTCCCCACGGTTTGTTGCCGACGAGTTTCTTTGTCTCATCCAGCAACTTCACGACCGCATTCTTGCGGAGCAATGACAGAGCCAAGAACGGCAATGCACCGGCTTCCGCAACAGAGTTCGCGAATTCGGCGGTATCGCTGACTCGCGTCATCGGACCTTGCAGGATCGGAAACTGAATCCCGTGACTTTCGGCGAACGGTGAATTCTCGCCGAGCGGCTGCAAGTCTCGAGCAGAGTCCAAATTCTTACGAACTTGCTCGACAACAGCCTGAAGAACACCGGAGACAGTGAAGTGTTCCTCAGCCAACGACTGAGCCAAGCAGGCATCCTGCCCCAAGAACACAGACTGACCAACAGGAGCCGATTCAACGGCTTCACGGATCGCATTTCGCCACTCGGTGAGTTTTTCGCCGCTGCTCAACTCGGAGCCGATCAAGTCTTGCTCGATCTTGTTGAGCTGCTCGACCACTTTGCTGCCGGGGCGTTTATGGATTCGGTAGGCTTCCCCAAGTTGTGAACCCAGGCAGAGGGTATCACCACCGTCGAACGCGGCGATCAGCTTGCGTGATTGCGGAGGAAGCGTCGATTCCCGGGTCAGCAGGAGTTGACCGTCCAAAACCACACCGGCTGCACCGGCGGCGGCACATGCGGCGGCGGTGTTGAGACCAATCCCACCTTGCACCCAAATCGGGAGTGAGATGGTTTCTTTCTCTCGCGTTGCCAAGCGATGTTGCCAACGCTGCAGGAGAACAAAAGCCGTCTCCTCACCAACGCGACCACCGGATTCATTCCCTTTCAGAATGATTCCATCGACCTTCAATTCCTCGGCCCATTCCATTTCGGCAACGCTCGTTGCTTCGAAATAGATGTTCAAACCGCGATTGCGAAGCTTCGTGACCGCGTCTTTCTGACTCGCATCCACGCCCCCCGCGATGATAACCCAAGCGAGACTCTCAGGCGAGGATTCGAGAAGATGGTCAAGTTGGGGCACTTGTGCCAGCCCGATTTTGACCCCAAATTCGCCGCGACCGAATCGGCTGAGCCTTCCCAAGGCTTCCCCGATTGCGTCAGCGTTTGCGACGTACTCGAGATCGAGCGTTCCTTTAGCCCCAGCGCGACATGCGGCGATTGCCATAGTTGGATCGCATTCGCCAGCTGGCGTCAACACAAAGAGAGCATTTAAGTCCATTAGATAACCCCTGAGAGCCGAATGTGTCGGCTCACTGATGCAGCTACGATTGTTCACGAAGTTGCGGATTCCCGGTCCGAAACTTCTGACGGAAACAATCCGACGACCCATCGGGATTGTTCTATCCGTCCCACTTTACCTAGTTCCCCTGTCCCATGATGCTACGCTACATACCGACCTCACGCAAGCTTTTCGTAGGATTCCTAAAGAACGTTGTCGCGGAACGGCGTTGTTCGCTCAGCCCTTGCGGGTGTGTTGTCAAAAGACAACACGTTGCGGGACGACGCACAGACAAAGTCCGTATTGACCAAATGCGTTATTCTAGGTAAGCCACACACAATCCCTTGGTCTGTTGAACTCAGGGGAATTTTGAAACGGCGAACTTGCAACAAACGCTTCGCTGCAAACTGGACAGTTAATTCCGCCGTCCGGGAGCCGTTGAATCTCATGCCAAAATTGATAGTGCAAGGAACCGCAACCATGCCATTGCACGGACGTTCAACGATCCTCGGCATTGCAGCCACCTGTCTCATCGCGACGGGGGCGTTGCTTCAGGACAACGTTACACCGAAGGAACTCTCGGCCAGCCCCGTTCGATCGAACTCGAAGCATGTTGCGGCCGCTCAGGAACCGAAGCTGCATGTAGTGAACCGGCCTGAATATCCGCCACCTCGACTGGTCCTTTTGAAACCGGGGACCGTTGTCGGCAACACCGCTCCCGATGGGTGGTCGCATCTAGTGTTGAAGAGCATGCCCCGGATCCACCCCGAGCACCGCTCGAAAGTCAATAAGCAAACGTATCGTATGTCGAGCCTGGTCTTCACCGCCGTGGCGGCCAATGTCCGTCCCACAACGAATTCCGATGGTCAGAATCAGTATGAGATTGGCAACATTGGGATCGGAATGGGCACGAGTATTCGCGGTCAAGACACCGTCATCACCCCCGAAACGAAAAACCGATTCGGCGTGAAGTTCGGCTTCCTCGAGGGAATCTTGTTGTCAACCTGCTACGAAAAGCTAATGATGGCCCGTTTGCGTGCCCACACACCCACAATGGCTGTGATCGACACCCACGCGGTCATGGTGCGAGGGCAGGGGCATCGACCTGCGATCATGCGACACATCTTGCTCGTGGATGCCCCCACAGGTCGCCTAGAAACGCTCTCGTTCGGAATCGACATCGACGAACGGAATCAGTATCTCGGCGTGAACACGCATATGGAATGGCTACGCGGCAACGCTATCGACGACTGTCTCTTATACGTCGATCGACGTGAGTTCACCGTTGGCATTCCGTCGGACAACGCCTTTGCGGTCAAATCACCTCCCAAGGGCCGGATGACCGTTCAGTTCACGAAGTCATTGGCCGATTTAGCCGGACAATCCGCGTTGAATGCCGAATCCCTACAAACGTTGGAACGAGGTCTCCGACAGGCTCTCTGGTCGGCGGCCACGCGGAAGACTTCGAGCGGTCTTGCCGACGGATATAGCGCCCGATAAGGTTGAAGATAGGCAAAACGGCACCACAATACCGTAGAAACGGTCTGTGTCTGCCACGTAGACTTTGCCGTCCCGCCAAATTCACCTTCTTGGGGTCAATCATGACATCTTTACTCTGCCTGACCGCCGCGCTCCTCTCCGCGGATGGAGCAGCCGATGCCAACCATATCGCTCACAATCCTGTATATGCCGAACTCCGACAGACCGGCCTGACCATTGGGGAGCAGGAACCGTTCAAGCTGCCGGCTCCCATGATGGACGATAATCTCACCGGCAAACAGCAAAAAAAGATCATGGAAGCCATTGGCGGTCGAGCGGTTCCATTGGATCGACTCACACGCAAGGCCCTGTTCGCCCCGCACATCCTCAAGCGAATCAAAGAAGTCGATTGCCCGAAAGCCAACGCCAAAGCGAAATTCGTCAACGTCTACTTCGTTGCGTACGGCGACTTCGATGAGCTAGCCAAAAACGGCAAAGCCGAGGACGACTGGAAAACCATCGACGAGCAAGACCTTCAAAAACGTGGCATCGACGAGATTGACCCCAAGCATGAGCGTTACGGGCACATCCAACGAGAACTCATCAACCGAGTGATGATCAACGCCGCCGTGCGAACCTACTGGAGCCAGACCGACGATTCACTCGTTTTCGCCACGCAGCTGGCTCCGCAATTCAATGGCGATTCTGAATTCCCGAACTACTGGCAAAGCCTAGTCCGCAACAAACCGACCGGCGAAAAGCACCCGTACGAACACTTAGGGATGTACATCAAGGTCACCAAGTTGAAAGACTACGAAGATGGCCTGTTTATTGAAGTGCATGTCGTCTTTTCCGAACCGGAAGGCTGGTTCGATGGCCGCAACCTACTGATCTCGAAACTTCCGCAAGTCGTGCAATCCGAAGTTCGTGATGCTCGCGGTGACATGAAGAAGTAGACTCACAAAATCCGATGAAATAGCGGGCGGGTTTCCTGCGAATTCCACGATCAACACCGAGCCAACTGAATAGGAGTCGTGGTGTTTGTCAATCAAACGCATCTGCAATATCTACTAAGTTCCGACGACTATCGATCACCGACACAACACCAGGCGGAACTTGAAAAGCTGTTCTTGCCGAGTTGGCAATTCGTCGGCACACGGTCTGAACTGGCAAACTCGGGAGACTATCTCACGATTGACCTGTTCGGTCATCCGGTCCAAGTTCGAAACTTCGACGGTACATTTCACGCCTTCGAGAACGTGTGTGCTCATCGGCATTGCCTGTTGACTCATGAACGTCGTGGCAACACCCCGACGATGGCCTGCCAATATCACGGCTGGGAGTACAACCAAGAAGGTCTCACCGGTCGCATTCCCGATGCCCGCTGCTTCCGGCCTTGGGACCGCGAGAATTCCCGAATCAAGAAATATCGACTTGAGAATTGCGGGGATCTTCTGTTCCTCGCACTCACGGACGATCCGCCGTCCTTGAAAGAGTATCTCGGCCCAGTCTTCGAGCGGAACAATCGTTTCTTTTCGACTCCTGCTTGGCGACTTCTGCACGTCTGGGAATACGAATGCCCGTGCAATTGGAAGGTTCCTGCCGAGAATACGCTCGAGTCGTATCATATCCCGAAACTTCACCCCAAGTCTTTCGGGGGAATCTATCCGAGTGAAGCCGCGTCCGACCATATCCTGGAACCGAATTACACTCAACTCGACTATGACTCAGGTGAAGATCCCCGTGTCGACCGCTGGCAAGGTCGCATCGTTCGGTGGCTCGGTGGAGAGAAAACGAATCTCTATATTCACCAACACATTCACCCGAACCTGATCTTTGTGACAACAGACATCTTTTCCTATGTCCTCACGTATCTGCCAACGTCACCGACAACCTGCAAGATCAATCTTCGGATGTACTCGTTCCGCGGACTCAAGAGGGGACCGTTAGCGAAGCTGCTGGCATTGGCATCCGGCCGGTTCGCCAAGAACACGATGAAACAAGTGCAGCTCGAAGATTGGGAAGTCTTCGCCGACCAACAACGAGGACTCGAAGTCAGCAACCACCGGGGAGTGATTGGAACGCGAGAAGAACGGATATACGTATTCCAGAAGTATATACTTGACCAACTCGGCCGAGAACTACCGACACACCCGGATGAGAGAAAATCCGAGTCGCTCACCGCTAGCAAGTAACCAAACGCAAGGACGCGACACGCACGAGTTCCGAGCTAGAATCGCGTTCTCAAGTCACGACTTGCCTGCGAAAACAAAATGCTAGTCCGCGGATCAAAACGAGATTCGGTCTAGCAATATCTGCCTTGTCAAAAGGATTGTCCCTATTGCCGAGCGTAGATCACGCGGCGGACTTCCTCGTCAAACGCATGGCTGCTCTTCAGCAAGGCTTTGAAGTCAGACTTCCCTAGGGCGTAGGCAACAACCTTGCCATCCGCGACGACATCCGCATTGGTTTTCTGATCCTTTGCGAGCGACATTTCGCCGAAGTATTCCCCCTCACCGAGTTTGGCGACCTGCTGGGGTTGATCACCATTCCGACGCACAGAGACGTTCCCGTTCCGAATAAGATAGAAGGCTTTCCCATCGTCCCCCTGTTGGATGATCTTCTCCCCATTCTGAAAATCAACGCGATGCATCTTCGCAGCGATCTCAGCCAGCCATTGGGCCTGTGACGCATTTTGGAACAGCGGAACTTTATCGAGAAAACGGCAGATCAATTCCGTTTCTCGGATGTGTGTATCACTTTTAATAGCACCATCTTCAACAGTAATGACACGGTCGGCGATATCCATCACCCGATTATCGTGGGTCACCATCACAACCGCACTGCCTTGATCCTTTGCCAGCGCTCGCAACTTATTCACAACGATCCGACTTGTCTTGGCATCAAGAGCGGCAGTCGGCTCGTCCGCTAGAACGATTCGAGGCTTATGAACAATGCCCCGCGCAATCGCGACCCGCTGACGCTGCCCGCCCGAAAGAGATTTCGGCCGGTAATAGATCCGGTGACCGAGATCGAGATCGGTTAAGAGTTGCTCGATTCGCTTCCGTTCGTCGCTTCGATCATTCGACAACTGCAACGCCATCTTCACATTTTCATAAGCCGTCAGCGAACCGAACAAGTTATGCGCTTGGAAGATGAAACCAATCTTTCGCCGAACATTCAGAATTTCTTCCGTTCCAGCCCCCAACAACTCGGTCCCGTCGATCTGAATACTCCCCGTTTGCAATCCCCGAAGCGTACCGATGAGAACTAGCAGCGTGGATTTTCCAGACCCCGACGGACCTTTGACGATCACCACTTCCCCGGAACGAACATCAAGATTGATGTCACGAAGAATCTGCGTCCGTGTTGATCCTTCGCCATAATGGTGATTGACACCGGAGACGTGGATCACTCCGTCCCCGAGTTCCGGCGGAGGAGGAATCAGAGCATCATCTAGAGTCTGTGGATTCTCAACTGACATTATCAATACATCCTGTCGAAAATTGGAAGAATCGCTCTCAACCTGTCCATCACAGCCAAACCTGTCATAGGAACGTCAAACACAAAAACCAGTGAACCAAGAACTAGTCGCGACGGCGGCAGATAGTCCTAGAACAACTCAGCGGGATCTAAACGAAGAATCTTCCGAACGGCCAAGCATCCGGAAACAAGACACATCACAACAGTTGCAAGGAACACATACATGGCCCGACTGGCAACCATCTCCATGATTAGCCCTGTCTCCGACGACAGCACATGAAACAATCCTATGCTCACGAGGCAACCGGGAATAAAACCAAAAATCGCAAGATAGATTGATTGCGCAAAAACTTGCCCGACAAGGAACCGATTTCGATAGCCGATGGCTTTCACCGTTGCAAATTCAGCCTGCAAATCAGAAAGCCCGGAGAAGATAATCTGATAGCAAATGACAATCCCGACAAAAAAACCAAGTCCTTGACCAAGAGTAAACACAAAACCGATCGGTGTCCCTTTTCTCCAATATTCTTGTTCCCTTTCTAGGAACTGTTGTTTCGTGAGAACTTCCACTTTTCGCACGGGATTCTCACGCCGAGACAAACTAGCATCGACTCGCACAATTCCCGCAAGTTCATCTCGAACCGTTTCAGGATCTGCATCGGCATGAAGTTTGACCAGTCCGACATCGATCGTCTCAAGCGGATCACCAAAACGCCCCAACCGCCCCGGAAAGAATTCTGCAAGGTTCTGTGAACTCATCAAGAGATTCCCGGTGTTAATAAAATCCGTGCCGAGATCGAACGTCCCCACAATCTCTAACCGACGGTTGTTCAACTCGACATTAGCTTGCTGAAGAGCGTTCACATCATCTAAAGGAAGGGGAAAATACTTTGACTTGGACCGCCGATCAATCATCGCGGTCCCCGGGTCATCTAGCTTGGCGAGCATCTCACTCGTCAGCGATGGAAAACGAACCGCTGATTGTTCAAGATCAAACGCGATCACTCGAATCAGTCTTGGAGACTGTTTCCCCGTCCGAAGCTTCGACTGCAAGAACTCCAAATAGACAGGCTCAACATCAGCAACACTTGGATGCCCCAATGTCTGCAACAAATAGCGTTCCTCGAAGGGTTGGGGTGTTGTCAACATCCGTCGCCGCGGATTAATCAATACCAAGTCTGCGTCCATACGATGGATTAGCTCAGCGGTGCTGTCCAATAGCGTGTAGTAGAACCCTTGTTGTGTGAACATAAGAACCACAGCAAACGCAATCCCAGCAACCGACAGCACTAGCCGCCGTTTGTTATGCACTAAATTTCGCCATGCCAATGGCACACGTCTTTGGAACATTCGCTGGAAACAATCTTTGACTAGCTAGCGATGAGAGTTGACCAACAACACGGAGATTAGAACAAATCTGCCGGAGCCGCCGCTCGAAGTTTACTCAGAGCGGCTAATCCAGAACCCACACAAATGAGGACTGCCGCACACGCGACACCCATGCAAAGTGGGACAGTCATTTCCACGGGAATGCGAGCCATCTCGCGAGTAATGCGATAGAGAATCACAGAGCCTCCCCATCCAAGTAGAAAGCCCATCACCGCAAGCAACACGGCCTGGAAGATCACAACAGCTGCTAAAAAACGATCTCGATATCCAATCGCTTTCAACGTTGCGTACTCTGGTAGTCGGTTCGCGACATCGCTAGCCAGCACTTGGTAGACTATGACAATCCCCACCACACATGCGATGCCAGCTCCCATAATAAAAATGAGACCCAGCGGCGTATGCCACAACCAAAGAGCAGTTTCATATTCGAGCACTTGCTCTCGTGTCAGCACCTCGACATCGCCACCGTCCCCAGTCGGGAGTTGTTCTCGGATACTCTCTAGAACTTGAGTTTCATTGACTCCCGGATCGAGCCGGACTAATCCTAAACTGATTTCATTTCGACTCCGACCAGGGTAGAGCCGTTCAAAACCACGCTCGCTCACCAACACCGTACCATCGGCACCAAACCCTGCGCCTAATCGGAACACGCCGGCAACCTCAACAATCTGATCATTCAACCACGTTGTCGTTCGCGGAGTGTCGGAGTTAGAATCCTCTTGGAATTTGCCAAAACCTGGATGGGAAAGCTCATCAATCAGCACATGTTTTGGCAGCCGAAGACGATCTACCTTCGCCAAAATTTGAGGTTGATTAAAGACTTGGTCATCGATCTCAAAACCAAGTATTTGAATTGCTCGATAGCGGGGATCGGTCGGATGTTTCCACTCTCCAGTCCCTAAATAGACCGGCACGACCGACTGCGTCCCAGAAATGGAATCCGCTTGACGCATCCGTTGGACCGAAAAACTTCTAGGATCTGAGAATTCAACATACGCTTTCGATCGAATCAGCAAATCGAAATCGAGAGCCCGATAGACCAGAGTTGCCGTTCGAGAAGCCGACAGCACCATACCGATCTGAAAGAAAAGAAGAACGACTGCGAACGAAACCCCCGCGATACCCACTAAGGTTCGGACTTTGCTTTGAACTAAGTTTCGAAATGCTAACCATACTGGCATTTGAAAACTCGGTAGGAGGCTTACAGAAAACTAGAATCGTTCCGACAACATTCGCGGTACTATTGAATCGTGGACGATTCGGACGTTCCTCGATTAATAACTCCTCAGCCTACGATGCCCAAGCATCTAAACCGCACTCAATGAGAGATCGGTATTTTCGGAATTGGTTGGCGATCGTGTTTCATCAGTTTCGATTTCGACTTCAACTTGCAGGTTGATAAATTCTCTTGCGACCCGTTGACTGTCTTCGTCGAGTTTGATTTCAACAACAAAAACGTGCTTATCTTGCGGCTTGAATGGGTCCAGATTGTCGAGTGTTGTTCGCGAAATCATTTGACCAACGCGGACAACGGTTCCAGTCAAACCTGAATTTGACGAATCTTGGCTGCCGCCAATCGCTGGACTGGTGATCTTCGCCGACATGCCTTCTCGAATCAGTCTGCGGTCCGACTCATAGACCTCGGTAACACAGTACATTGGATTCAAATTCGCGACTTCCATGATTGGTCGCGGCCCAATGGTATCACCTTCATTCAGTGCAACCTGGAGGACAGTGCCATCGATTGGCGAACGAATGGTCATGCGATCAAGGAGCGTTTGAGCTTTTGAGATCTGTGCTTCAAATGCTTCCTTGGAGTATGCGTTCTCGGCCTTCACCAAGTTCGCTTCCGCTAATTTCAGTTCGGATTGAGCCAGCAAAATTTTTTGCTGGCTCCCGACTTCGAGTTGCTTGATGTTGTTCTTGGCAACTTTGAGTTGAGCCCGCGTTGAGCGGATGAGTTGTTCTTGCTGTTCGATTTTTTGGGATGGAACGAGATCGGGGATCTCCTGCATTTTCTTCAACGATTTCTCGGCCGCGTCAAGATTTGCCTCAAGTACTGAGATCTCTTGCTGCTGAGAATCAATCTGCGGATTGCTCAACTGAGCTTGTTGTAATTGGAGTTCCGCCGCTTCCTTCTGTGCTTTAGCCGCTGTGACTGCAGCCTCCGCCTGATTTTGCGCGGTCTGTTGTTCAGCGCGTAAAATATCAAGTTCCAAATCTGCTAACTCGGTGTCGAGTTTGACCAAGGGACTCCCTTTCTTCAGGGACTCCCCTTCTTCCACAAGGACTTCAACGATTCGACCTTCCGGTGGACCGGAGATGCTGATGACTCCGTTAGCCGGAACCAAGCGTCCGACAGCGACCACCGATCGACCAAGCGTGCTCTGTCCTGATCCATCAGAAAACGGAAGTTCTGCCGACTCCGCATCATTCGCGGGAGTTGCGTCGCTGGAATTCCAAAGGGCGAGTCCGGCCGCCCCAAGCCCCAGACCGATGAGGAATGGCAGTAAATAACGCATAGAACACGCCGAAATCTATTAAGACACGTGGTCAAAATATGAATGCACGATTCAACAAAGAATCAGATGAAAGGAAGCTTGAAACCATTCGCTGGCATCGAATAAGCCCGGCAACATCGCAGCCCGCAACTTGACGAACAGGAGCCCCACGAAATCGCCGACGACCGATGCCGTTCACGGATTCATGGTAAATCGGGTGGGACTTCCCGCAAACAAGGAAGTTCACGCAAACCAGAAAAAGTGCAAAGTCTTGGGGAAACTTGCCAACCTTGCGAGGAACTGTCGGCCAGATTTCCCGCAGAATCGACAAAACTGTACCGACCGAAACTCAAGTAACCGATTTTCAGAACAGCACCGGACCGCAATATGCAATTTGGTTCCACGGGAATAGCTCTTCTCCTGGAAACTGAGACGAATCACAGGATGCGTTGAGACAGCCAAGCATATTTCGGACTCACCATCGGGCCGAAAACGCAGGATTGCCAGATGATGCGGGCATCGACTACCAGATCGACCATGACCGTTGAATCGAATCGTCGATTTGCGATGCCATTGGCCTGCTCATGCCTACTGAGCTTGGTAGGCTGCGTTGGACCTGCAATCCATGCGGTCGGTGAGCCGACAGCACTGGCGCGGCAGCGTGTCGTACACCGTCACCCCATCTATTCGCGGCGTGTCCAGCATGGTACCGTGCTTGCGACGAAACCACCGACTCGTCCGGTGAGAACATCCAAGAAGTACGCGATCAGACAAGTCAACCATGAATCCTCTGTCACCGAGCCAGAGGTTGTCGTCCCGATTGATGTCCCGCAGCGATCAATGCTCACGGCGGAAGACGTCCGTTGCCAGGCGGCAATCGCTTCAGCACCGGTTCAACTGATCGAAATCGAGCGTCAGTTCGCCTTTGAAAAAACTTCGAAGTCGCGTTGTATCAACGAAGAGGTGGCCAATCAGGTTCAACAATTGCTGATGCTCCGCGCAGCGATTCGTGGCAACGAAGCGTCGGTGGCGGCCCTGAAAATCTACTACCAGCTCGCCGAAGGGCAATCTCAATTAAAATTTCTGCAGGAGAGTTTGCAGGCCGTAGAGATCATGAAATCTGATGCCCGAAGAATTCTTGATCGTGGCTTCGCGGTTGACATCCGTCTTGGTGATCTGGAACGCCAGCAGCTAGAGATTCGCCAGCAGATGAGTGACATCGAAGGTCAGCTCACACAGGGATGGGCTCGGTTGCAGACGCTCCTCGGTGAAGAACCCGGCTCACCGATGCCAAACTTCGGTTCACTCACTGTACAGGCGACTTCGCCCCCCGGACATGAGAATGCACTCCAAACCGCGATGCACCTTCGACCAGAGCTACGTTTGCTGCGGGTGCTGATACACGGAATGCGGTCCGAAACCTTATCAGCGGCCATCGCCGCATTACAGCAGGCGGAACCAAGCATCGGGACTGCATCGGAACTCGACTTTCTGCGGCAACTCAGTGAGACAGTTTTCATCATCAAGCCGTTCACGAAGTTCTGCCAGACGCGGAACATCGAGGTCCGGACGACGCAACTGGTGGTCTTGCTAAACAATCGAGAGCAGTCGGTCCGTGGTGAAGTCCGAGCAGCGTTAGCTGAATGGGATGCGGCTTACCAGCGTTGGAACTACACCAACAAAAGCGTTGCGAGTTGGAACCAACAAATTGACGAGCTTCGTCGAAAACGAGAGGTTGACGAAAATATCACCAGCTTCGACATTCAGCAGGCGGAATTGAGCCGGATCGAAGCGGAGTCGAACCTTTTGTCCGCGATCTTCGCGTGCAAGCAGGCGGAAGTCTCACTTCTGGAAGCCCAAGGCACCGCTGCAATCGGCTGCGGGTTGGCAGGACATGAACCGTTTTGGTGCGATTCGTGCAAAACCACTCATGGCATACTGCACGAAAGCCCTGACTCGGTCCAATCCCACGAACAGCTTGTCTCTCCTCCAAGTCTTGCCCCCGCACCGGCTCCCGAACCATCACCATATACTGAGATGCCGACAACGCGTACCGACCGATCGATCCGCAGCCCGAGATTAATTCGCCGCGTGTCGAACGCCTCCGAGAAGCGTAAGCAAACGCCCGAATTTCAACCGACCCGGTCACCACTCGGACGTTGCCACCCCATCTCGCGAGGAAAGTGAAGCACAGACTCGGGGGATTGACTGATACGAAGCCTGCCCATGTCACTATTCGTCACTCATTAGCACTGGCTAATCGTGCGGCTCTTCGGCGTTCACGGCGTTGCTCTCGAAGTTCTCGTGCCGTTGGTTGGTCGTAGCCTGGCAGACGTCGTCGGATTGACGCATCGTATGAGTTCAGTCCACCGAAACCGGGATTGAACGCTGCTGCATTCGACAGAGTTGATTGCGTTGCCGATTGGCCGGAAGCCGCCTGCATCTGTTCTTGGATCTGACGTTGACGCATGCGGAGCATCTGCATTTGTTGAGCTTGCTGAGCCTGCATTTGCTGGGCCTGCATCTGTTGTGAGACTTGCATCATTTGCATGATGTTCCCGCCCCCGGACTGCCCGCCCATTCCCGACATGCCCATGCCACGAGGCGGTCCACCACCAGCCGCCGACATCATTCCACCGCCACCTCCGCCACCGCGGCAGCCACCTTGAGCATACGCGATCCCCGACAGAGAAAAACAAACAGCGACGGCAATCGCCGTACGCCGAATCGCGTCTCGAACCCGCTGTTCTCGATTATGTTTCACGGAATTACCCTTTCAAGAGAGGTCTTGTTGCTGCATCGTTGGCTGGCCTGCCAGAGTCAAGAAACGACAAGCCAAAACAAGTTCAACAACTCATTTCCGGAAAATCTTGAATTCGTCGCTGACTGCATCACAAGGCCAGCGACGAACTCTTCGAGGGCCGATTCGCCGCTGACTCAGCTGGTCCCGGTCGCAGCAGGAGAGAGCAGGGCGGACCAACGCCGTTCGGGCCGATTCCGCCAGTTGCCTTGATGGTATGCGTACCCAGCGATGAGCGGAAACGCCAACGTCGCCTCGCTGAACACCATTTGCTCATAGGCAATATCGACTTTCCCCCAGCTACAGGCTTCTTTGAGAGTCGAGCCCGACAAGGCTCCGTCTCGCACATCGGCAACAGTCACTTGGACCGCATATTTGTGCATGGGAACCTCGTGCCCCAAAATCTCAGCGGCTACGACAACATCCTGAGCAAAGTTCTTCGGAACCCCACCACCGATCATCAGTAGTCCAGTGTCGCCACATTGGACTTTCAGTTGTGTGATCTCATGGAAATCTTTCACGCTATCGATCCCCAAATGCTCGCCCTCCGCACGCTTCGCTTGATGTGCGACCAGCCCGAAACCAGCGGAGCAATCGCTGAACGCGGGGACGAAAATCGGGACACCCTTTCGATAGCACTCCAACACAATGCTGTCCGTCTGGGTTCGGCCATTCTTCTCCAGCCAGGCTCCCATTTCCTGAATGAACTCCCGCGATGAATACGGACGCGGCTCCAACCCATCGGCGATCTGCATGATCGTATCGTCGCAAATGCGGAGTTCGTCTTCGTCGATCAGGGTGTCATAAATTCGGTCGATCGCGAGTTTCCGCAATTCATCATCGAACAATCCACTCTTGAGCCGATCCTCGGCCACGTAGTGACGAAACCCCAACGCTTCGAAAAAGTCCTGATCGACGATATTTGCTCCGGTCGACACGATAGCATCGACCATATTGTGCCGAACCAAATCGACCACAATACGTTTCAATCCTGCGGAAACGAGCGAACCCGCGAGACAAAGAATGACGCCGCACTCCGTATCTTGCATCATTTTGTCATAGATATCCGCGGCACGGTACAAATCGCGGGCCGAGAACGCGGAATGACGGAACGACGCCACAAGTGGCCGTACATCGTGCTGAGTAATTTCAACGTGTTCGATTGTCTGCTGAAGAAACCGTGTCTTGTCGCGCATTTCTCAACTTGCCCTTAACTTGAATTCTGTGGCCAAACCTCGGTGAACGACGTCTTTCCCGAAGTTTGACGCGAAACGACCGATGCTCTGCGACTTCGACATGGACTGTCCAATCGCCCCCTCTCGGGACGCTCAAAGCCCCAGCATGGCCGCGCGAATTCTAGTTCTCGCGCACTTCAACAAGCAAGGTTGCAGCGATCTCGATCACGGAACCCAGAACCGAGAACCGCGTCATCGCAGATCGAACGCTAGCGGACACCGGTTCGCGCGGTTATTCCAAACGTAGTCCCTAACCGGCACAATCCCGCAACTTTCCCACAAGACCGCAAAGTTTCCGGACTCACACTTTGCAAAAAGGGACTATGTATTCGGTGAGACGAGGTCCCCGAGAACTCGCCACCAAAGAAGTTTGATACAATTTGCCATTTTTTGACACGAATTGCTTGATACACAGCACTCAAAATGGCAAATTATACGCTTTAAGCCCTAGAACCATTCGAAGGAACGAGTGAATGCTCGTCGATCAGCGTCGGCAGCAAATTCTTAAAGTTGTTGAAAACAAAGGATTTGTGTCACTTCAAGAGCTATCGGAACTCTGTGACGCAAGCGAATCCACGGTCCGGAGAGATTTGGAACATCTTGACAGCTGTGGAACGATTCGACGGACACGTGGTGGTGCGGCCTTCACCGGGGAGTCGCTCGCAACGTTCGACGACCGGGAGAAGCAAGCATCGAACGAAAAATACGCCATCGCACGCTTCATCGCGGCTCAGATCGAGCCGAATGAAACGGTCCTACTGGATGGTGGGACAACAACACTTGAGGTTGCTCGACAACTCATCGGGAAGGAAATCCAGGTTGTCACAAATTCGCTGCCAATCGTGTCATTGTTATCGAATCACCCGGGAATCGAGTTGGTCATCATCGGAGGATACCTGTACCCCAAGACAGGAGTTTGTCTTGGCCCCATTGCAATCGACGGATTGAAAGGAATTTCCGCTCGGAGGCTCATTATGAGCACCGGGGGGATTACCGAGAAAGGGCTGTTCAACAGCAATGTCCTTCTTGTGGAGACGGAACGCCAAATGATGTCGGTCGCCGACGAAATTATTGTCGCCGCTGATTCCACTAAATTTGGCCACTCAGAACTGACACATCTTTGCGAATTGAGTGAAGTCAACAAAATTGTCACTGATTCGCACGTCAGAGCCCCTTGGAAAAAAACCTGTGAACAATCTGACGTCGAACTCGTAATAGTCGACGCCTAGCATTAGTTTCCACCTTGTATACGCAACTGTTCGCTCAGCAATCGGTGTTATATGTCTCAAATAGCTTCTCCCATCTCACGGACGGATGTCGAACGTCTCGTGCGAGAAGTGGTCTCAAAACGACTTCAAACGACAACTCCGACCGGCACCCGCAACCCGCTCGTTGTCAATATTTCAGCGAGACATTGTCATTTGACCCACGAGCACGTGCGGATTCTGTTTGGCAAAGACGACCTGACACCGTCGAAAGACCTCTATCAAGATGGCTACTACGCCGCTGAGGAAACCGTCGCTGTCGTGGGTCCACGACGGCGAATGATTCCGAATGTCCGCGTGCTAGGCCCATGTCGTGGTGACTCCCAAGTCGAACTTGCCTTCACGGACGGCATCTCACTCGGTATCGACCTTCCGGTCCGCATTAGTGGAGATGTTCAAGGCACACCGGGATGCATACTCGTCGGTCCCAAGGGAGTCGTCGACCTAGATCAAGGTGTCATTCGAGCCATGCGGCACGTCCACATGGGGCCAAATGACCTGGAGTACTACAACGTTAAAAACGGCGACGAACTCCACCTAAAGATTGAGTCTCCTGGTTGTACCACAACGCTAGAAAATCTCGTGGTTCGTGCCGGAGAGAACATCAAACTTGAGGTCCACCTCGACACCGACGAAGGCAACGCGGCGAACCTTGAACACGCGACGAATGTGGAACTAGTCAAGCCAGCCACCTGTGGATGCCAGTCACACTAGCGACTTCGAATCGCACACCTTAACGCCGAAACTAAGTTGCCTAATTTCAAATCTACAACGCTAGATCGCAGCTGAAAATGAAAGCTATTTGATTGCGGCGACTAATTGTCAACTTTCTCGAACTCAACTCAACAACTTCACCAATACTGGAGAGCACTCATGGCGAATCGAATGGAAGCATTGGGAATGATCGAAACTAAAGGTTTTGTCTGCCTTGTCGAGGCGGTCGACTCCATGTTGAAATCAGCCAATGTCCAAATGATGGGCTGGGAAAAAGTTGGTAGTGGTCTCGTGACCGCCTTTGTCGTCGGCGATGTCGCTGCGGTCAAAGCTGCGATCGATGCCGGTGCTTCCGCCGCTAGCAAAATCGGCGAAGTCGTCAGCGTTCAAGTCATTCCACGTCCCCACGAAGAACTGGGCGGAGTACTGCCGGGGAACAACGCATAATGTCTGAAGAAAACAACGAAGAGACCACGGAAAACACAACCGAAACTCCAACTAAAAGTCGAGTCATGAACGAAGCAATTGGGTTGATCGAAACCAAAGGGCTGGTTGCTCAAATCGAAGCATTGGATGCAATGCTGAAGTCCGCAAACGTCAGTCTCGTCAAGCAAGTGCAAATCGGTGGCGCATTTGTCACGACCATCATTAAGGGTGACGTCGGTAGCGTCCGTGCTGCAGTCGATGCCGGTGCAACGACTGCCTCACAGTCTGGTGAGCTTGTCAGTGCTCACTTGATCCCACGTCCAGAGCCATCCCTCCTCAAAACTTTTTTGTAGGCCTCGACCGAGGCCCTCGTGAAGGTCCAACGAATCAGCTGCCACGCCGTTCCCAAGAAAGGATTCCCATGTCTGCGGGCAAAGTACTAGTCGCGAATCTTGGCTCGACGAGTTTCAAGTTTCGACTATTCGAGATGGATACTGAGTCGCAAATTGCTCGTGGTGGAATTGATCGGATTGGTAGTCCGACGAGTCAAGTCGAAATCGAGTGTGCCGGCCAAACGTCGACATTCGAGGCAACCATCCCGGATCACGCTGCAGCGGTTCAAATCTGCTTCGACTCGCTGACTGATGCGGATTCAGGATGCCTCCAATCAATCGATGAGGTTGTCGGTATTGGATTCAAGGCTGTCTTCGCGGGAGATTTAAGTGGCGTTCGACGAGTGGACGAAAATCTGCTCGCAACAATGGAGGATCTTTCTGAAATCGCACCAGCACATAACCCACCTTACGTGCGTGCCATGCGATCTCTGCAAGAAGCGTTTCCAGACTTACCGTTAGTCGCGGCACTAGAAACAGGATTTCACGAGACGATTCCGCTTGAGAATCGACTATACGCCGTCCCATATGAATGGGCGGCCGACTATCAAGTTCGTCGTTGGGGATTTCATGGGGCTAGCCATCGCTACATTAGTCAACGGATTGCCGAGAAACTGCAGCGTGATGATCTCAAAGTCATCTCATGCCATCTTGGCGGCAGTAGTTCCATCTGTGCGACTAAAGGCGGTCAATCCTTCGCAACTAGCATGGGGATGAGTCCACAGACCGGCCTTCCTCACAATAATCGGGTGGGTGACTTTGATCCTTTCGCACTCCCACTGGTGTTGAAGAAGTCGGGAAAGACATTGCAGGAACTACTGACTGAAATGTCGAGCCAAGGAGGTTTGCTGGGACTCAGTGGACTCAGCAGCGACGTGCGAGACCTGGAGAAAGCAGCAAGCGAGGGTCATGAGCGAGCGAAACTTGCTTTAGATCACCTAGTATCCTCGATCCGTCACTATGTCGGTGGTTATATGGCATTGCTAGGTGGACTTGATGTGCTCGTTTTCACCGGAGGCATCGGTGAAAACAGTAACTTCATTCGGTCTGAAGTTTGCTTGGAAATGGAGTGGGCTGGTCTAGCACTGGATGAGACGGCAAACAATTCCGCAAGCGGAGAGGCGAAAATCTCGAAGAACGACAGTTCTGTCGATGTTTGGACGATACCAACAAACGAAGAGTTGGTTGTCGCTCGTCAAACACTCGACAACATCAATCAAACGGCCTCGTAGTCAACTACCAACTGACTGAAAGTAACAGATGTTCGTCGCACGTGTCACCGGCAGCCTAGTTTCAACGCACAAGGTGCAAGCCATGGTTGGGCAGAAACTGCTAATTGTCGAACCGCTTCGTGTCAACGAGCAGGACAAATCCAATCTTCAACCGACCGGAAGGACGTTTGTCGTCGTTGATCCAATTGGGGCAGGGGTTGGGGAAACCGTACTGTGTGTCCAAGGGTCGAGTGCCCGGTTCATACCGGAAACGAAATCACTGCCTGTGGATGCCGCGATCATCGGAATTGTTGATACAGTTACAGTACAAGGACAGTCAATTTTTGACGCGGGAACGGACTCATAGTGAACACCAACTCAAACAACAACCAGACAGACAACCTCAATCAAGCCGTCCTGGTTCTGCAGATTATCTGTGCAAGCTTGATGTTCGGCGTTGTCGTATTTGGTGGGTTTACGTTGATCCAAAAAGCTGGGACGCCAGCTAAACCTCCGAACCTCACTAACTATGCTCTGGCAGAAGCCATTGTTGCCATTCCGTTAACCTTGCTGATCCCTAGTTTGCTGGGACCGCTTCTTCGATCGAAATCACAGAACAACCCGCCGACTGATACGGTCAACAACGAGAGTTCCACAAGTCAACAGACACGGATTGCTCCGTTACAGATTCAAAAAATCATTCAGTACGCGTTGTTGGAAGGCTCCGCATTTCTGAACTTGGTCGCATACTACATTGAATGTCATCCGCTTGGTCTCGTTGCGGTCGGAATCATCTTGGTACTAATGGTCTTGATTTTCCCAACCCATCGATCTGTCTCGCAATGGCTTCGTCGACAAGACGAATTAGCTCTCTTCAAGAAAACAGACAACCATAACTAGGCGTCGTCACTGAAGTCGCCTCTCGCTCAGACAATAACTAAACAGGTCACACAATGGTTCAAGCAAATGAACAAGCGATTCGGCAAGTCGTCGAAGAAGTTCTAGCTCAACTTGGGAAGCAACCTGCGAGTCGCGCTCGCCAGCGGCATCAGATCACTCAAAATCATTCCAATGGCTCTTCATCTGGACAGTATGGAGTTTTTAGTGATGCGGAGTCTGCCATTGTCGCTGCAAAATCCGGTTTTGAGCAACTGTCTCAATCGCCGATGGCAGCTCGCAAGAAGATCATCGAGATCGTCAAACAGACATGCTTCGAGCAAGCAGAAGAACTAGGCCGGCTTGAGTTTGAAGAAACAAAGATTGGCCGACTCGAGCACAAGATTGAGAAACTCAAGATCATCAAAGACGTGCCGGGAACGGAGTGGCTGCGGGCTGATTGTGTCAGTGGTGACAACGGACTAACAGTTACCGAGTATGCTCCATTCGGTATCATCGGTGCTATTACGCCGGTAACGCACTCGTTGCCAACTCTTGCCGGCAACATTGTCAACATGGTTGCCGCCGGGAATTCGCTGGTTTGCAACCCGCATCCAAGCGGACGAAAGATTGCCGCCGAAGGTGTTCGTCGATTCAATCAGCAAATTGAACAGCAAACTGGTCTTCAGAATGTTGTGACGATCGTCGCTGAACCGACACTTGAAACCGCAGAACAGATCTTCAACCATCGAGACGTCCGAGTGTTGTGTGTTACCGGCGGACCGGGTGTCGCTCGTGCAGCTTTGTCTAGTCGGAAGAAGGCAATTGTCGCCGGTCCTGGTAATCCACCGGTGGTGGTTGATGAAACTGCCGACTTAGATCGAGCGGCAACTTCCATCGTTGCGGGTGCGGCCTATGACAACAACCTATTGTGTATTGGTGAAAAGGAAGTATTCGCAGTCAACGAAATCTTCGATCAATTGATGAGTTCAGTGGAACAGCATGGCGGCTATCGCCTGTCTCAGTCTCAGTTTGATCAGTTGACGAGCGTCGCATTTCAGCCGACTCAAGACCCTAAAACAGGACGCACGAAGTTCGCTCTCAACCGAGACCTGATTGGGCGGGATGCCTCAGTGCTTGCTCAGGAAATCGGGCTGAGCATTCCAAAAGAAACTCAAATTCTCTTCGCAGAGTGCGATGAATCTAACCCGTTCGTGTCCGAAGAACAGATGATGCCTTGTGTTCCGTTTGTCAGAACTCGGGATGCCGCTCATGCCATTGAACTCGCAAAGGAATACGAGCACGGTTTTGGTCACACGGCTATTATTCATAGTCGTAATGTCGACACCATGACGTACATGGGCCGCGTGATGAACACAACTCTGTTCGTCAAGAACGGACCGTCAATGGCAGGACTTGGTCTCGGAGGTGAAGGCTATCTCTCATTTAGTATTGCGACACCAACTGGTGAAGGCGTGACAAATCCTTTGACCTTCACTCGTCAACGACGCTGTGTGTTGTCGGGTTCACTAAATATCGTCTAGGAAGGGCATGCATCCATGAATGTGGCCCAGGTTGTCGGACACGCAACTTCGAGTGTGAAACACCAAGCGATGCAAGGATGGCGACTGCTCGTCGTGCAGCCGCTTGGGCAAAACGGTGCTTTTGATGGATTCCCGTTTCTCGCCATCGACAACCTTGGATGTTCACATGGCGACCAAGTGCTGATCACAAGCGACGGTAAAGAAGTTCGCACAATGATGCAGTCCGATCAAACGCCGGTGCGATGGGCGGTCATGGGTATTATTGATCCGCCAGATTCCGAATAAAACTTGACCGTCAAAGACACATCCACGACACGCTAAGCAGCAGCTATTGATTCCGTCTAACGCGACTCCCAACTATTACGAGGCTTTCCTGTGATCCAGCCGGATCTTGATTCAACTCAGTTCATTGACCAAGTCGTTCGCGACGTACTGAAGCGAATCGATCCGGATCTGCTGCAATCCCGGCAACGCCCAGATGCAGACAAGGTCACGGCGCCTAGTCCAACCAGCACAACGCAGTTCCTGTCAGATCCGGTTCTTACCGAAGAGCATCTCAAGAGCATCGAATTAGCCAATGCGATTGAGATCGCTCAGGGAACAGTCCTGACACCAACGGCCCTCGACTATCTTCGCAAACAGAAAATTAGTTGGAAACGGGCAGCTGCCACCCAAGTTACCAATACAGTTCAGTGTTCGTCTCCCTGGTCCTTGTTGATTCTTAGTGACGCTCAACGTTTGCATTCAATTGCGAATGGCGTCGAGAACTGCCAAGCGGAACTTGTGGGGTCGAACACAGAAGCTGTTTCGCTTGCGATTTCTCAAATTTGTCGTGCGAGTGTTCGTGGAGTTCTCGTGTGTTCGGACCAATGTTTTGAGGTGGCATGTCGCGCAAACCGTCAGCAGAAAGTCCGGGCAGTTGTTGTGGAGGATTCCAACGATGTTCAAGCGGCCCGAGAGCAAGTGAATGCCAACGTGTTTTGCGTAAGTCCACGATCAATTCCTTTGTATTCAATCCGAAATCTCTTCCGCGAGATCACTCGATTGAAGCCCAGTCCGCAAGAAGGATGGAGCGACTAGAACAATGCGAATTGGCGAAGTCATTGGAAAACTTACGCTCTCACAATGTCACCCCTCTTTGATTGGTGCTCGTTGGACGGTCACAGTGCCATTAACACTCGATGGTTTGAACGACGATGCCGCCGGACGAGGCGAGGCGATGATCGTCTTTGACGAGCTAATGGCTCACGAAGGAGCAAACATTGCCATTAGTGAAGGTGCGGAAGCAGCCGCTCCATTTCATCCGGATACGAAACCCATCGACGCATACACTGCCGCAATCCTCGATCATATTGATGTCATTAATCCCAACGCTTAGAAAATAAAGGTGCTCCAAACTATGTACCATCCACTATTCAACAATCCTGAGATCAAAGAGCAGATTTGCGAGATCGGACGTCGTGTCTACGACAAGGGTTTCGCTGCTGCGAACGATGGTAACATCTCGTATCGCGTTGGTGAAAACGAAGTCCTCTGCTCACCGACGATGATCTGCAAAGGCTTTATGAAGCCTGAAGACGTCTGCATGGTTGACCTCGATGGTGGACAACTTGCCGGCGAACGGAAACGCACGAGCGAAATCTTGCTTCACCTGACAATCATGAAGCATCGTCCTGACGTCAAAGCCGTTGTGCACTGCCATCCGCCGCACGCAACTGCGTTTGCTGTCGCTCGGGAACCGATCCCCCAATGCGTGCTTCCTGAAATCGAAGTATTCATGGGCGAAGTCCCCTTGGCCCCATACGAAACTCCAGGCGGACAAGCTTTTGCTGACACAGTCGTTCCGTTCCTGAAGAGCACTAACACCATCATCTTGACGAACCACGGTACGGTTAGCTTTGGCAAAACACTTGAGGAAGCTTACTGGAAGACAGAAATTCTCGACGCTTATTGCCGAATTTTGTTGCTAGCAAAACAACTCGGTCCGATCAAATATCTCGATGAGAAAGAGTCGACTGAACTCCTGGATTTGAAGAAGAAGCTCGGCTTCGACGATCCACGATTCCACGTTGAAGACTGTGATCTCTGTAGCAACAGCGCCTTCCGCGACGGCTATCAAGAGCAAATGCCCAAGCAACGGGCCTTCGATCCAGCTCCTCAGTATCCGGGTTACTTGCAAACGAAATCAGCGAGTCAGCCGTCCGTTGATACTGAAGCCGTTGTTCAAGCCATCACAGAGCAAGTGATGGCTGCAATGAACCGTTAGAATTCTTCACACAGTTAACACGCTGCATTAGGTAGACCCATGAAAGTTAGTATTATAGGTGCTGGCGGACTCGTTGGCTCGTGTGCTGGTTTCGCGCTTCAGGCTGGTCAAATTGTGCGTGAGATCGCACTCATCGACGTCAATCGCGAAGCTGCAGAAGGTCAGGCTCTCGATCTCCTCCATGGAGCTTCGTTCCTAGCCGACCAAGTCATCCAAGCTGCAGGTACGGAAGCTGTAAGCGATAGTGATGTTGTCGTCATCACGGCCGGGCTTCGGAGAAAACCGGACGAAAGCCGACTCGACTTGATCAATCGCAATGTCGAGTTGTTCCGAAAGATCTTGGCAGATATCAAAAGTCATGGTCTAAAACAAGACGCAACAGTCTTCGTGGTTTCCAACCCGGTTGACGTTTTGACATATCTAGCGGTCCGTGATCTGTCACTTCCTGCAGAGCGTGTTATCGGGCTGGGAACAGTGCTTGACACGACTCGACTTCGGGGAATGTTGTCCGCTCAGTTGCAGGTTCCGCCGACTCAGGTTTCAGCGATGATGCTCGGTGAGCATGGCGATAGCATGGTTGCCATGTGGTCGGCGGCTCAAATTGCCGGTCTGCCAATTGACAAGTTTCCTGGTGTGACTCCCGGGCTTCTGCAAGATGTGGAACGGCGAACACGCGGAAGCGGTGCGGAGGTGATCAAGAAGAAGGGCGGAGCCGGTTTCGCCGTTGGCGTTTCAATCGCGGAAGTTGTGCATAGCATTGCCTTGGATCAGCGAAGAATCCTCCCCGTGTCGTCACTCCAAACCGGCGCCTATGGCATCCATGACGTCTGTCTGTCAGTACCGACAGTTGTCGGTCGTACGGGTGTGATGGAGCAGATCGAAATTGATCTCTGGCCGAAAGAACGGTTGGGCCTCGTCAATTCTGCTGGCGTGTTGCGAGAGACAATTCAGAAGGTCCTGTAAACTCCCGACCGAGTCGATCGAAACGCTCAAATTGAACTTGGTGTCTACTAGTCCGCGAGCCGATTTATGAGTGACGTACCAACGAAATCGTTGGATTGGAAATTGAATGATATTCATTCCGACCCATCGGGCTCGAAAGAGTTCGTCATTGCCGACGCCAAGGATGCAGACATGGCGTTCGGCATTGGTGCTCCTGGGGTTTCTCCGGAACGTCATGATGGCGAGTTGCGATTCAAGACGCTGGCTGAGTACCGCGAACAGATTCGCCAAGTCATTCGTCAGGGTCTTGTCGATATCGTTTTGATGTCGACGAGCACGAGTGAGCAACTCACGCTGCGGGAAGGGTTGTTCGACGGTTCGCATGTGACACCGGCTATCCGTGCGAATGACACAACCGACGTGCACGTTTTCCGGGGGAGTCGCATTGGCGAGGCTCCCGCAAAACCGTTCCGCACGACGCAACTCGATCATGCCCAATGCGGACACTTAGATTGTGAACCGGAAGAGCGAGCACGAGGTGCAAACCTTGGTCTCTACTCAGTGACGTTCAATAACGATTGCGAACTCGACCTGGAAACCCTGGAACAATACAACCGCTTCCGAGAAGAAGCGGAACGTAAGGGGTTCCGACATTTTTTGGAAGTTTTCAATCCGAATCTTTCAAAAGCTGTTAGCGACGAGCAGCGGCCGGACTTTATCAATGATGTCATTGCTCGCACGCTGGCCGGTGTTGCTTCGGCGGGGCGACCGGTCTTCTTGAAGATCGCTTACCAAGGTCCCAAAGCGATGGAGCAGCTGGTCGCCTACGACCCGCATCTGGTTGTGGGAGTGCTCGGCGGAGCCGCGGGCACAACTTTGGATGCGTTCCAGCTTCTCTATGAAGCCAAGAAATATGGTGCTCGCGCGGCATTGTTTGGGCGGAAGATCAACCAAGCAGAGTGTCAGCTTGCATTCATCGAATTCTTGCGGCACATTGCTGATGGTTTGCTTGAACCACGCGAAGCGGTCCGAGCCTATCATTCTGTGCTCGAAAAGCTGGAGATTCGACCGCATCGGTCGTTGGAGGACGATCTCGTTCTGCAAGCGACGCAAACGAGCTACGGCGAGAGTCAAGAGGAACCCAGCCGCCCGTCGCCCAAGAAACCCAAGCCAGTTCAATCTGAAGCTGCGGACGCAACGACGCCAAACTTCAGTCGCATGTCATCCGAGGAAAAGGCAGACTATTTCCGCAAACGGTTGGGTCACGTCGCTGACGGTTGAAGGACTTCACCGAAAGTGTTGTCGTTGAGCCAATTGCAATAGAAAGACTTCTTTCATGGATGAATGGGATGACGAGCCGCTCGACACCGTCAAATGCCCAAATTGCCATGAGGATGTCTACGAGGACGCCGAACAGTGTCCGTATTGCGGCTGGTATATGACGTCTGACAGCTCCGCCTTCGACGGAAAACCCGTGTGGTTCGTTCTGCTCGGTCTTGCCGGAATCGCGGCCGTCATTGCTGCGTTGAGTGGGATTTTTTAGCCGTTCGCCCTGTCTTGGCCATTTCGGGTTTGCCGACGACTTGGATAGGAATCCAAAGTGTCGGGTAGACGTCGTCGTTGGTCTCGACTTTGACAACGTGTTCGTGGATTCCCGGCGGGACATCGCCCGCAACGGTGACGGAAATCTTGGCTTGCGGTCCAGCGACTTTCTGACCGGAGTCAACTTGTTGCACCTGAACTTCGACATGGGAAGTTTTGCAAGTTGCGTTGAGAACGGTCAATGGCTTCGCACGAAAATCGTTGACAGTGAATGTTTGCGTCGTCGATTGACTACTGAATTGATAGAACGTCAACGCCCTCGGCGTGATCGTGACCCGTCGCTCTGGAAGTTCTAGCTTGAACAAGAGCTTTGTTTCGCGGGGCTTCGGATCCTCGTACTTGACGGTCAGCCAGTATTCTTGTGGACCGGATTCCTGTGTCGCCGCATCGGACCGCAAATAAAATGTGCCGGTTTCGCCAGGTGCGTACTGGGTTTTCTCGATTTTTGGTTGAAGACACCCGCAACTCGGCTTCAATTCGGTAATCGTCACCGGTTCGGTTCCGGCATTGCGGAAACCGAATCTCGCTTGGACAATTTTCGCGGCCGGGACTTTGCCGAGATTGACGGCGTACTGATCAAACATCAACGCCGGTCGGTCGACCTTGGCGGTGGAATCCGTAGGGCGTGCACCAGCCTGCCGGAACCCCACGGAAACGAGGCATGGCAAGGATATGGCGACCAAACCAATTGTCTTAGCAGACAGGAACTGGGTGAACAGATTTCGTGATGTGTCCGACGATGTGGGTGGCATACTCGTCAACTCCGTTTTGGCGAGTGCAGTCAAAAGACTCCGTCGAGATCCGACGGTGGTGGCTTTTAGCACATCCCAACGAATCGGAGCAACGTCATTCTGGAAGGGCTGGTTGAGGAAGGACCAACCAACTTTTTTGCCCCATCGTGAGGTAAATTGCTTCTTCTCGCATCATTTGGCACATGCGTGAGAGGAACTGAACAAAGTCCGATAGGTTTTCCTGTCCTCGAAAACTCACTTCGTAGCGGGCATTCTTGTCTCGAAAGATTTTGCTTCGACGATGCTGCCGCCAAAACCCTTGTGTATCGCTCACTTCCAAGGTGTACGCGTTGAAATGATCGATCAGAAAAGCCTCGAACAATTCTCGCGGGGTTTGGCCATCGGTGCCGAAATTCTTGTCATCCAATTTCAAGATCGGCACATAGAACACCCCGACTTCGCCGACGTAAACGAGTGAACGGGAATGGGATAGCAGCAGGTCGAGGAAATCCATTTTCGCTTATTCCTGGTCGGATTGGGATGCCTCTCGATTCGCCATGAGACGGGAAAAACGGAAGGTCCGATTCTTCGCCCGACTCCGGAACTGGATCGGAGCAGAACTCGCGAGGAACCGTGAAGATGACGGCAATACCAAGACCAATGCCGATGCGACCTCTTCGTGAAACAGGACGGGTTGCGAATGATGGTAGTCGGCAGTCGCGTAGGCCGTCCGCAGAGATCGGAACAGCATATGACTGCGGACGCTAGATGCCTGACCCGCGTTCTCGTCGGCAAAATCCCGGGCTCGCTCGGGCTGATGAGCGTACTGATGCCAATCGACGGGCGTGGTGATAATCCCGAGCATGACATCGGTCCATCGTTCACACTTTCGCCGGATGCCGTCAATGGCGCGAATTTCTCGAGGGCGTTGGTCGGCATTCCGGAGCATCCACGTCATTGCCTCATGTCGAGCCGTTTGATGAATCTGAAAAGCATCATGTGCCGCGGCGGCAATCTCAGCGTCGTCGGTTCGATGACCGTACGCATGGAATACCGCGCTCCATACGGTTGTCAGCATCTCGGTCACAAAGACTTCCACGATGCACGGCCGAGCCTTTTCGATGTCGGTGGCCTCCGAATGCCGAATCCGATCTTCCCAAGACTGCAAGCGACGACGGCAACAATCGCGGTAACGATTAATGGCGCGGGCAATCCGCAAGCGGCTTACAATGTCGATGGTATCGGCTTTTGCGGCGAAATGGCCGGCCAACTCGGCTGTCTGCCTGAGATTCACGTTCAATTCCTCGAAACGGCATGTGCCCGTCGGGGTAAAGCGACAGAATTCTGTGTTCTCAAGTGGTGTCGCAAACGAAATGCCAAGCGGCCCGATCTTGGAAAAGTCAGCAAAAACGCAGTCGGAGCGACTTTCGACGCCGCGACCGCGTTGCCGATAATCAACACCTCGTCGCCTGAATTCATCGTCCGATGAATCAGACCAACATCGCTTGGGAGCGAATCGCTTTGGATCAACCCTTGGTTTTCTTCTGAGGTTTGAGCTTGCGAATTTTGATATCCTTGAGCGCACCGCACGTGGCAAACGTGGCAAAACCGAACGGTCTAGAAAGGTCCACTTCGCTGCGAATCGATACACGTCTGCCGTCGAGTTCCTGATCGACGATCTTCTCGTCATCAATCCACGCTTCAATTTTCTCCTTCGTGACTCGCAATCGGACTGTGTACCACTTTCCATTCTTGAATTGTCGATACGAAGTGGTTTGATTTTCGGATGCGTCGAGTCCATCAATGCTGGAGAGCCCACACACGCCGCCGCCCCATCCGCCGAGGATCAAACTGCACGGGTCCTTGCCGACCGGAAACGTGAATCCGCAGAAGAAATCGGTGCCGGTAACGCGTTGGGCTTCGAGTTGAACTTCATAGTCGATTTTCGGAATTTCCTGCGTCGTCCGGATGCCAGTCATATAGTTGCCGATATCCAAATAAATCGCTCCCTTTTCGACAGAGACATCACCCTCGCCACCGAATTTCGAGATCTCCCACCCTTTCAGCGATTTTCCATCGAATAGCGATCTCCACTCCGTTTCCGAGTTCTTCTTTTTCGCAGATTTTTTCGCGGGGGCGTTTTCGGCTCCGAAACAGGGATGCGACAGGAGGAATCCAACCGTCAGGAATTGGACTGCAATGGCGGCTTTTGGGAACATGTGCGGAAACTCCATCAGTGAGATTGTTTCAAGCGTCTGCACTCCATCGTACTGGCCTCACGCGGTCGTTCAATGCCGAGCCATCGGCAGGCGACAGCGTTGATTCAGTTAGATATAATCTGACGCGGGAGCCAGTTTCAAAAACCGCCTACGAGGTGAAGTGAGAACCGATGTTTCAGAAAGTCCGCAGTTGGTTTCAGAATCGCGGATTGAGTCCCCGTTCACAAGAAGCGTTTCAAGCCGAACGCACACGTCTGCTATCAGCAACACCGGTTCCTGTGTTTTGGTTGTTTGGAAAGACCGGTAGTGGCAAGACGTCGATCATCAAATACCTTACCAAAGCGGAACGCGCCGCCATTGGCACGGGGTTTCGGCCGGAAACTAAACAATCTCAGCGATACGATTTCCCATCGTCTGACCAACCACTCTTGCAGTTTCTCGATACACGGGGACTCGGCGAGATTGGTTACGATCCGACTGAAGATATCGATCGGTTCGACGACGTGGCTCATCTGATGCTGGTGACGATCCGCGTCACGGATCATGCATTGGAACCCATGCTCGAGCCGCTCCGTCGCATTCGGAAAGCCAAACCGGACCGCCCAATCATTCTGGCCATCACTTGTCTGCATGAGTTGTATCCGCCCGAGCAAGAGCAACACCTCGAACCCGACCCATTCGGTCAGTCTCCCACCGATGAGTGGGACATGGATCGCTTACCGGAAGCATTGCAACGTGGGCTTGAAGAACACCGGAACCGTTTCCGAGAACTCGTGGACGTGATCGTGCCGTTGGACTTCACCTTGCCCGAAGACGGTTTCACCGTCTCCGACTTCGGTGGGGACCGTTTACAGAGGGCGTTGATCGATCAATTGCCGGCCGCCTATCGACAAACATTTCTGACCATGGCCGACGTGATGGGGTCGCTTCGGGAACTCCATGAGGAACAAGCCACGCCGTTCATTCTCGGGGCATCCACAATGGCGGCGACCGCAGCGGCCGTTCCGCTACCGTGGATCGATATTCCGGCGGTCGCGGGGATTCAGTCCGAACTGATTCGGCGGCTCGGTTCGCTATACGGAAAAAAGTTAGACTGGGAACAATTCCTGCAAATGGCCGGAGCCATGGGCGGTCGGTTGTTGCTCAGACAAGCGATTCGCGAGCCATTGAAGCTCATTCCGTTTGTCGGCCAAGCGGCCAACGCGGCGTTGGCGTTCGCATCGACCTACGGACTGGGTGAAGCCTGCTGTTGGTACTATGGTCAGCGATTGGCCGGGCATTCACCAACTCAGGCGGAGTTGAAAGAGGTTCTCAAAGACCGGATTGCCGAGGCGCATAAGTTGTGGGCGAAACATCAAGCGAGCGAAGCGAATTCAACTCCCTTTCCGAATGAAAAGGAGACTCCGTGAGTCGTTGGCGATTAATCCTGGTTTGGGCGTTACTCATTCTCCCGTGGCTGATCATCATCGGTTTTGGCAGCTATGCGCTTTGGCGAATCGGTTGGACGCAATGGATTTGGGTGCCGATCGCCGTCTGCTGGGGTTCGGCGTTGGTTCTGATGAGGAGCTGGCGAACTCGTTGGAATCTTCTAGCATCCCCTAAACCGAAGCAAGTTCCGCATTGGACGCCACGTGATCGTGATGCCTGGGAAATCGTCGAAAGGACTGCACGCAATGGGGACCAACTCGACCAAGAACGCTTGTTGCGTCCGCAGATGTATTTCGACTTGACGTTGCAAATGGCCGCCGATATCGCTGCGATCTACCACCCGAAGAGTTCCGATCCTGTCGAGAACCTCACGATCCCCGAGATTCTCGCAGCTGCCCAACTCGTGTTTGAAGACCTAGCGACAATGGTCGAGCAGTACGTCCCAGCCGGGCATCTGATGTCGATCAAACATTGGCGACGCCTTTCACAAGTGCCAAAATGGTACGAACGATTCAACAAAGTCTACTGGCCAATCTCCGCGGTCTTCGCACCGGCAACCGTACTCGCCCGGTATGCTACATCGCGAATGGTCATTTCGCCGATCAAGGAAAACATTCAGGAGAATTTACTGTCCTGGTTCTATGTTTCCTATGTGCATCGGCTTGGGTTTTACATTATCGAGCTGAACAGTGGCCGTCTGGCGGGCGGGGCGGAGCGGTTCCGTGAGATGATGGACCGCTTGAACGAAGACTTCGATGCGACTGGAACCCCGGAAAACAAAGCAACCGATGACAGTAGCAAAGATATCACGGACACTTCCAAACGCAGTGAAATTACTATCTGCCTTGTCGGCCAAACCAATGCTGGAAAATCGAGTTTGATCAATGCATTGTTGGGTCAACAGAAAGCTCAAGTCGATTTAGTTCCCTCGACATCGACGATCACGAGATATCAACTTCACCGCACGGAAACCAACGACCATCTCTCCGTTCTCGATACGGTCGGCTACGCTGCTGACGGGTTTACCGAGAAGCAACGCGACGAATTGGAAACCGCGTTGAAGCAATCCGATTTGGTGTTGCTCGTCATGAATGCGGCCAATCCAGCGAAGCAACCGGATGCTGATGTCGTCAAAATGTTGCAGGATTGGTTCCAATCGCGGCGGGATTTGACTCCGATCCCCGTGCTAGGCGTGCTCACGCATATTGATCGACTACGCCCGTTGCGAGAGTGGGCTCCCCCCTATGTGTGGCCCGATGGCGAGCGACCGAAGGAACTCAACATTCGCGAAGCTGTCGAGTATCACAATCAAGTGCTGGAAGACCAAGTCGCTGCGGTGATCCCGGTTTGCACCGATGGTGACCAAGGCCGCGTGTTTGGCATCGAGGAGTATTTGCTCCCAGCGATGACACCGCTTCTCGGCGACGCTCGGGCTTCGGCGTTGTTGCGGTCGCTCCATCAAGACATCTCGAAAAACAAGGCCAGTCGGGTCATGCAACAATTCTGGGAAGTCGGCAAAGTGCTGTTGAAGGCCGGGCTATCGAAACGCGATTGATGGAACCAGTCGCAGCGACAACACAACTCGACCAGCGGTTGTGTGTGTCGTATCGGTAATGGGAGAACGCCCTAACTCCTCAGCGAACTGCACCGCTTCGTTGATGTTGTCGATGCCGCAATCATCACCTGATGTCAGTGTTTCGCTCAACAATTGGACGGCTCTTTTGGTGTGACGGCTCACGCCCGTTGCATTTCCCACGCGAGATTTGACCCCGGCGGCGGCGAGTTTGATCAATCCCTTCAGCAACGTCGCACGGTGTCCATGCCGACCACAGGCGATCCACAGACACTCCCACGCCTCATGGGCCTCCCAGTAGTATCCCAAGTTGAAAAGATCGATGCCAAACAGAAACTCTTCGCGGAACAACGGATCCGCAAAGTCGCAAGTTGGCGTCGGCCGATGAACGCCAAACGAGTGACCGTTTGGGCTACTGACCGGATGCGGATGAACTCCCGGCACAAAAGCATAGGCCGGCAACAAACGACCTGGACAATAACGCGAAGGCGGATCTGCATCGGGGTGAACGCCGTCCTGCGGATGTTCCATCAATTCGGCTCAGCGGTCGGATTTGGTTCGCGTTGAAGACGATAGTGCGAACGGTTTCGACGAATCTCTTCGACAGTCAAACCACGTGCGTAGAACGCAACCCCTTCGAGCGAACCCCGCCACGGACTGTCACCCAGCCAATCGTCACCGAACACAAGAAACTCCGCAGGTCGTTTGGCAAAATCAATCGCCACATCCTGATGATCAGAAATCAACTCTCCAGCGACGAAACATCTCAGACGATTCGGTGACAGGATCACGACCACATGCTGCGGTTCGGTATCGGCGAATTGAAATAGAAATCGGGTCTCCGCCGGCGGACCAGCAACGACAAGACCAAGCGTGTCGTCCTGTTGTCGAATTGCGAAGCGTGTCGATCCGTCATCCTGGGAAAGTGAAAGCACCGTGCCCGCTGCGCCCTGTGAGATTTCTGCCGGTTGGATGGTCAGTTCGATCGTGAGCGTTTGGCTGCTTTCTAATGCACGTGAGATTGCTTCACCGGCGGATTGGTCGGCCAAAAACGCACCGTTGTCGAAGACCATTTCCCCAGCATCGTTGAAGCGAGCGGTTCGTCGGGGCCGCAACGGAAACGGCCCTGCTGGACCGGTTGCGAACAGTTGAAATCCTTGTTCCGGGGTGTTTGACTGAGCAGCATTCGGCGGCAAGACAAACACAACCCCATCGGAGTTCGATGGCCACTCGCCGGCATCGAGTTCCATTCCCTGCGGACCAATGTTCGCGATCTGACCACCAACCAACTCGACGGCTTCCCCAATCGAGTCAACTCGCGAAACGCTCACGTTCCCACTTTCGACTTGGACAATTGTCTGGCCTTGATCGTGCGTCAAGACAAGACGGGCCCCCAGAGCCGCGACACTTCCCTGCGGGGTCGCACAACGAATTCGCCGTTCGGAATTCCCCGATGGGATTTCCGCGAACAATTGTCCTTGCTCCAGAAGAATTCCTTCAGTGACGTTCGATCCCGATTGAAGCGACGCAATGGTACCTGCGGAGAATGTAAACTTTGATTTGTCTGGGAATTCGATGGTCGCGGTCGAGTCTTCGAGGGTCTCAATTTGATCTCCGGCGATCAACGGCATGCCGGTCAATAATCGGACCTCTTGACCACTCCGCTCCAGAAACGCCGGTCCTTGCACGCTTTGAACAACCGCAATCTTGCGTGCCCAGGGTGTCGTCTCTAACCATGTGAGACATCCCGCCCAGACGACTGAAAACAAGGCAAATAGAACGAGTGTTCTTCGCCCCGACGAATTTAAATTCGTGTTGGAAGAGGTCAAAGAGTCTTGCGACGCGGATGTGTTGTTCTGAGAACCCACCACACCAATTTCGGACCGAATCCGTTGATTGACCTGTTCAACAAAGCGTTGCCGATTCTCTGCAAATTGCCGGGCGAGGGCTTCCGAAAGAATCAAATGGTCTTTAAGACGTTCCGCAATCGCAGGATTCTGCCGAAATTCACTGGCAAGCGTGCGAAGTTGTTCATCGGTCAGCGTATCGGGATCATCCAAGTGCAAGCGGACCAACTCATCCAGTTCATTCATGAGTCGTGATCCGCTCCACGTGTGACGCAGTCCTTGAGGCCCACACGAATCCGAAACAAAGTTTCCCGAACCGCGGCCGCTGTCTGACCAACGATTCCCGCAAGCCGTGTCGCTGAGGTATCGACTTCGTACCGTGACTCGAGCAGCGACCGTCGATCATCGGGAAGTTTCTCGATGCACTGGGTCAGTTTCGAGTCAAAGTCTGCGGCAACAGCAGATTGCTGCAACATCGACAGAGACGCCTCTAACGATTCCGACAAAGCCAAACGTTGGGGCGATTTCGACAGGGACTCGCGAACCAAGTTCTTGGCTATTCCCTTGACCCAAAACTCCGGCGAGGCATCCACCGGCATCCGTCGAAAACTTCGATACAGCTCGGTGTAGCTCCGCATGGCAAATTCATCGACGGCGGCCGTCGGTACGCCTAGCCCAGCCAAGTAAGACCGGACTGCCAAGTGCGTTTCCCGAAGGATTGTTTGGAAGCGGTTTTCGTCGATGTCGTTCAGCGGTTGCAACATACCAATAGAATATAAAAAGCCCGCCGAGGTGTCGACGGGCAGGGGTTTCTCAGCAAGATGGTCTGATCTAGAAGTCTCCGATGACTTCACCACCATGAATAGTTGAGAGTGCTTCCATGACCTCAGGATCGATGTTTTCGGAAATGAACCGAACCGAGCCATCGAGAATCATCATATTGCACCCGCCCGTGAACGGGCCGCCAATTCCATCAGGGCCGTTGATGTATGGCTTCTTCGTGAAGGAACGCAGTGTGCTATCACCACCAGCGGCCCACGGCCCGATTTTACCAGAGGCCTCTGAAATCCCCACGGTGTTCGAGGTTCCGTCGGTGATGTTTCGGAAGCTAATCTTTCGATCGTAACCGAACGCTCCCACACGATTATCAGTGATCGGCAAGGTCGCCGCGTCTTTGCCGATGCCTGCGATTCCCACGTAATTCGTGACGCCGAAATCTCCTTCGGTGATTTCAACGGGAACACTTCCAGGGTTGATGAGCGTGTGAATCGTACTCGATGCGAACTCCGCGTTGTTTTCCGAGTCCCATGCTTCACTGTCTTTGATTTGTTCAAAGAGAAAATTCTGTTCTATGAACGGCAGGATATCGTAGATCCAACTGAGCCGTTTCTCAGGCTTCAAGTCCTCATTGGGATGGGTGCCAATCGGGAAGTGTCGGAAGGTGTCGTGGTAGTTGTGCAACGCGAGCCCGAGCTGCTTGAGGTTGTTCTTGGACTGCGTTCGTCGAGCGGCTTGGCGTGCCTGCTGAACGGCTGGCAGAATCAAGGCTACCCCGACGGCTGCGACCGCCACACCACTTCCACCACCGTTCCCGAGCAGTGGAATCGCTGGGAGAGACGTTCGGCTGTAGCAGTGAAAGCCAGTTTCGTCCTTCGTGCTAACGGTCAAATTCGGGAACAGATTCGCCGCGATCAATTCCGCTGGTGGCAATTCCGCCAAGGCGATGTCCATGATCGGTGCGCGGCCTTGGAACGGTTGGTTTTGATTTTGAAATGCTGATTGGATTCCCATCACTTGCTTAATGATGGGAAGAATGACCGGTGCGAAACCAGCCAATGTCTGCACGCTCTTCTGCGGATCGACGTATACGAGGGACGTAAACTCTTTCGGCAAGTCCTCGAAAGCGGTTTGGAATTCCTGGTTGGGCTCCCATTGGGGCAGGGTACCATCGACTCGCAATGAAAACGCCTCAACGCTTTGCGGCAAAATCCCGATGACGAGCCAACCATCCACGATGCTATATGACGGGTTGAACACACCGCCCCCGATCTCCAAAGTCTTGATTCTCACACCGTGTTTGGTCTTGGTGCGAATCCGGAATTCTCGAGGTGTCGTCTGCTCACGGATCACGCCGAAAATGTGATCCAGTGTGTCATTCAGCGTATCTGCGTCTTTGACTTGGATAGCGACCGCACTGCCCAAACCGAAAATTCCGTTTGCCGAGTCCGTATAGACACAGGCAACCGGTCCGAATGTGTCCGCGAACTCGGTCTTGGGATCGAAGCCCGCGATCTGCGGCAGACTTTGCAGCACACCATCAGTCATCGCGGCTGCATCGGGGGGGCCGAATTCACTCAGGCCACGAATCAGTCCAATGAGTTCATCGTAGGAGCGAGACCAATCCACGCTGCACGCCGCGAACGCTTCCGTCGACGCTGGCAAGACGGGTAAGTCGTCGAGCGACATCAACGGTTGATCGTCGAACGCTAGCAATCCTTTCCGCGGACCAGGAGCAATCGCGTGGATCTCGGTCCATTGGGCTTTGCCACGGAATCCGGTGCGGAACCGAATTGGTCCCAGGTTATCCACTCCCAAAACGGCCAACACATCGTTGACTTGCAACGGATCGGCTTCCGGATCCCGATTGGGGTTTGGAATCGGCATTTGCCCGAAGGTGTCGCGAAGTTGGGCGAAGTTGAACCAACCTTGCGAGACCACACTCACGTTGTCGGCCGTTTCCGCTTGGAGTGATTTCCAAACCGGCGAAGCCAAGGCGTTGGGGGTCGTTTTCGATGCAATGGAAACGGCTTGGTGAACGGCGTCGACACCGACGGTCGCCACCAAGTGATCGCCTTCGGTCCACCATCCGAACTCCACCATGGGATTGTCGGGGAGGGTCGCGCTGACGACCGCTCGCTGTTCGACTTCGGTTTCCTGAAACTCCAAATCGCCACCACTCGCTTTGCGAATGAATCCGCTGATTTGCGGTTCCAAGTCCGCGGCTCCCGGAATCACAACGACACCGTATGGCAACGGTGGGCCTTGCATTGCAGGCAGCGCGACGGCTAACGAAACACCGTTCTCCATGACGTGCTCATACAAGTCGTTGAACAGGCTGAAGTCGCCCGCACCGGGCGGCATGGATTGCATCGCCTGAACTTTGAACGAATCGAAGACCTTGTGCACAACCGGCATCAAACCTGATTCGTACAGTGCCTCGTAAGCAGCGGTTGCTTTCCATGCGTCGTCGTGCGTCGAACTTCCCGCACAATGCAGCATAATCACGGCATTCTGAGGAAGTAGTTCCGCCACGGCGACGGTCTTTGAGGCTTTCGGCTCCGGTTTCGTCTCACGTTGGACTTGAGCATCGGATTTTGGCACGCCGAAGAGCATGGCCAACGCAACAGCGCTCAGCACTCCCCCCCAGGCCCACAAAGTTTGTCGCCGTGACATTCCATCTCTCCATTGGGTGAAAAAATCAGTCGAGCCACATACGCCCTGAGTATACCGTGTTCTGACGCTCAGACTCAACAATAGTGACTATCTGACTTGTCGTCGTAGTCACAGCGACATTCACGCAAAAATCGGACTCAGTTCTTAATCTCGATCACGAATTGTGTCTCTCCATGGACGAACACGTAACGGGGTTCGCTGGGAAGTTCGTAGAGAAGTGTGAGCGTGGGCTTGGCGAGCGTCCAACCGGTTGGCTGTGAGGACGAACCAACGGGAGCCGTTTGTGGGCCCGTGGTGAGTTTCATTTGGCTGTAACCCAGTCCTCGAACAAACTTGTCCGTACCGCCAAACGAGACGGCAACCGGTTGATAACGAACAACGCCAGGAGTGAATAGAACGTAATCGTTTGGGGTAAATTCGGCGTCACCCGACACTTTGAACTCCAATGTCAGAAACCGTTGACCGCTACCTGGAGTCTGTGGACGTGTCGCTTGCCAGTTCGCTGGGTTGTCGGCCATCGGAACCGATCCCGAGAGAAACTTCGCATCGACCGCTTCCCCGACAATCGGCGCGCGGGCCACGTAATCAGGCATCCGAGTTTCGGGGGTGGGAAACTTGCTCAACGGTTCCACGGCATCCGCCAAACTCACCGGCGAAACACCAGGGAAGTGCAGATAGAGTTCCGATGTTGCCGGCGGGTTCGGGAAGAACAATTGCATTCGCGCCGGTTCAGCCGGATCGACGGGAAACGTCACCCCACCGGACAACAAGCCAAACAACTCCCGGTTTTCGAAGCGTTCACCGGTCTGGATTTCGGAGTTGTAAACCGGTTGATATTTGATGTCCATGAAGTCGAAGAAAACAGGGCCACCGCGTCCGGTCGGACCGGCATTGGAGGCGATCAACGCCAAATCTTTCCGGTTAAGGGTTACTCGTCCGGCTTGATCTGGCACGACTTCGACAACCAAGCGAACGGCGTTGGTTTTGACGCCGGTGATGTCGAGATTCAATCGTTCTGCATCGACAACTTGCACGGCGTACGACGGTGCTGCGTTCATCTGATCCGGGCTACGCACCCCGGTCGTCTGAGCCATCGATGAAACCGCATCGTCACCGATTTGGCTTTTGAGTGCGTCTAAATCTGGATTCAACGGAAACGCGTCTTCACCATGCCGCAACACGGGACTGGCAACTTTTGGGACATCGTACAACAGCACCACTTGCGGCGTCCCCAACATCACGCGGCGGATTTTGCGACCGTCGTGTTGAGGTTCATCTTTCGCGGATGGTTGGAGTTCCACGGTTTCACCGACGAGTTCGTCAACCGATGCATAAATCTGCCCGGCTTGACCAAAACCCACCGCATGTGGCTCGTACCGGTTTTCCTCAATTTCAATTTTGTAGTCGGCCGGGACGAATTGGGCCTGCTTTTCGACGGGAATCCTTACAAGCAGGAATTGCGGTCCGTTCTTGGGCGTATCGACTTCTCGAATGGGAGGGTCCGGCAAGAGTTGCACGGTTGCACCGCCTTCGACATATCCACTCCCACTCGGCGGGGCGATCAAAGGAGCCTGAACTGGATCAGCGGGCAGACCGGTGTTCTTCTTTTCCGCTGGCGGCGCATCCTTGGGCTCTTCGTTGCCACCACATCCAATAAAGCCAACAAGCAACAGCATCCAGACAGATATTCGTGCGGAAAATCGCATCAAAGCCTCGGTGTTTTCGGCGGGGGAAAGCGACGGTGGTTGGGTTCAAAGTTCTGATCGATATCGGTGAACCAACGCCTGACAGCACGACTCAAACCGGAACGGGTCCAAATGGATTTCGACCGACACAGCGTGAGCTATGTTTGAGACGGAATTTTGGCGGGTTCTTCGACAATGTAGTATGTCCGCAGTCGCTTTTTCCAGAGAAACCGAGGTTGCCCGACCTCACGGACACGCATCTTTGGCATCCGCAACGCGATCGGTCGCGTCGTTTGTTCTTTCCATTCAATGACGATCGTGGACCGCATTCGCGTCTCATTCATCGCAAGGGAGATGGCCAACACATCATCCCAAGAGTCAATCAGGACTCGCTTCGCATTCGGCCAGACGGCGTGAACCGTGTATTCCAGACTTGGTGGGATGGGTCGCGAAGCCAAGACGCTCCATCGTTCGACGGTTTCGATCGACTCAAAATCACGACGCAACATCGCCAGCACATCGTCTTTCAGGCGGCGATTTTGAACGCCACGCCAGCCCACTAACCCATCGAGAAAAAAGACAACGACCAAACAAACGATGAGCACGACACGGTGTCGCTGGTCGTGCCGATCCAGAAACTGATAGAGCCGCCATAAACCGACCACCACAAAGCAGCACAGCCCAATCGTCAGCCAGACGCGGACGGACAACGAAAGCTTCTCGGACATCTGTGAGAACGACGGTAGCAATTCCGGTGGTCGGTGTTCGATGATCTGATCGTCGCTTCGTTCGACTTTTCCGAGTGCGATCGGCCCGCTCACTGCCGCGGGATGTGTCACCTTGGGGCGGACCGCGTAGGACCGTGTGAACGACACCTGCGGCGGTACCGTCATCAACAGCAGTCCTGTCGCGAGGGTCAACAACACTACCGTGAAGGTTGGTAATCGTCGCTGCGTCACGGCCTCGATCGCGCACGCGGCAAACAGAATTCCCGCGAGCAGTGCGAAGCTCTGCCAAAGCAGTCGTGTTTCCAAAGAAACGTTGGAAGACATCACGCAAAAGCTCCAGATGACCCAACCGCAGAAGAACCAACTGAGCAAAAACGCGGCGGGAGGGCGGCGTCCCACAACAAACCCCACTCGGCGAACCAAACGCAGAACTGCCAAGCCAATTCCCACCATCACAAACGCCGCGAAGGCGGTGAAGACTTGCACGTTGGACCACAGCAATCGGTACAGGGAACTGCTTCCGTCAACGGGCCGTTGGGAAAACCGGAAAACATCGGGACCGGTCAACCATTCACCGACGAAGTCCCGACCGTGCAGCAAGGTCATCCAGATCGACCACCAACCACCGAGAATCAAGCTAACGAGTAAGAGAATGCCAAGTGCGCCCAACGTCATGCGACGCGTTCGCCGTTTCGGCGGCAATCCGCTTCGTTGACGTTCCAACGACACATCGCGATACCAATAGAACCAGTACAACGAGATTGGTACGAGAACCGCGATCGCCAACGGACCGCCACTCAGAAAACAACCGCTCAGCGAGATTACAGCAACCGATAACGGCCACGTCATGAGTCGTGGTCGCCGCTTGAGATGACAAATCACACCCCAGAACGTGCCAACGGCACACAGCATGGGTAATGCAATCGGGCACGCGGTTTGAGACATCATCAGAAATGGTCCGTGGATGGCCATGATCACCGCTGCCCACCACGCGACTCGATCATTCCAGAGCGCACGGGCCAACGCGAACATGGCGAAGACCAACCCACTCGTCGAACAGGCCGAAACCAGTACGACAATCCATGGTTCTGTCGCTCCGCTGAATTGCATAATGGCAGCCGTCAGCCAACTGACCAAAGGCGGTTGCCAGATCAAACGGGAATTGTTGATCGACTGATTATGGCCGATCAACTCTTGTTCAAAGATCAACGCATCGCTCGACAAGGCTCCGCGAACTTCCAACGCACGCAACCCCCATTCCGCGTCCATTGACGAGAATGACCGATTCGCAACCGCGTACATCACCGGTAGTACCGCGAGCAATACTAGCAGTGGACGCAACGCGATCGTCCGATCCAAAACCGGAAATAGCCGCTGAGCGGGCGCCGTCGCCAATTCGAGCAAATAGCGATCGTCAATCGTGGGCAGCGTGGTTTTTGTGTTCACGTTTCCACCGAATGATATCGTCGAGAATCTCACCGAGCGACAAACTCGGCTTCATCCCCAACACACTCTGCAAACGATCCAAACACGGCACACGTCGCCGGACATCCTCGAAGTCGGAACCGTAAGCGGCGTTATATGGTAACGAATCAATTTCCAAATTCGGATCGACTCTCGCCACGACTTCCTCCGCCAACTGACGGATTGAAACCGGAGAATCCCCACCGACGTTGAAAACTCGACCATGTGCGGCGGGCGTTTCGACCAGGCGAATGATGCAATCCACAACTTCGCGGACGTGGGCAAAACATCGGACTTGGCCACCGTCATCGTAGACAACCGGCGGTTCCCCAGCGAGGGCACGATCGACGAAGCGGGGAATCACCATTCCATAATGGCCAACCTGACGCGGACCAACCACGTTGAAAAACCGACCGATCACCACGGGCAAATCGTACTTGCGTGCATACGCGAGTGCTAGAAACTCGTCGATTGCTTTGGAACATCCATAAGCCCAACGCGGTTTGGCGGTTGAACCGAGCACGAGATCGTCGTCCTCGGTCCAACTTTCTTTCGGATTCTTCCCGTAGACCTCACTCGTGGACGCCAAGAAGAACCGTTGTCCGCCCTGAACAGCCAATTGCAGCAGCAATTCAGTGGGATAGATGTTGGTTTCGATTGTCCGCACCGGATCGTCCGCGACCAACTTCACTCCGACGGCAGCCGCCAAGTGATAAACGGTGTCCGTACCGGGCAGGGCATCGGTCAAAATCGTGCGATCGGAAATCGAGCCATGAATCATCCGCAACCGTGGATGGTCGGCCACGGCGGCTAAGTTCTGTTCCCGCCCGGTCGAAAAATTATCCAGGACCGTCACCTGATGTCCCAGGTCGAGCAGCCTTTCCGTGAGATGGCTGCCGATGAAACCGGCCCCTCCCGTCACCAAGCAGTTTCCCATCGTCGTCGCGGCCTTCGCAGAAATGTCGTTGTCGAGCGAATCCCTACCGTATCGATTCTTGCCCGCCAATCCTAGCGATCCAGCGTCTTCGACGTGTTCAAATTTCGAAACACTTGCCCTAACGAACCGTTCAATCCCCGAATCCGAAACCGCCGGTTGCTTCAATCCGTCTCTGGTCTCCCAGAAACAATCAATGACACAAACGACACCGTACCAATGGTTTACGACAGAGTTCCGAATTTAACGATTATTCCGATCCTGCGTTTGGTACGGGCTGTGCAAATTGAATCGACTGTAACGGAATGACGGATTTTCACGGTTGGGAGTGTTGTTCGGAAAGTGACGATTGTCACGATTCGAGCCGCGTTTCCCGCCGCCGTCCAACCGTTTTGATGAGAGAGCGTGTGTGGCGTGGAGAAGGCGCCACGAGGCGGTGACCTGAGAGACCATCGCCTCAAGCCGACCGGCTGATCCCCGGTCTTTCAACTATCGGAGAGTCGATTAGATGCGTCGTCCAAATCGCTGGCTCAACGCGAGCGATGGGGTTGTCGAGTTCCGCTCCCGGTGCATGTGGTCATCCGAATGCGAGATGTCAGTCATTTCAATTCCTGACTTTCCGATAGTTTTTTTCTCAGATGAAACGACCGGTAACGATCGGTCTCCCAATAAATCGACACCCCATGAACCTGGAGACAACACATGAAGACAACTTTGATGACGCTTTGGCACGACGACCGTGGGTTTCTGATTTCCGCTGAACTGGTTGTCGTCGGCACACTGCTGGTCCTGGGCTTAGTGGTGGGATTAACCAGCGTGCAGAATGCGTTGGTCAGCGAACTGTCCGACGTCGGCCAAGCGATCGGCAGTCTCGACCAAACCTATTACTACAAGGGTTTCGCCAGCGAGAGCGCGATTGACTGTCACCTGAAGGCGTACTCGACCGGTTCGGCATTCTTCGATACCAGAGACGATTGTGATGAGGGCGTGCAAGCATTGATGTGTGACGAGGTGCCCCATATCGAATCCGAACACCGTCACCATCATCATCACAAAGCCGAACCGCGTCATCGTCATCACGATCGAGCCCCGGAAGGTCATAAACGTGAGATGAAGCATCGCAAGTCCCGCGACCGAGAAGGCAGTCGCCGCAGCAGTCACGCACGGATCGAAACCACGCAAGTCGCCACAGCGGAGTAACACAGTGAGAGATTGCGAGAACGTTTCAACTATCGAACACTCGCATTGACAATCTGTTGAACTCGTGAAACGGCCGTATGACGTTTCCAGAATCGGGCTGCTGGTCTTTCCAAAAGATCAGTGGCCCGAAATCGTTTCCAAGAAACAGTTTGTGCAGATTACGCAAGACGGTCCGGTTGTAACGATTGTGCCAATTGCGTCAGTGGTACGCGATGTGCCTTTTAGAGCAATCAGTACGACGAAACCGGCTGAGACGGTCATGCTGATTCACATGATCAAGCCGATTTCAACGATCACGTTCAACGACTGTTTTACTCTCAGAGGACTCGACCCAATGCCCAACCAAACCACGACACAACTGGTCCGCCAATTCTGCCACGACGAAAATGGCTTCATCGTTTCCGCCGAACTCGTGATCATCGCCACGCTCCTTGTGATTGGCCTTGTTGTCGGATTGTCCGAAGTGCAACACGCGGTGGTCAGTGAGCTCAACGACGTCGGGGATGCCATCGGTCAACTCAACCAAAGCTATTACTTCGGTGGGTTCCTGGGACGGAAATACTACGGCGGCTTTGGTGGCTACGGATATGGCGGGGGAATCAAGGCGTATTCCCCGGGGTCAGCGTTCGCAGACGCGATGGATGCCTGTGACGGAAACGGTTCTTGCTCGATCGCCTGTGCGGGTGCGGTCGGTGAATCCGGCGGTGCCGCCTACAGTTCCGGTGCCACGTGCAGCGGCGGCGTGTTGAACGACTAACGTCAGAATGCGACGAAACTGACGATGTGACAAATCTCTCTCTGCCCCAATTGCGAAAACTCTGAGTCCGAATCCACGAGAGCCGGAAACTCGTTCGCTGATCCCGTCCGAGTTTCCACCTTCTGATGAGCAGGCCGCTTCTGAAAAGAGGTGGCCTGCTTTTTTTCGTTGCAGACGGCGTGTTTTTGGGCGAGTTCTGGGTTCAATCCTGGTTGGATATTGACGATTGCAGGAATGCTCCCAAGTTCAAGGGTCGAAGCGCCGATATTGTCAATAGCGATTTTGCGCGAAATTTCGCGTCAACGCATTGTTGGGAATCTGCGTCTCGCAACGCGGGTTCCGAAATCAAGGCTCCGCCGGATTGTCCGTGACTTCCGATCGAAGCCGATGTCGTCGCCCGATGACGTTGGCAATCCCCGCGATCGGTTCCAGCAATCCCGAGCCGTGTAGCACGACCCAGCCGACCGCAGGGCGGATCACTCCGACCCCGTGGCGAGTGTTCTCCCATCTACGGAGCGACCGATGCGTAGAGGATTGTCTAGTTTCATCCTGTCGACGGGCGTCGTCTTTGGCGCCGTCGGGACAACAGAGGCTGCTGAACCGGCAGCCAATCAGGACGGAATCGTTCAGTTGGGAAGCCGATCAAAATCGGTTTCACGTTCCGAGGGAGTTGTTCAACTTGGTCAGCGGTTCTCGCCACCGGTTGTCATGCCAATTGCGAATGAAACGCCGGGACCGCTACCGCCGTCTCCCGGACCGACCACCGAAAGCCCAGACGAGACTGGCGTGGTCGAAATGATTGCGCCGCCGGAAGATGACGGCTCGATTCAAGTCATTCCGGATGCTCCCGCCGCTCCCCAAGAAACCGAACGCCGGGTCATCTCGCAGCCAACCGGCGCTCCGTTGCAGTTGCTCTCCCGCGAACCGAACGCAGGCGGACAACCCGTCACGGCGTCCAATGGTTCGTTCTGGGTCGGCACGCCTCAGCAAGATACCGTGGAATTCGCCCAAGACGTGCCTCAGGCGTACTGGGTCGGTCACTACTATCAAGGTGATGGTATCGGCTACGAAGACGGCTATTGGACGGTTGGCTATTTCATGCCAATCTATGAACCCAATGACAACAACATGGTGTATAGCAACTCACGCATGTTGGTTCAGTTCGATGGGGATCTTGGAACCAACGTTGGTCTCGGCTATCGCCGATTGAGCGACTCTTACATTCTCGGCGGGAACGTCTGGTACGATTCCGATGAAAGCATTTCCGAGAACCGTTACGATCAAATCGCAGCGGGAGTCGAATTGCTGACGCGAAACTTCGACATCGTCGTGAACGGATACTTCCCACTGCAAACCGAGACTCGACAATCGCGAATGGTCACAGGGACCAACCCGGAATACGCGGGCAACCAGATTGTGTTTGTCGATACGCAGTTCTCTGAAAACGCCATGACCGGCGGTGACTTCTCGATCGGATTTCCGATGCCGGGGAACCCGTGGTTGAAGACTTATCTCGGTGCATACATTTACGATCCGGAAGTCAGCGATGCGGAAACCGGTTTCCGGGCCATCGTGCGAGCCAACATTACCGAAGCTGCCGCCGCTGAGGTTCGCGTGACCGATGACGACTTCTTCGGCACCAATGTGGTGTTGGGCGTCGATTACAAACTCGATGTCAAACGCATGAACCGCTGGGACTTCAGCGATTGCTGCCGCTGGTATCGACAACCACGTCTAGCGGACCGAATGTACGAAGAACCGTTCCGTTACAATCGCGTTGCCGTCCGGCAGACCGCTGGAACTCGCATCCAGAATGCCGCGATCAACCCGAAGACGGGGCAGGCTTACTTTGTCAATCACGTGAACGCGACCGCGGCTCCTGGCGGAAACGGTACCGCCGAGAACCCGTATAAGAGCCTCGCTTCCGCCAGTGGCAATCCTGGTGACGTGATTCTCGTCCGCAGTGCGGGAACAAGTGCCTCCAACCCAATCGTCGGAGGCGTTCAACTTGCCGATTGCACGCGGGTTCTTGGGGAAGGCCAAGCACACCTCTTTGAAGCTTCGGGTCGCGGAACATTCCAGTTCCCGAACTTCGCCAGCAGCGGACCAGCTCCGTTCGTGAGTGCTCCAGGTGGTGGTCCTGTCATCACATTGGCTAACCAGAACGAAGTCAACTCGCTCAACCTGATTTCCTCACCCGGTGCAGCCTCGATCGCCGGAAGTGGAATTCGAGATTTCGACATCCTCAACATCAACCGCGATATCCCGGCAGGCAACTCGACCGGGTCCGGCAGTGGAATTCTGCTCTCGAACGCCGCTGGTCTGGGTCGCATCGAAAACGTACGGTTTGCAAGCTCCGATCCGAATTCTACAGCAGGCATCGGCATCACAAACAGTGGTGGTTCCTCGCTTGATCTAATGATCAACAATGTCAGTGAAGTTTCGGGCAGTGCCGTCGGTGTGCGACTCGATGCCACCAACTCGACGATCAACGCCAACCTCAATAACGTCATTGCTGACAACAACGGCAAGGGCATGCAGGTCGTGGCTGGCTCGGGTGGTACGGTCAACGCAAGCATTGAGAACTCCAGCTTTGACAATGCCAATGCCGCTGGAATCGGCGACGGTCTGCAAGTGGACTCCCGAGCTGGGAGCACGGTCGTACTGAATGTCGCCAACTCGACATTCGACAACGCGACTCGGAACGGAATCCGAATCGCTGGCGATGGTGCCTCCGCTCAGGGCAATCTCGATATCACTCTCGATGCCGTCAGTGTTCAGAACCAAGTCAACTTCAACCCCATCCTGATTCAGGTGGATGACGGCGGTGGAACTTCGACGGTCAACTTCCGACTGCTTGGAAATCGTGGAACTTCGGTTCTCTCCACACCAAGCAACATGGAGGGGCTATCCGGCTCGTTCATCGGTGGCGGAACAACCGCAAACCTACTGTTTGATGGAGGTATCGACGTCATCACAGCGAGCCCGAACGACGTGGTTCTCGACGCGAGCGGCGGTGCCAACGTCTCCGTCGACAACTCCGCTGGCCTGTTTATCAGTGGACCGTAGTGACGCAGCCATGGAATCGGAACTCTGCGGGTTGGTGAACTCCATCAACCCGCAGGTAACGACACGATCTTCCGCGTTTCTCTCAACACTTTCCCTGTTCCGGAACTGACCCCATTCGGTGACCGGTTCACTTCGGGAGTTCAATATCATGTTTCTAACTCGAATCGAGCGACATCGAATCATTTCGTTCTCGCTCGCGACCGCAATGGTCTGCGGGACCTTTTGGTCTTCCGTGATGGCCCAAACGCTTCCGCCACAGATTGCCGTTCCGGCTCCCGACGAAGCATCATCACCGCAAACAATTGACGATGAGGCCGCCGGAGTCGTCGAACTCGCACCACCTGCGACGCCGCAACCGACACCGCCTCCGCAGATGCATCAGCAAGCTCCGCCAATGCATCGTCCAGCTCCAACGCCTTATCACGCCGGATATCGTCCGCAACCCTACAGCCATACCGTCGAGGAATGTCCCGCCCCCCGGAGCATCTTCCATCTGATGCCAACCCCACGAGAATGTGTGGACGGTCTCGTGGAAAACTATCATGAGAAAAAAGCCTATCCCACTTACTTTGATGACTACCTTCGCAACTGTTTTCTCTGCTGCTGCCCGTGGTGTCCTTCGCGATGCAAGACGGCCCAGGAAATTGCGTTGGAGAAAGGTGAGAGTGGATTCGACATTCATTGCCAAATCGATCTACCGAAATTCGGATCGTCCCGTGTGACTTACCCGACGAATCCCTACTACTTCGACCCACGTGATGGCAAAATCTACGGGGCACAAGGGTATGGCATGCCAGTCGGAATGCCGTTGGCACCGAATGTGGAACACACCTACAACTACAGTCACGGCACGCCCGCCAGCCGCCTGACCCCAATTTCACGCCAAACGGCTCAACCATAGAACCAACGAAGCCGCAACGAACATTGAATATCCAAGAGGCCATCTTCAAATCGAAGGTGGCCTCTTGTTTTTGCGCGTTCGGTTGGGATGAAATTGGCAGATCGATACACTACAGCCATTGTACTGTCAGTCCCACACTGTCATTTCCAGCCTCAAACGAACGCGAAAAACCATGCTCAAACGATTGCTCAGTCCCTTCATTCTCTTGGGTTGCATGATGTCAACGTCGATCGGTCTCGCCGCCGACCGGCCGAACATTGTGTTCATCTTCACCGACGACCACGCCCCCCATGCCATCGGCGCATACGATGGATGGTTGAAGTCCGTGAATCCGACCCCGAATATCGACCGCCTCGCCAGCCAAGGCATGCTCTTCGAGAACAGCTTTTGCACAAACTCGATCTGCGGGCCAAGCCGAGCCGTCATTCTCACGGGAAAACATAGTCACAAAAACGGCTTCATGAACAACGGCAACAACTTTGACGGCAATCAGCAAACCTTCCCGAAACTTCTCCGCAAAGGTGGCTACCAAACCGCCTTCTTCGGGAAGTGGCATCTTAAGAGCAAACCACAAGGCTTTGATGACTGGAAAGTGCTGCCCGGTCAAGGTCTGTACTACAACCCCGACTTCCTCACACCGAACGGAAAAATTCGTATCAAGGGCTATTGCACGGACATCGTCACAGACATGGCGGTTGAATGGCTGCAAGAGAACCATAAGTCTGGCAAGCCGTTTATGCTCATGTGCCAACACAAAGCCCCGCACCGCAACTGGATGCCTGCGCTTCGACACCTGCACCTTTATGACGACATTGAAATTCCCGAACCAACGACACTATTCGACGACTACCAAGACAACGCCCCGCCGGCTCGTCATCAAGAGTTGGAAATCGATCGGCATATGGATCTCCACTATGATTTGTTCGTCGATCTCACGCCGGAGTTCTCATCACCGGCCTCGCAGAAACGGCAAGACAAATCAGCCTGGAACAACATGAAACGCATGTCACCGGAGCAACTCAAGACTTGGCGTGACGCGTACGGTCCGAAAGACAAGGCATTCCACGAAGCCAACCTCAGCGGACGCGATCTCGTCCGTTGGAAGTACCAACGCTACGCCAAGAATTACCTCCGTTGTATCAAAGGCGTGGACGAAAATGTCGGCCGACTCATGCAGACACTTGATGACCTAAGCTTGGCGGACAATACGATTGTGATTTACTCATCCGACCAAGGTTTTTACGTTGGTGATCATGGTTGGTATGACAAGCGATGGATGTATGAAGAATCGCTCAAAATGCCTTTTATTGCGAAGTGGCCCGGCGTCACAAAACCCGGCTCCCGCAATGACTTGATGATTCAAAACCTAGACTACGCCGAAACCTTCCTAGACATCGCCGGTCTCGACATCCCAAGTGATATGCAAGGCAAATCACTCGTCCCACTATTGAAGGGAAAACGGCCGGAAGATTGGCGAAAGAGCATCTACTATCACTACTACGAATACCCTAGTGTTCACATGGTTCCCCGCCACACTGGTATTCGCACCGAAACTGAGAAACTCATCCACTTCTATCAGTTCGACGAATGGGAATACTACAACCTCAACGACGACCCAGACGAACTCACCAATCAATACAACAATCCCAAAGCCCAAAAACGAATCGCCCAACTCAAACAACAACTCAAAGACTTACAAGAGACGTACGAAGACGATTCGGACATGGCCGAGAAACCCGAAGAATGGCAACGATCAATGCGAAAGTAACGTCAACAATCGCAGCAGCCGCCAGCTGGGTTAGCTCAACATAACCCAGCTTCTCAACTTGCGAGGCGGTCAAGCTGGTACCTGACCTGGCCTCACCGACGAACATTGGCGTTCGAAACCATGAGATTGCCGGATCGAGTCGTAGGGTGCGTCGCGACGCACCACGTTCGAGAACAGGCTTCTGTAATGGTGCGTTGCAACGCCCCCTACAACTGTTTATGTAGACGACTCGGACATGGCCCAGAGATAAAAGTATCGCAACAGCCATTGCACCATTGACACATGACCAGTGAACATGTCAGACTGCCCCGGTTCCCGCAAAGATTGGGAATAACCTGACTATCCAAAACCGTGACAACCGGGGCCAGAAATGCGACCTAACAATCGACGACTGCTAACGTTCGTATTGCTTCTGATGTGTACTGGACCAGTCTTTGCGCAACCGAAGGCCGGGCGGTCCTATTACCTCGAACACATTCGGTCGGGCAAGTACATGTCGGCTCACTCCGATCTCAATGCAGCGGGCGTCCACATCTGGGGCCCGATCCACAAGGGCGACGAGATGGCCTATCGTTTCAAGCTCGTCGAATCGGGAGAAGACGAACACTACTACTTGATCCATCAGCTAGCGGAGAAATGCTTGGTCACCAGAGGGACCGACAATGGCGCACTTGCGATGTTGTGGGGGCCAATACCGGCAGGGCACGAAGACCGCTACAAGTTCAAGTTGATCAAAAAGGACGATGGCAGCTATTACCTTTTCCATAAGTGGTCGGGGAAGCACCTTGGCCTATACGGTCGTGCCAACGGCAACAATTTTTACTTACATGGACCAATCACGCCAGAGATCGAGAACGAATTCAAATTTCGCTTCACCGCCGCTGACGAATTGCCCAAGGTCGCCGAACGGTCGCGTCCCGCCAAGAAACCGAAAAAGAAGGATCGATTTGAAGTCGCCAGTGTTTGGGGAGGCACCGCACGGGATAGCAACAAGACAAAAATCAATTGGGCGATGTCGATCTCCAAACGGAATGGAGACCACTTCGAAGGTGCAATTGCGATCACCGATAGCAAAGGGCGGAAGTTCGAAGCTCCGATTAAGGGCACAGGACCTGCCGACGGTGACGGTGTGGTCATCATTGAATCGCCCTTGGGAAAAGACAAATGGTTCGGTCGAGGAAAAATTGTTGATGGCAAGATCGAACTGGCATATACATCGACCGGTCCTCGCGGAACAAAGATATTTGGCGCAGGAACCTTAACTCAGCACAAATAGCCTCAAGGTGGGTTATAGCTGCCTAACCCAGCTTTTGAAATTGCGAGGCGGTCAAGCTGGTACCTGTCCTGGCCTCACCGACGAACATTGGCGTTCGAAACCATGAGATTGCCGGATCGTGTATGATGCTGCGCCGTCAGATCGAAAATACAATCCCGGTCCTGGCCGTCAGTGATCCTGAGCGTAGCGTGAAGTTCTTCCGCCGCGTTATCGGTTTTGAAATCGAGTGGGACGCGGGAGCAATCTGCTCCGTTCACCGAGACGGTTGCAGTATCATGCTGCAAGCGCACGAACAGCCACTTCCTAGCACCGTTTGGATCGGCCTCGAAAGCGATGAGTTATTCGTACGTGTTTTGCAGTCGGAGGCAAAGATTGTCCAAGCGCCAACGAAAAACCCTTGGGCATACGAAATGAAATTCGCCGCCCCGGACAGAAACACGACTTGGCTGGGGACCGAAGCGAAAGCCGAATAATCACACTTTCTCCGCGACAACGCGGATAAATTCGGCTTGGCGGGTGCGTTCGGTCCAGTTGGCGACGGCGGTGGCGGCGTGTTTGTTTTTGAGGATTCGCGGCCATCGTAATGCCTGACCGTTCGCAACGGCCATGCGGGCGGACTTGCGGAGGAAGTGAGGTCGGGAGATGTGATCGAGTTGCAGCGGACGGAATCCGCAGCGGTAGACCATTTCCTGCAACGTCAGCGGTGTGAAGTGCGTGAGATGCCGTGGCAGTTTGAGCGGGTACCAATCCTGATGGAATTGACGAAACGCCCAGGAGTCAATGTTCGGTACACCGACAACCACGATCCCACCTCGTCGCAACAGTTGATTCGCGGCTGTCAATGTTTCGCGGGGTTCATGGACGTGCTCTAGAGCATTCCACATCGTAACGGCATCAAACGATTCGGGTTTCAAATCGGGATGCGGCAGCGTGCCCACGTGGACGGGAATCCCGGTGCGTTCCGTCACGCCAGCGGCACACGCAGCGGACATATCCATTCCGCAAACGTCCCAACCGTGTCGCTGCATGGCTTGAAGAAATGCGCCGGCACCGCAGCCAAAGTCAAGTAGACGGCCTGGCGAACGCCAGGGAATCCAATCCTGCCGACGGTCACTACGACTGATCCAAGCAGCCCCGACATTCGCCCAGAACGATTCCAACATGCTTGTGGGATTCGGGTATCCAAAATACCGACGCAAGATCAGATGTTCCGAGGACTGTCTGAGGCGGTCTTTCCACTTCGGTTTCTTTTCCTGACCGCTCCAACAGGCGTAGTCGTCGGGATAGAACATGCCGATGGAGTTCACCGTCGGTCGCGGATTCGTAAAGTGAAGCCCGCAGTCGCTACATCGCACGACTCGAAAATTGCCCCCCAGTTTCGTCAACGGATCGGGGGCAACGATTACAGTCGAGAAGCGATTTCCTTCGCAGAGTAGGCACGCCACGGATTCCAATTCGATGGGCGTGGATTGTCCCGTCGTCGACGGCTTTGGTTTCGGTCGACTGACGATAGCCGGGAACGGAACAGCACTCATCGGTGAATCCTTTCACGTCGCAGAGCGAGCATCTATGGTTGTTGGCAGATCGCTGCATCCTGAGCGACCGGTCAACGCATCCAGTTGGCGGACGACGGAGAAGCCTACAAAGTTTGCGTCCGCTTGCCAATAGCTTTCAACATCACCCCGAAAACAGCTGTGTTACAGCGACCCGTCTGTGTGAAGATGGCAAGCCACACATGACAAGATGATCTCATGATTACTCATGGTGGACGGAATGGAGACGTCTTGGTCCTGGGCCACCCATAAACACGAATCGACTGGCAGAGTTGCAGCGGTCGGGGCTTGGGTTTGCGTTCCAAGACTGGATTTCCGCGTCATCCACGACTGAACCGCAATCACCATACAGCAAACCGAGAGTGCAACGACCCCGACCCGCCGCCACGTCCGTTGAACGCGGTTCCGCTTCCATTGGTTTGCCGTTTGCTCAGCCAGATCGAGCGCTTCTTCAGAAACGTTGACCGGGCGGGGCACGTGCGAATTCAACGTCTGACGCATTGGAAACGGCATTGAAGATTCGCGGCTCCCTCCCGTCGGAGCGGAGTCGTGATTCTCAAACATCAGTAACGCCGGTTCCAAGACTTTCTGAAGCTCGCGACAACGGGGACACATATCGAGATGCCACAACAATTCCTGTCGCCGTGGCGAATCGGGTTGCGTCAGTACATCAAAGGCTTCGTCACAGTTCATATTCGGCCTCCCGCGTCGGGCGAGATCATTCGAGCGAGCAGATTAACGCTTTGAATTCGATCGGTTTTTATCACGGCTTGGACTCCTCATCCAAGACCGAGCGATCCCGAACCAGCTGGGCACATGCCATAAGTCCTTTCCGGACACGGACTTTCGCACCACTGACGCTCGACCCCATCGTTTCCGCGATTTCAGCGAACTTGAGTTCCCCAAAGAACCGCAGTCGGAGAGCGTCCGCTTGGGCTTCTGGCAACTCATCGAGCAAGGCGGCGATTTCGTCGCGGCGTTCACTCACCAACAATGCCGTCAAGCCGGAGTCTTCACAAATCGGTGATGACAACGCACCGATCTTGCTCATTCGATTAGCTTGTTTCTGGCGACGGTCCAGGTATTTGCGACAGAGATTGAGCAGGATCGTCCAAATCCACGTGCGGACAGCAAAATTGGGATTGTACGTCTGCCGAGATGCGTAAACCGCCAAAAATGTTTCTTGGACGATATCATCCGCGGCATCGGCATCAGAGATTTTGCTTCGGGCGACCCGTGTCAATGCGGACCGATACCGCTCGACGAGTTCTCCGAATGCGTCGCGTTTCCCTCGTTGAACTTGGAGCATCAATTCAACGTCAGTGGGCATACTGTCCCGTTCTCAAATCCGGATGCCATCCTGTTCATCTGAGTTTGTCGACTTTGAGGCCGGTGTTCAAGCCCCAGCGACCAATCCCTCGCCGACACGGTAGATCGCCTCAGTATCCAGAACGTGATTGTTCGCGGTGAACAATTTGCGAATGGCCGCCTTGTGAATCTTCATTTTCAGTCCACCGACGCCGATCGCACCATAGAGAAGCACATCGCCTGAGCCATTCGGCTTTGAGACAGACTTAGCTTTGTCGGTAACGTCAATCCCCTCGATCCCCAAGGGCGGGACGGCGTTGAGATCGATGGCGACCTGCAACGCGGCAGCGGATTCGATCTGCGACTGAGAAACCAATTGCACCCCGGCAGCCCCAGCACAGATCAACAATTGGCATCCGTCGAGGGCTTTGTTGAGATCATCATCGCTTCGCAGGCCGCGTCCGGAAACTTTTGCGTTCCCCAGTGTTTTCTCGACGGTTTGACTGACCTCGTCAGCACGTTCTTGCGAACGGGAGCCGATTCGCACACTGGCTCCTTCCATCGCGAGAAGCTGAACCACTCGCATCCCAACGGGACCGGTGCCCCCAAGCACAAGGGCTTCACATTGCGAGAGATCGAGATGTTTCCGCGCGGAGAGTACCGCTGCGGCAGCGGTCGTGTTCGAGCCGTTGGAGTCCATCATCACGGACATTCGCACCGGACCGAAATACGTCTTCTGCACTTCCTCGAACACGGCTTCGCCAGCAGAGACGCTGCTCCCGCCGACGAAGACAGCCGTGTTTTTGAGGTCATCGATTCCGCGAGTGAACATCCCACCGCGAACCAAACCCGGAACGGACTCCGGATCGACACCGCCGTAGCAGAACATTTCGTCCACGCCCGCATCGACCGCGACGACACGGTCAAAACTGCACGGACGAGTGTCGGTATCGAGTTGAATAAGAATCGTTCGCATCGTTCCCGCCGCCTTGAAAACCGCTGAGTTGGGATCGAGGGATCCGATCGTCGATCATCCCGTGAATTGACTCAGCGAATTTTCATCTCGACGACGGGAAAATCAGGCGATTAGACACCGGAGAAGGGGTGTTTCGCGGTGTCTTTCTTCGCGATCATTTCTTGAGCAGATGGCTCGTTCTTCATGGCGCGTTCGATCGACAATTTCGTCGCTTCGTAGTTGTATTCGAAGATTTTTTTGTCGTCTTCAGCCAACCAGTGAATAAATACACCGCAGACAATGACGAGCTTTTCGGCTTGGTCGGCAGGAATGACACCGGCCTCCACGCTATCAGCGACGGCTTTGGCAACGGCGAACTGAGCAGGGCCGAACATGTGCACGGCTTGCTTCGCTCCGTCGATGGTCACTTTGGTGATCATCACGGTCGCTGGTTTCACGGCCAGGTTTGGTTCCAACACGGCGAGCAAATTCGAGTGGCCTTTGCTTTGGTTAGCGAGGGCTTGGGTGAACGCGGTTCCGGCGGGGCCGTCTTTTTCACCGATAATCAAGTCGATATGCGCGACTTCATTGCCTTCACCAACGAGAGCTTCACCAATTTGAAACGACATCAGATTTCTCCACTCAGCAAGGGGTATTCGACGGTAGAGAACCGCCGGTTGTTCACAAGATTGTCTTCCGTGTTTTCTCTAGCACCAACCATCACCGGAAAAACATACCTCTTTGGTTGCGGTCGGTATAACATAGGTGTTCGTCGAATTCCAGCGTCCGAACGGGTTGCCTCGTGCCTGTTGTCCTATGGAATCATCTTGCATCGTCCCATGCGTTGTTCTCTAATGCGGACGAGTTTACCTTCCAACACGATTGAGATTCGAATGAGCGAGCAAACTCCGAAAACACATTGGTTGGGCTTCGATCTTGGGGGAACCAAGATGATGGCAACCGTTTTCGACGACCAATTCAAGCCACTTGGCAGCAAGCGAAAACGGACCAAAGGTTACGAGGGTTTGGAAGCCGGTCTCGAGCGAATCGAAGCAACGATTTTGAAAGCCCTCGACGACGCGGAGATTGATGCCGACGGTTTGGCCGCCATCGGGATTGGCTGTCCCGGTCCGATCGATGTCGAGCGGGGCCGAATGATTGAGGCTCCGAATCTTGGTTGGCGCAATGTCGATATCGCGGACAAGCTCCGCAAGAAATTCGGCTGCCAAGTTGTTGTTCTGAATGACGTCGACGCCGGCGTTTACGGCGAATATCTCTTCGGAGCCGGAAAACGCGCTCGCTGTGTGGTTGGCGTGTTTCCGGGCACGGGAATCGGCGGTGGATGCGTGTACCGTGGTGAGATCATCCAAGGTCGCCACGTGACGTGCATGGAAGTCGGGCACACGCAAATCATGGCGGGTGGACCAATCACCGGGAACGATCGGCAAGGTTCATTGGAATCCGTGGCGAGCCGCTTGGCAATTGCCGCTGCGGCCGCACAGGAAGCGTATCGCGGTGAAGCTCCCCATTTACGGAAAGCCGTCGGAACAAACATCGCTGATATCCGCAGCGGCGCGTTGGCCGATTCCGTTGAAAATGGAGACGACTCGGTCAAACGCATCATTAAATCCGCAGCGGCCCACATCGGAAATGCCGTCGGTGGATTGGTCCACTTGCTTGCACCGGAAGTGATTGTGCTCGGTGGTGGATTGGTCGAAGCCATGCCGGAGTTGTATGTGAAAGAAGTCGAGAAAACCGTCGCCGATTTTATCATGCCTTCCTACAAGAAGACCTATCGAATCGAGACGGCCAAGCTCGGAGACGATGCCGCTGTCCTCGGAGCAGCCGCCTGGGCAAAACATGTCCTGACCGACGCCGCAGCCCCTCCCGTTTTGCAAGTCGAGTCGTTAGAATAGTCGCTTGACTAGAGTGCAGTTCGACCGGGAGCGGATCGTTTCTCACTCGAAATTCGTTCCTCTCCGAATGGTTGGAATAACGATGGAAGGCATCCAACCGCGTGCCGACGCGTCGAATCGGCCCAATCCGTCAGTGAACAACCCCATCCATCCGGTGGCAGTGATTGACGTAGGCACGAGTTCCATTCGGATGGCCATCGCCGAGCTTCACGCCGACGGGCAGTACCGCACACTTGAGACCCTCTCACAATCGGTGAGTCTCGGGAAAGATACATTCTCACGCGGACGCATCGCCCGTTCGACCATCGAAGACGCTGTGCGTGTTCTCCGAAGCTATCGGAAACTTCTCCGAGAATACGGAATCGAACGCAGCGACCAAATCCGTGTGGTTGCCACGAGTGCAGTTCGCGAGGCAGACAACCGATTGGCCTTTCTGGACCGAGTCTACAGTGCGACTGGTCTGGATGTTCAAGCGCTCGACGAAGCGGAAGTCAATCGGATCACCTATCTCGGCGTGCAACCGCTGCTCAAATCGCGACCGGAATTAGCCGCCGCCCGGGCGGTGATTATGGAGATCGGTGGCGGAAGTACCGAAATCCTCGTGGTGCACCGTGGTGATGTGCTTTACTCGCACACATTTCGACTGGGTTCGCTTCGGCTTCGGAAAATGTTGGACTCGCACAACGAAACGAGAAGCCAAGAGCGTCAAATCATGCGGACGCAAATTGGTCTGACGATCGAAGAAATCATTCGCAATGTCCCCGCTGCCGAGGGCCCCACGGACCAGGGTCTTGAGTTAATCGCGTTGGGCGGTGATGTTCGTTATGCCGCCTCGCAAGCAACGGCACCGTCCACACCGCAAGAGATCGAAGAAGTTCCGTTGGCTCACCTCGAAAAGCTTGCGAACAATACCCTCGATCGATCCGTTGACGAACTCGTCCGCAGCGACCATCTCTCCGTGCCCGACGCGGAAAGTTTAGGGCCTTCGCTTCTAGGTTACGTCTTGCTAGCACAGCGATTGCAGTTAAATCATGTGTTGGTGTGTGATGCCAATCTTCGCGACGGCTTGCTTCAAGATATGGCCGCTCGCGACGCGTGGATGGACGACTATCACGAGCAAGTCATCCGATCGGCCGTCAGTTTTGGTCGCAAACTGGAGTTTGACGAAGATCACGCACTCCATGTTGCCAACCTCACGCGGCATCTGTTTGAACAACTCGAGAAGGAACACGAACTTCCTCCACGATATGGTTTGATTTTGTACTTGGCGGCGTTGCTCCACGAGATCGGTTTTTTCATCGGGACTCGCGGCTATCACAAGCACACCTACTACCTGATCATCAACAGCGAACTGTTCGGGATGAGCAAGCATGATTTGCAACTCGTCGCGACGGTCGCCCGATACCATCGACGATCATCCCCGAAACCGACTCACGAAATGTACATGCGGCAGTCGCGGGAAAATCGCATTGCCATCAGTCAAATGGCGGCGATGTTGCGAGTGGCAATTGCGTTAGGGCGGTCGCGGAGTCGGCGAGTGCGGGAACTTCAGTGCTCGAATGAACGAAATCGCATCGTGATTACCGTCCCCCACGTCGAGGAACTGGCGATGGAGCAACTTGCACTCAAGCAGAGTGGCTCGTTGTTCGAAGAAATCTTCGGAAAGCCGCCGATGCTCCGCACCGAATCGCTGCCGCAAGCGTAATCCGTCCTGTGAACTAGCCTCGATTTCTGAAACCCTCTACCAATTAGTTGCGTCATGTCGCCAGACCACTTCATCAACCGAGAACTCAGTTGGATCGAGTTCAACAACCGTGTTCTCGACGAAGCCACCAACGAGGCGAATCCCACGCTGGAACGGCTCAAGTTTCTCGCGATCACTGCGTCCAATTTGGACGAGTTTTTCATGGTCCGTGTCGGCGGATTGCAAATGCAATCTCGTGATCGTGGCATCTCCACAGACCCGGCCGGAATGACTGCCGATCAGCAACTTGCGGCCATTAGCGAACGTGTGCATCGGATGGTCGCCGATCAATACGCCTGTTTGCAATCAATCGACAATGCCTGCAAGGAAGCAGGGATTCGGCGAGCTGTCTCACAGGACCTCAACGAAAAACAAGTGCGGTTTCTGAGCCAACTCTTCGACAAAGAAATCTCTGCGATTCTTTCACCTCAAGCGGTTGTCGGTGAAGCGGACTTTCCGCTCTTGGCCAATCAAACATTGAACCTGTGTGTTGAGCTGAAACCGCATGACGGTGAGGATGTGCCCCTTTTCGCGGTCATCCCTCTTGGCCGGTCGACACAGCGGTTCATCAACGTCCAGTCGGACCATTCCTACCTGTATATCCTGCTCGAAGAAGTGGTGACGATGTTCATCGATCGCTTCTTCCCTGGCGAAACCGTGGCCGCGTGTGTTCCGTTCCGCATCACACGAAACGCGGATATGGCAGTCCGGGAGGACATGGCGGCCGACTTGCTCGTGGGTATGGAAGAAGTTCTCGACGAACGCAAAACCGGCGGCTGCGTACGACTGGAGATCGGGGATTCGGTCTCACCGAAGACACTCGAATTCTTGATGCAGACGCTCGATGTCACCGAACAAGACGTGTACCGTGCCAGCGGTCCGCTGGAATTGTCTGCGTTCTTTCGACAGACCGACATCAAGGGCTTCGACCATCTCCGTTTCGATTCGCAACGTCCGCAAATCTCGCCAGAGTTCGAACACTTCACCAGCGTTTTGGATTCGGTCGCCCAACGGGACGTGCTGCTGTGTCATCCGTTTGAGAGTTTCGAGCCCGTCGTCCGACTCGTCGAGGAAGCCGCCGATGATCCCGACGTGCTGGCTATTAAACAGACTTTGTACCGCACTAGCCGGAACAGCCCCATCGTTGCCGCCCTGATGCGGGCGGCTGAAGCCGGCAAGTACGTGACTGTGCTGGTCGAATTGAAAGCCCGATTCGATGAAGCTCGGAACATCCATTGGGCCAGGGAACTGGAACAAGCCGGCGTGCAGGTCATATTTGGTGTGAAAGGTCTGAAGACGCATGCAAAAATCTGTGTGATCGTTCGACGCGAACCGCAGGGAATCCGGCGTTACATTCATTTCGGGACCGGCAACTACAACGAAATGACCGCACGGCTTTACACCGACATCAGTTTCTTCACAACCGATGAGACGCTCGGTGGAGATGCGTCGGCGTTCTTCAATGCGATCACCGGATACTCGCAGCCGCAACGATTCGATAAGTTGGAGATGGCCCCAATTGGGTTGAGGGAGAAGTTACTCGAACTGATCGCCGGGGAAATTCAACGCAAGAAAGACGGCTCCGACGCGCATATCCACGCCAAAGTCAATTCACTCGCTGATCCAACCCTGATTCAAGCCCTGTACGAGGCGTCTCAGGCTGGTGTCGAAGTCAAATTGAACATTCGCGGCATTTGCTGTCTTCGGCCAGGTGTTCCGGGTCTGAGCGAGAACATCGAGGTCGTCAGCATTGTCGATCGGTACCTCGAACACAGTCGAATTGTGCATTTCCATCATGGCGGAGATGACATCGTCTTCTTCTCGAGTGCCGACTGGATGCCACGGAATCTCGATCGGCGTGTGGAACTTCTCGTCCCAGTGGAAAGCTCACATTGCCGCAAGCGGTTGCTCAAAATTCTACAGTCTTGCCTCCACGACAACGTCAAAGGACGTCGACTCCAATCGGACGGAAGTTACCAAGCCATCAAACCGAAACAGGGCAAAGTCCATCACAGCCAACAGTTTCTCTACGCGGAAGCCTGTGAAGCCGTGCAGCGACAAGAAGATTCCCAACGAACGGTGTTCGTGCCGTATTGGGCCAGCGATGGCGGTGCGATTTAAGGTTCCAAATGGCCACCGTTGATGGGTGGAGGAACGGGCGGGACTGCATTACGATACCCGCACTTCGAATTCATCCATTAGAACTGCAAGTGGAACGGCCATGCACGCCAAGATTGTTTTGCTTCCCGGTGACGGGATTGGACCAGAGATTATCACCCAGGGTCAGCGGGTTCTCGAAACCGTTGCCCAAAAGTTCGGGCACCAGTTCGATTTTGCCTCCGCGATGATTGGCGGCTGTGCAATTGACGAAACAGGCGACCCGCTGCCAGAAGACACCGTTAAGCTGTGCCAAGATTCCGCCGCGATTTTGCTGGGTGCAGTCGGCGGACCGAAATGGGACGATCCGAATGCGAAAACGCGTCCGGAGAAGGGGCTTCTCGGAATCCGGAAGGCACTCGACCTCTTCGCGAATTTGCGACCGATTCAGTGTCATCCGCAATTGATCTCCGCATCACCGTTGCGACAGGACATCATCGACGGAACCGACATTCTCTTCGTTCGGGAATTGACTGGCGGGATCTATTTCGGCGATTCCGGCCGATCAACAACCGATGGCGTGGAATCCGCGACGCAATCCATGGTGTATTCCGTGCCGGAAGTCGAACGGGTCGTTCGGATTGCCGGTGAAGCCGCCCGGAAACGGCGTGGCAAAGTTACGAGTGTCGACAAGGCCAACGTGCTCGAACCGTCCCGCCTCTGGCGGAGTGTCGCTGAACGGGTGATGCGTGAAGAGTTCCCTGAGTTGGAATACGAAGTCGTCTTGGTCGATGCGATGGCAATGCACCTGCTTTCGCGTCCGAGAGATTTCGATGTCGTCGTGACCGGAAATATGTTCGGTGATATCCTCACCGACGAAGCGTCGATGCTCCCGGGTTCACTGGGACTGCTACCATCGGCCTCGGTTGGCGCAAGCGGACCGGGCTTGTATGAACCCATTCACGGGTCGGCTCCGGATATCGCTGGCCAGAACATCGCCAATCCGCTCGCGACCATTCTCGCCAGTGCCATGTTGCTTCGTCACTCGCTCGAACTCGGAGAAGAAGCCACCGCGATCGAAACCGCTGTTTCCAAGGTTCTCGACAATGGCTTGCGAACTCGCGACATTGCCGCCGGTGGTGATGCCGTAAGCACAACGGAAATGGGTGAGGCAGTCGTCAATGAATTAAACGCCGCGTGATTCCCAAGCGGAATCAACGCGACGTCTATTCGGATCAAAAACTGTTCGACAAATTAGATGCGGTCGGCGGCTTCTTGAGGTTTGAGAAGTCGTCCGGCCAATTTTTCAATCAGTCGGTACATCAAGACCAACGACTCCTCTGCTTCCGCAGTTGTCATCGTCAACGGTGGGCTGACTCGCAGCACATTCCCCGCGAGCGGGCCAAGCAAGTGAATGCCGTCGGATTCGGAACCGAGGTAACAGGTTTCGACAATCGCATTGGCGACTTCGTGAGAGTCCATCTCACCGACCGCCGCACATTCGATTCCGAAGACCATTCCCTCGCCGCGAACCTTTGAGATGAGTTTCGTCTTCTTCAACCGATCGAGACCGGTCATGAAGATTTCCGAGAGCCGTGCGGAATGCTTGATGACATCCGTGGTTTCGAACTCATCCAGCGTGGCCAGCACGGCCGCCGATGCTATCGGATTGGCACTCCAAGTATCCGACGTAGCACCGTACTTCATTCCGTTCAGGATATCGCCACGACCAACGACCGCAGAAACCGGCACACCATTCCCGAGTCCTTTCCCGAGACAGACGAAATCCGGTTCAACGCCGTACTTGTCGAAGGCATACAGTGAGCCAGTTCGTCCGAAGTTCGCTTGAACTTCATCGAGGATGAGCATGATGTCGTGTTGCCGACAGAAGTTCTCCAGCAAATGCAAGTACGCGGCAGGTGGATGATAACTTCCGCCACCACCAAGATACGGCTCGGTGATCAAACAGTTGATGCGTTCGCTGTACCGGGCCCACATCGACTTCAACTCGGCTTCGTATTCGCTGAGATCGAGGTCTTCATCGCGACGGCTCACGTCGTCGATCTCTTGCATCGGGAAGCTGATGAATTTGACGCGTGGATCGCGATCGGCATCTTGCTCTGAACCGGTTACGGCTCCCGCGAGACCTTTCTTGCCGTGGAAACCGTGACGAGTTGCCAGGATGATGTCACGATCTGGGTCACGAGCCAAACACGCCCACAACGCTTTTTGCACGGCTTCCGACCCCGAGGCAGCCCAGGCGACGGTGTCGAGTCGTCGTCCGCCACGGAATGACTGCACACTGCGAAGCAACCGCTGCACAGCATTCGCTTCGACTTCCGTCACGGCGTTGTATGCGGTCATCGTGACGGCTTCGAAGTAATCATCTTGACCGCTTGGGCTTTCTTCGCTGGTGCCAGTGAGGTGTTCCGGCTTCCAACCCATGTAGTCTGCAAAGCGTTTCATCCAGCTTCGGGGATTGTGCCCCAAATTCGCGACCAATACGCCCGATGTGAAATCGTAAAGCCGTCGGCCTTCCGGAGTCCAATGGAAGACACCAGCCGATTTCGCTAGCACCGCTTGGCTCGGTGTGTAAGTCCGCAAAGACGGCGGCTCTTGCCGAGCAATAATCCGACGGGCAGCATTAGAACGATCTTCGGCGGGAAACTCGATGGAATGCGTCATGAAGGCACCTGATTGGAAGGAAAACAACAGCTAGACAAAACGGTTGAGGTAGGCATTGACTGGGTCTTCCACACGACAAGCTGTTCACTCAAGGCAATCCTTTTGTGAAAGTCAGACCGGCCGATGGAATGAACCAGCCGTGATCAAACTTTTGGCTCGTACAGAACTTCAACTTCGCTCGACCCGGGACGGTACAACACGAGTCCTCCTTGAGCATCATTGACGCGAACCACACAATCCGGTTCGCCTGCGGAATGATGTTCCAAAATGGCTTCGAGTGCTTGCACCGCCGCAACGGTTTGTCGATCGGCAGATAAATCGTTGTATGTCAGTTGACGCATCTCATTGAGGCGTTCCGTACGGTTTTCTGCGGAACCACCAAATTCCACATATCCAACTTCTCTCGCGAAACGCTCGATCACTTCCACACCGTAACCACGTTGCGAGCGTTCGCCCCACGGCTCGACAACCGGAGCGTTGTAATGATTATTGATTGAGTTCTTCACCGTGAACGGTGTCTTGTCTTCAACGGTGCATTCCACACCGCGTTTACGACTATGCCCGTTCCACAGCCCGTTATCGAAACGGAATTGAACTTCCTGCTCGACATAGCCAGGGAAGTTGTCGGGAGTCACCCAAGAAGTGTGAATATCGAAGGCGGCTTCGCGACCGTCGTCGTATTCATAAACCATCCGCATTTGCACACTGTCCCAGGTCGGGCTGTCCTTTGGAGCCACGATCCCTTTCTGACCGGTTGCGGTGATCGTTTTCAATCGCCCACCGAAGGTGAAGTCGATCAGCTTGATGTAATGGACCGCGACATACGTGCCCGGGTTTCGCCCCGTAATCCATTCCGAAAACTGATCGCCAGAAATCTGCTTCGGTTCCAGGAGCGTGCAGTACCCGGTGTTCACATGATTGAGCACACCATCGACAACAAATGTCCGCAGTTTCTTGTGATCGGGGTCGAGCAGCTTGTGATAGACGGCTTTCGCAAGAACGCCTCGTTCCTGTGCCAGCCCGACCAAATCGTCGAGTTCTTGCAACTTCAGGACGGACGGTTTTTCGACCAAAAGGTGCTTTCCACTTTCCAAGACCTGCTTGGCGGCGGAATAATGGCGATCGTCCGGTGTGGCCACACAGGCGAAGTCCACGCCGGTTTCGATCATCTCCGAAACACCGTTATCGCCAGTGAAACTTTGAAATGATGCCAACTCAGCCGGTGCTGATTTTCGATAGCGTTCCGCCCGAGACCCCGTTCGGGTCGCAACGGAATGCAGTTGGCAATCAATCGCACCGAAACGCCGGTCGTAAAGCCGGTCTGACGCGGCCCGCTCAAAGAACGGTCGATAGGTTTCGTCGAAAATCATGCCCATGCCGACCATGCCGGCACGTAACAAAGGAGAAGAATTCTGGCCCGCGTTGTCTGTCATGTCACCTTAAACCGATCAACAAGTGGGTTCACTTTTATATGTTAAGAAGGAGAGCGAATTGAGTTATTTATCAAAAAGTGGACACAAGAACCTTGCATGAGTCCTTGTTGCTAAGCGAAAGTGTATGCACCTTAAATCCCCATGCGATTGCTGTCAACTACCAATTTTCTACGAAATCTTCGACGACCCAAGATCTCACGACCATGACTGCATCCGATGACGCTTCTCTCGTTGATGACGTGTACCATCAAATTCTGTTACGAATCGTCCACCAGGACCTACCGGGAGGGACCGAGTTGAAGTCAACTCGGTTGGCTGCCGATATGGGTGTGAGCCGCACGCCTGTCGTTCAGGCATTGGGGCGATTGGCGGCCGATGGCATTGTGATGCAGCAGCGGAATCACCGGGCCGTCGTCCGTGAGAACGCGGAGAACTGGCTGGTCGAACTGCACGAATTGCGGTTGTTGCTCGAACCCGCGGCGGCGGCACGAGCGGCGACTCGCATTCCGGATTCCGTGCTCGAAGAACTGGAAGAACTCGCCAACGCGATCAGCCCGGATGACGATCCCAGCTGGATGCAGAAATCCCGCGAGTTCGATTATGCAATTCACCACGCGGTCGCGGAGTACGCCGACAACCTCCCGCTTTGTGAAGCGATTCGCAAATGTTGGAGCTTCAAACGCCTCTCATACGATGCCGGTCAAGACACGGAAGAAACACTCCGCAACGGCTACGTTGACCATCTACACATTCTGAAGGCGTTCCGTCTTCGCAATCCCGACATGGCTGAAGCGGCCATGCGTTGGCACTTGCAACATGCCGCCAGTTGGGGAGCGGGAAGCCGGATCGTTTAAGGGCTGTTTCCCGAAATCATTTTCGGGGCCGACAGAAACTCGGCGGACACGAGAATTCGGAACGCTCTTGTCGCCAGTCAAAACATGGCCAATACCGCGTGGCAATTTTTTTCAGTCCCACAACGACACGAACACCTCACACGAAGTTGCATTTCAACTTCCTACCCTTGAATCTCTGGACGTCGCGTTCAAGAATGGCCGGAGATTTCTCAAACTGAACAACGAAAAGGCAAACAATCCATGTCGTCCCGTCCGCAAGTCATCCTCAGTGCTTTCGCCGATGAAGCTGCCAATCACAAGACCGCGATCGAGCAATTCGTCGCGCTCTCCGCGATTGGGTTGAGTTACTACAGCCCACGTTTTCTCGACGTTCACGGCAACGGCGAAGTCAAGCACGTTGTGGAATTAAACGACGATGACCTGACCACACTCAAGACGCTCCACGATGAATTCGGGATGAAAGTCACGAGCATCGGCTCACGAATCGGCAAGGTCAAACTACTGGATCAAGAAGATGGTTCGCACAACAAATTTGTGCCGTTCCAAGAATATCTCGATGGTGAAGTGGCCGCGACGATTCGTGTGGCGGTCGCACTCGAAACCAAGCTGATTCGCGGTTTTTCCTTCTATCACCCACAAGGAGATGACCCAGCGAAGTATCTCGACAAGGCCACTGAACAACTGACGGAGATTGTCAATCGGTGTGCCAGCGAGGGGTTGATCTACGGGTTGGAAATCGAGCCAAACCTCATCGGTGAAACCGGACAACTCCTCGAGGAACTCCACAAGCGAGTCAACCACGACAACATGGTTTTGATCTTCGACGGCGGGAACGTGGCCGCTCAAGACAAAAACCCGCTGACTTGCTACGACGAATACACCGCGATGCGAGACGGCTTGGGTTGGATGCACATCAAAGACTACGCTCGTGATCCTGGTCACACTTGGATGGGTGATCGGGATGCTTCGGTGATCAACGAAGACAAGCTCAAGAACTTCGTCCCCGCTAACATCGGCGATTCCGGTCACGAAATGGTGCTGCGGGATCTGAAACGTCACTTGCCCGCCCTTACGGAACGCATGCAGAAACTTGGTGTGCCGGGTTTCTTCTTGGAAGTCGAACCGCACTTGAAAGGCGGCGGACAATTCGGCGGATTCAGCGGACCAGACGGCACCGGCGTCGCCGTTCGTGCCCTGTGTGAAGTGCTCGATTATGTCGGCATTGACTACAAACTGCGTGACTTCGATGACATCCGCGCAGCTCGCGGGTTTTGATCGGAACGGTTAGATTGCCTTCGTACGCTGCAAGGGAACACAGAATGGCCGGTTATTTTCTCTATACGCTCGACCATAATGTGTTCAGCGATTTGACCATGAACCCCACCCGGGAACATGGTCAAATCTTCGTGGACTATCTGTTCGCGGAGTTCGAAGATCTCAAGGAAGAATTTGAAGCCGAGGATAGCGTTTGGCCTTCGGACAAAGACGCCTTGATTGCGAAGATTGTCGAACGGCTCGCGTCGCCGGACTGGTACTCCGATTTGAGTTACGAAGATGCCTGCATCTGGGACACAATCATCGGCTTGCTTGATGACGAACCCGGCGAACAACTTGGCATCGACTTTCAATGTTCGGATTACGAAAGCATCTATTGGGACTGTGCCGATATCGCAGCGGAACAAGGCGCGACGATGATGGCGGAACCGAAATTCGGCAACGCTGGCTTTCGATACTTCGGGAAGCCGGAATCTGATTGGAATCCGTTTCCGATGTACTCGTTCTATTTGCCAGAGAAATCTCGGGAATTGCTGGCTCAACTGAAACAGGTCGAACCGCACTTTCGGTCGCTTTCTCAAGATGAAGGCGAGCCCGGCGAGCAATTCTTTAAAGGTTTGTTACCGGTCGTGGAATCGGTGGTGGAAAAGAACCGCGTCTTGTGGGTTCAAACCGACACATGATCGACGCAACGTCGGAGCAATTGATGAGTGAATTTAATTTCGCAGCGGTTCAAGAGTTGATCCAATGTCCGGCTTCCGGCGCGGCGTTGCTGACGACCGGTGATGCACTCATCAGCACCGATCCCGAACAGCGTTTGCGTTATGCCATCGTGAACGGCATCCCCAACCTCATTGTCGAGGATGCCGAATCGATGCCGCTTGCCGACTGGCAAGACTTCATGCGACAATCCCATCGCGACCCGGAATCGGGTCAGCTACTCGACAGCAATGCGAGTTGACCGACAGCATAGTTCCAAGGAGTACCGCAATGCGATTCCGTCATTTCCTGGCAATTACCGGATGTTCCTTGGCGTTCCTTGTCGGTCCAGAATTGGTCGCCGCGGACGAAAAGCCAACGGAATCCGCCAGTGAATCGCGGTATGAAACGCGATTGCGTCACGACCCGAACGGCATTGGGAAGTTCTACATGGGTCGCGAAATTGCCCGTGTGATGGGGTGGCAAGCGGCTCCGTGGTTGGAACGGCCGGAACGCGAGAAGGAAGAGAAACTCTCGTCGCTGGTGAAGTCACTCGAAATCAAACCAGGAATGACGGTCGCGGATATCGGTGCGGGAAGCGGTGTCATCTCAGCCATGATGGCCAAAGCGGTCGGTGAAAACGGCACCGTATTGGCCGTCGATATTCAGGATGAGATGCTTAGTCTACTCGACAAGAAAATGAAAGCTCGTGGCATCATGAATGTGACGCCCGTGCTAGGAACCGAGAAGGATCCGAATCTCAAGCCAAACACTGTCGACTTGGCGTTCATGGTCGACGTGTACCATGAATTCGCGTTCCCTTACGAGATGACAGCCAAACTTGCGAAGGCTCTCAAACCGGGTGGGCGATTGGTGTGGGTCGAGTACCGCAAGGAAGATCCGAAGGTGCGGCGGATGATCAAACTCGTCCACACCATGACCGAGGCCCAAGTCAAGAAGGAAGCCTCGCAGCCGGAATTTGGTCTCAAATGGAAAGAGACAATCGACGTTTTGCCCGTTCAACACATCATTGTGTTCGAGAAAAAGAAATAGAATCTCGTGAACCGGGCAAATGAGGAGTCCGCTGCGACGGTATGTTGCTGGAACGATTTCGTGATGATTCCGAAATCGTTCCAACTCAACGCGTCAAGCTGAGGTACCAATCACTTCGGAAGTTCGTGATTCCGCTCGATCGGCACACCGATCATGCTGCCGCTGAAGACCATTTTGTCTTCAACCCAGCCTTGGAAATCGAATTCCGATCGGCGACCTTTGCGGATTTTTGTCACGCGGCAAATGATGTCCAATCGGCATCCGGGAAAGACTGGCTGACGGAAACGCACGTTATCCATCCCGCCGAAGCCGAGGTAGTCGCCGCCGAGCAAATCGTGTTTCCGCGCGTAGTAACCCGCCAACTGAGCGGCACATTCGCAGAGAATGACGCCGGGCATCAATGGAAAGCCGGGCATGTGCCCAGTCACCCAGAATTCTTCCTTGGTGACTTCCTTGTAGCCGATGATGCAGCGTTCTTCCAAGTCAATGTGCACGACGGCGGAAAGCTGTTCCATCTCGTGTCGTTGCGGATTGACACGACGGACTTCCTGCAAGTCGTACATCGGCTTGCTGAAATCCAGTTTGGAAAGATCGTAAAGTGGAGGAGGGGGCATAGTCTCACACTCCAAAGCTGTCGAGCGAATCAATGGTGGTTTGGGGTAATTGGCGAAGACGAAATGTGTATCCGTCGCAAGACGGCTTCGTCAGACTTGGAGAGTGTAATCGTGCCAGTCTTTCGCCGCAACGATTCCGGATGAACCCGACGAATTTACTAAGTCATTGACCCGATGGGCCGTTCCGGAGCATTTCAATGTACTGGTTGGTCACTTCTTTCGGGAAGATTCCTTCGGGCGCTTCATAACGAAAGAGTTCCGCCTGTTGAGCCAGATCATCCGCACTGAGCCAGGCGATGTCGTTGAAATCGAGCGTCACCAGCGGAAGGAGGATTTTGTCCTCGCCGCTTTCCTTCAGATAACGAATGCGTCGGGGGAACAAGGTGGAGTCGAGATAAATCCGCACCTTCTGTGGCAAATGCTGTGGCAACTGCTTCGCCGTGAGCGGATTCGCTTTAAACTTGGCCTGATACTGTTCGTTCCAACTGCCTTCGAGAACTTGGAACCGTTCCCCGTCGATGACTTCTTCAGTCGGTTCGGTGAAAACCATGTTGCGTTCGAGACTGGCCAGCAACCCCGCGACGCCACCGACTCCCAACTCAACAATAATCCGGTTCTGACCAATCGCCCCTGACCGTGTCGCCGCGTTGAGAATCTGTTGCACATCCCGCCGAGTGAGACGAATTTCATCATCGAGTTGTTGTTCGGTGTTGACGATGTCGCCATCGCAGACTTGCAACAGCCGAGCTTTCATTCCTGCGGCTTCGAATTCGATCTGCATTCGCATTTTCAAATTCGGACCTTGCACAAAAAAACCCTCGGCATCGACTTGCCGACCACCGACTGTAATCGTCTCGTGAATTTTCGCCCGATACGGTTGATTGAGCAGCTTCTTTCGAGATCGCTCGAGCAGCGACGCTTGCTGGGATTGTTCGGCTTCCGAACTCTGGTCGGCCGTTTCGTTTTCTTGGGCCTGGATCCTCCAAACGGTTCCCAAGACACATGCCAATCCCATCGCAAACGCAAAAACAGGCAATTTACGAAACCTAGGGCAGGAATCAAGTATTTTCATGGTCTGTCGATTCTACCAGTCGAGCGGAAATGACGGGTTTTATCAAAGATTCAGCTGGTCAGAGTCCGAAAGAATAGATGCGTCGAGTCGTCGCGGAAAGCATTCAGCGGCGGAACGCTCGGATTCACTTTCATCACCGCTGAGTATTGTAGCGGGAATTGGCAGTGTGGGTCGAGCCGACTTGGCGAGTGAACAGCAACGGAATTCTGCCTAAGTGACATGGGGTCGCTTGGAGAAGTGAGGGAAGGTGCGAGGGCGACCTATCAAGTGATAGGAAGTCAACGTGAGTCCAAACCGCTTCCGGCGTTGGCCATCGGCCTTCACGCTAGGGACAGCCAGAGGGGTGACGATGAAATACTACTTTTTGGGTCTCGGCGTTCTTGTAGCCGTCTGCGTCGGTTGCGCCGGGGATGGCTCAAGCAACGTGTCTAACATGTTCGACAAGGGAGAGTACGCAGCACCTCCCGCAGCGATGATGATGCGTCCCGGCCCTGGTGTGGATGGCCCGGGACCGGGTGTTTTGAACTGGCCGGTTCCTGCACCGGCTGCACCAGTGCAACGGACGACGCAAGTTCGATTCGTGTCTCCGCAAGCGATGCGAGTGGGCTGGCAAGTTGGCAATCGATTCGCCGAGAATCAAATTGTCGTGCCTGGCCGGTACAACTTCCTCCAAGGGAGCACCTTCCGCCTGAAACTCACCGGCATGCCGGAACGAGAAGGCGAAACGTTGTACCCGACGTTGCAAGTCTATCCTGGTCAGCCGCAAACCGATGCCTACCTGACACACAACAGCATTCCGATCGAGTTGACCATCGACGACTTGGATCAAGTCGCTGCCGGCAACTTCGTGACGAAAGTCATCTACCTGCCGGATCCCAAGTTCCAAGACTTGGCCATCGGCGACGTGGAAACCTTGGTCTCCACACGATTGGCTCCTGGTGTTGATCCGGTTGTCGAAGCCGACAAACGAGGAACCATCATGGCCGTCTTGCGAGTTGGTAACTTCGACTACGAAATGCCGACCGCGTTCGGAACGCCACAAGCTCCGGGCCCGCAAGGTATGCAAGGGTTGCCTGCCCAAGGCAATTCGGAAGCTGGCCCGTCGTTGTCCGCTCCTGGTGGTGACTTGACGACTATGAACTATGACGGCGAAGTTCAACAGGTCCAGTTCCAAAAAGGTGGAACGGCTCCGAAGTTCGTTCCGCCAACACCGATCGACACCATGAACCCCGGTTCCGGTGGCTTTGGTGTGCCAGGTGCAACGATTGTCGGTGGTCCGCGTGTTCCACCGGGCATGCCACCAATGCACCCGATCGCAGGTATGGGACCGATTCAACCATGGGGTCAACCTTACACCGGCACGCCGATCGGTCTTCCAGGACCGGCGCACTTGCCACTCGGTGGTAACCCAACGTTGCAATCGCACACGGTCATCAACAACTCGAAGAACGATCTGCCGAAAGGTGTGAGAGACTTCAGCCTCGTCGTCAAACACGAGCCAGGTTTCCGATTGCCTCCGCCAGTTTCGCAAGTCGAGTACACCGAGAAACATCCGATGTACCAAAACGGCGAAACCTCTTGGCCCCGTTGGTCACAACGATAGACCAACACTCGCCGAGTGGAACGCTCCCAAACGACCGGTTTGATTCGGTCGAGACGTAATGGCATCGTCAAACCCCAAATTCGGAGCGGTGATCTCGTTCACGAGGTTCCGCTCCGTTTTGTCTTCAATCGTGCGACACGGCGTAGGAGATTTGGCGTGAGATTCATTGTGAAACAAGCCACGAAACAACGCCATTTCGGTGATCCTGGGAACCGCCGAGTCATCCGATCGCGGATGGTCATGCTCGGTCTGGGCTTCGCATGGTTGTGTGGACTGCCGTTTGCCGCAAATGCTCAAACAACGCGACCAGCTCGATTCATCGGCGATCGTCCGTTGTACCAACCATTGCACGCTCGCATGCCACCTGGGCAAGCGGCGTACATGAAAAACTTCGGCGAACGACCGCAATGCCCGTACTATCAGGCATTCCAGGTCAAATTGCCGAGTGAAGGGCAAGTCACCGTTTATCACAGCGGCGTGCAAACGATTCCGCTGAATGGCACAACGCAAGCGGGCTTGCTGGTCGGCCATGTCTACCGATTGCAAATCAAAGACATGCCGGAACTGGCTGGGATGGAATTGTATCCCACGATCGAGGTTCTCGATCGACTACATCCGCCGCCCGGTCGCGAAACCGCGTACCCCGTGCCGGTGGAATTCAGTCTCGATGAACTCGAAGCCGCCGCTGCAGGCGGATTGGTCACGAAAGTCGTGTACCTCGAACAACCAGACCTGGCCAGCCCGAAAGCTCAAACGGACCGTATCCCCACCGCAACGTTGCACTCACGTGCCAACGTATTGGCGGAGGCGGATCGTGTCGGGCGACCGCTGGCGATTGTGCGACTCGGAAGTCGATTGCCCGTCAATCCGGCCGCCGATTCTGACTTCTACGGCACCGGTGCTCCGGCAATTCCCATGCGTGGCGCGAAGAATCCGCAGTAGAACAACTGTGATCGATCGACTGGACACTGAATTCGAATTCGAGAGGTTCGACATGCTGACCACCGTTTTCCGTTCCGAGCGATCGCGGTTTGTCGCCAGCATCATAAGCATGGGATGTCTGTGTTTGCTCAGCGCCTGTGCCATGCCAGGCGGATCGAGCAACGAGCGTGACCCATTCTTGTCGACGAATCCGGCCGGAAAATCGGAACAATCCGATTCGATGGCGTCCGCTCAGGTGGTCAAGGGAATCGCGCTCAAGAAAACCAATGAAGTCACGTCGGTGGACGGTCCCAATGCGTCTCCGTTGGGCGGTGTGTGGGCGAATCCCACGGACACCCGAATCGTAGACTCCACTGTCACTGCAACGAGCACTGCCGAAGGTGCTGAAGATGCAGGAACCGTCGTGCTGGCTCAGTCGACGGAACAGCCCGCAGCACCAACCGTGCAACGCTACTCACAAGACGCCCGAGTTCCCCTCGCTGGCGTTGGTGGTGCCTTCTGTCCGCCATGTGAGGGGCCGATGGTGTGTGCCCCATCGTGCGAGTCACGAATCTACAAGGATGAATACCTCTGCGACGGTGGTGATCGCGGTTATCCGATCCACTATGACGACTATAATCGCCAAGGCTTGGAAACCGAGGACACGATCGCGGAATACGTTGATACCTCCGGTGAATTTCAGGTGAAAGCTAGCAACCGTGTGTGCGTGTATGCTCCACGGTTTGCCGCGATGCGGACGATTGATACTCCCGTCACGGACATCGGTTTCGCTGGTGTGGCCAGTGCCGACCGAGCCACTCGCACCGGCGGACTGCTCGCCAACACCGGCTTCCACACGCAAACGCAACAGACTCCCGCGATCGGCGTCAACATGCGAACCAAAGCAAGTGGCGTGGATGTTCCCGTCGGTTCGGGTGACTTGGATCAGAACATCAATCTCGGCGAATACTCTCGCTACCGCAGCGGACACCAAGAGATTTCGTTCCTCGCCAGCGGCATCCTGAACGAGACGGAATCCGCTTGGCTTGCGAAACGAATCCAAGCCGCCGTCGAGTGGTCGCAAGTCCAGTTCCCGCAAATCACGGGACGCACTCAAGCCGCTCAACAAGTGCACGCCGAGTTCAAACCCGAAGAGATGGTGGGAGTCGAAGACGAAGGAAACGGCGAACTTCGCATCGTCAAAATGGCCGATCGACAAGAGGCATTGCCGGGCGACGTCATCACGTTTACACTCCGCTACGACAACATCGGCGATGGTCGTTTGTACCACATTCGCATCGTCGACAACCTCACACCGCGATTGGAATTGGTTGAAAACTCGGAAACCAGCGATCGTGGTGGCCGTATCTTCTACGAAGACAACTCCGAAGGCAGCTTGGTCTTAATCTTCGAACTCGACGAAGTTCTGCCTCCCAAAACTGGTGGCGTCGTGACCTTCAAAGCACGTGTCCGCTGAGATCAACCGATCCTTCTGGAAAGTCGTCGATAGGACGACTTTCCAGTTTTCCATCGGACCGAATCGTTCATTTCTCAAGGTGCGGGCCACTCACCTTCTGTTGACGGAGTCCGTCGATGACTGTGAATTGGTTCTCTCGATCTTCCAAACAATTGTTGACCGTCCTCACAATCGGGGGAGTTCTGCTAACGTCCTCATGCGGAACAATTCTTCATCCGGAACGCCGGGGTCAACCCGCTGGTCGGCTTGATCCTAAGATTGTCGCATTGGACGCCGTCGGCATGCTGTTCTTTTTTGTCCCAGGTGTGATCGCGTTCGCGGTCGATTTCTCGAATGGGACAATCTACCTGCCCCCCGAGGGTTACGGCGAAAATGCCGCCGACAGCACCGATGAACCCGTCTGCGTGAAGGTCGATCCTACAGATTTAAACCAAGAACGCATTGAGCAGATCGTTCAAACGCATACTGATCAAAACATTTCATTAGCCGCCGGTTCCTACCAAGTTCAGCCAATTGACTCGGTTGATGCGGTTGAATTCGATCAACCCACGATCCCGACAGAAAGCCGGGCATCGTATGTTGTTTTTCGGGGACAATCGAACTAAGTTGATACGCAAATTGATGACAGTGTGTCCCGAAATTCTGCTTGCTTTTGCCGGATGATTCATGCACAGTAGAGTGGTTCCCCCACTCTCATTTCATCACCATCCGAGATCCATCGGAATGACAACTTTCACCCCCAAAACATTCCAGATTTACCAAGCGGGCGAACTCACCGTTGTTGGCTTCGAGGCCAAGACGAGTCTTCATCAAATTGACTTGGCTCTCTGCCGTGAAGAACTCGCGAAGCTTGTCGAGGAAAACCAAACCCGATTCCTTGCCTTCGACCTCACCAACATCCGTGTTTTTCCAAGTGGAATGTTGGGGTTATTAGCCTCGCTTCGTCGGCTCGATGTGGAAGTGCATTTGTACAACGCTTCGTCGGATATCGTCGAGGTGCTCGAGATCACCGGCCTGAAGCGGTTTATGCAGTTGCACCAAGTTTCTCTCTGAGCAACTTCGGGCGATTAAAATCAAACAACCAATCGTTTTGACAACTCGACATGCGAAGGCGATAATCACCGCATGTCCAAACGATCGACCAGCAACCGCCCGCCAATTTCCGACCCGAATCCTCCGGACGTTCTCGATCCCGATTTGCGGATCGACCCGGATCGCTGGAACAGCATCAAAGATCTGGCCAGCCGATGGACCGAGTCCGATGAAATTCCCGCGATCGCCATTTGTGTCGGACGGGGTGATCGTTCGACCGGCGTTCAACCGTTCGGACGATTGCAGTTGGACTCAACCGATTCACCGCTTCGACCAGACAGCATCTTTCTGGTTGCCTCACTGACAAAACCATTGGTCGCCATGGCGGCCTTACGGTTGGTCGAACAGGGCAAACTCTGTCTGAATGACCGGGTTACATCTCTGATCCCAAAGTTCAAAGGACCGCAGCGGTACAGTGTGACCCTACGACACCTGCTGACACACACGTCCGGCCTTCCAGACCAACTCTCCGACAATCGCGAACTGCGTGCGAACCAAACACCATTGCGTGGATTCGTCGAAAAGACCTGTCAGGTCAAACTCACGTTTCCTCCGGGTCGTGGTGTGCAGTATCAGAGCATGGGGTATTTGCTGCTTGGTGAAATCATTGAACAGGTTTCAGGACAGACCTGCGCGGAGTTCCTGCGTGACGAATTTTTTCGTCCGCTGGCGATGCACGATACCGCGTTGGGAGCCCCGGACGACTGGTACTCCAGCGATTCTCCCAAGATCGAACGACTCGCAGAGATTCGAATTCCCGACGATCGCAGTGACCCCAGTTGGAATTGGAACAGCCGCTATTGGCAGACGCTCGGTGCCCCGTGGGGCGGACTGCTCACAACAGCCGGTGACTTGGGCAAATACTGCCGAATGATGCTCGCCCACGGACACTACCGCGGACACCAAGTGATCAGTCGGGCCAGCATCGACCGAGCGACACGAAATCAATTGGAATCCCTTCGCGATGTTCCCGAAGACGATCGCCGTTGCAAACCATGGGGGTTTGGCTGGCGCTTGAACTGGCCCGCACATAGTGCCAACTTCGGCGATTTGACTAGTCCGCGTGCCTTCGGCCATTGGGGAGCAACCGGCACCCTTATGTGGATGGATCCGGAGCGTGACCTCTGGGCGGTCATTCTCACGACACAACCCCAGGAGCCGCACGGAACTTACTTGGCACGGCTCTCGAACATGATCGCAGCCGCGTTTCTGTAACGCACACGAGTGGGCGTGTCGAACACGCTGTGTCACGGCCGAACGGTAAGATCACGTCAACTGGTCGCAGCTTCCGGGTTCAATTCGACAACTGCTCCCGACTGAGCCGAGCGATCGAGGGCGTCACACACCTGCTGCACTTTGACCGCAAATTCTGCCCACTCCGGTTCGAGAATCCCCGATTGCACGATGTTCGAGAATTTTCTGATCATGCAGACTTCTTGAATCGGCGGATCGGAAACAATCTGTGTCGCCTCTCCGGTGCTGTCGTGAACCCAGAATCGTGGTTTCTCGGGCTTCCAGGGGCGGGTAAAGTCATCGCAGACCAAGGAACCTTCCGTACCGGCGACTTCTAACCACCGTCGCATCACGGTATCGAATCCGCAGTCGAAGCTCGCGGATCGCTCGTCGTCGTACCACATCTGACCACAAAAATGCATGTCGACATCTCCATGCATCCGTGCCTGCCCCCAGACTCGTGTCGGGAGATCACCAAACGCCCACAGCGTGGCTCCGACACAATACCACCCGAGATCGAGCAAACTTCCGCCGCCGTATTTCCGTTCGAGTCGGAATTCGTTTTGCGGAATTTCCGGCCAACAGAACGAGAACGCGGACGTCACTCGGCGAAGAGTCCCCAGTTGATCATCAGTCAGCACCACAGCCATATCATTCGCACGCGGATGATGTCGCCACATCACACCATCCATAAGCTGCACATTGTGGGACCGGCAAGCATCTCGCATCTCCGCCGCCTCGGACGGATCGAGCGCCAACGGTTTTTCACAAAGAACATGCTTGCCCGCTTCGGCGGCGCGAATGGTCCACTCACGGTGCATCGACGGCGGTAGCGGAATGTAGACGGCGTCAATATCGTCGGCTGCGAGTAGTGCTTCGTACGACCCGTAGCTTACCTGTGCTTCGTGACCGTCCGCCCACAAGCTGGCTCGTTCCGCATCACGACTGGCGACCGCGAGCAGCTCGGCATTATTTGCTTCATGAATCGCGGCCGCTACTTTCGTCGCGATTCGAGCAGTTCCCAAAATGCCCCAACGGACACATGTTGAATTCGACATCCTGATCTCCCTCGAGCAGTTGACTCTTGATCGTAGCGGGTTCTATCGCTTGGAAGCCAGGAAACAAAGGTCTCTGACAAGTTTTCCTCCCTTGCGATACTCCGTGTTGTTACTAAGGGGTCTGAGTTTGCAGATGCGGACCGATGACCGATTCCGCATTCCCCGCCACATCCGCTGGTGTTCCCGTCGCAATGACACGTCCGCCGTCGGCCCCGGAACCTGGTCCCAACTCAATGATGTGATCCACTCGACGTAGCAAACTTGGATTTTGCTCGACCATAATTACGGTATGACCGACATCAAGTAAACCTCGCAGACAATCCACCAAGCGGTCGATATCATGCAGATGCAAACCGAGTGTGGCCTCTTCGAGCAGGAACAAAGTGCGAGTTTTCACACCGCCGGTGAACGCACTGGCCAGTTTGAGCCGTTGGGCCTCCCCGCCCGACAACGTGTGCAACGGTTGTCCCAAGCAGAGATAGTCCAAACCGACTTCGCGTAACGGCCCCAATCGTTTGGCCACTTTCGGATGAGTGCGAAAAAAGGCGAACGCTTCGCTCGCGGACAACTCCAAAACCTCGGCGATGTTCAACCCTCGATAAGTCGCATCCAAGATTTCTGGTCGGTACCGTGTGCCATGACATTCGTCGCACACGACCTGCAACTCTGGCAAGAACTGCAAATCGACGGTGATTTCCCCACGTCCTTGGCATGTCGGACAGCGACCGCCCCCCGAAGTGTTGAAGCTGAACTGTTTCGCCGTCCATTCCCGCAATTTGGCTTCCGTCGTTTCCGCGAAGATTTTACGGATGTCCGCAAAGACCTTCAGATACGTGCTGACATTACTTCGTGGCGATTGTCCTAACGGCGACTGATCCGCCAAGACCACATCGTGCAGATGTTCGAAGGCAGTCAGTTCACCACAGTCCGGGATGATCTCAGTGTCTTTGCCGAGGGCTCGACTGACTGCAGGGAATAGAGTTTCGAGAACCAACGAGCTTTTGCCACTCCCGCCGACTCCTGTAACCGCTGTCAACGCATTGAGCGGGAATTCTACGTCGATCGACTGTAAGTTGTGTCGTCGGGCGTCGGTGAGACACAACTTCGAAGCCGATGGATTTGGTGATTCGTCATTAAGTTTTGGTGTTGCGTTCAGCACTGCACCGGTCGTGGATTCCTTCGACTGCGTTGCCTCGATTGATGAGCCGCTCCACACGACTTCGCCACCATTGGGACCGGCCCCGGGACCAAGTTCAATGATGTGATCAGCGGCGGCGAAGAACGCGGGTTGATGCTCCACGACCAACACGGAGTTTCCCAGTTTCACCAATCGCTGAATAAGTTCGATCAGGCGGTGCGTTTCTTCAGGATGCAAACCGGCTGATGGTTCATCAAGCACATACAACGCATTCACCAATGGCGTTCCTAACATCGCCGCGAGTGCAGCCCGTCGAGCTTCGCCGGTGGACAGGGAATTTGCCGAGCGATCGAGCGTGAGGTAATCCAATCCCGCTTCGATCAGAAAGCCAATTCGGTCGCGGATCGCCTGCATCGGCTCGCTGAGAATTTGATGTTCCCGCTCCGTCCAAACACTCTCGATCGCCGCCAATTCATCGGGAAGTTCCCGAATGGCGCGGCTGTAGAGATCGGCAATTGTACGATCAGCCAACGTAACGGCGAGTGCCGCCGCCTGCAATCGTTTTCCATCACACGAAGGGCAGGGCAGCACAGGCCCATCGGCTTGCCGCTTTTTCAGGTTGGTAACACCCGTCCCGTGACAAACCGGACAAGCCCCCAATCGCGACCGATGGCTCAACAATCGGGGCTCCAACTCGGGTCGCAACGTGTCGCACGCTCGGCAACGCAATTCATTCCGAAACCGCGCGTGAAACCAGTCGCGACCATCGATCAGTCGCCGTGTTAGGTCACCGTGCTCGGCATCTGACGCAAGTATAATCTCACAGCATCCGTCGCCACTCCGAAAAGCTGTTTCGAGGCTGTCTCGCACACGCTCATCGCTGGCTTTGCCGACCGCAAGTCGATCGACAATGACGATCACATCATCCGCAGATTCCGGCGAAGTTGTATCGAGCGAATGAACGGTCTCACCGCTCAGAACTCGCGTAAAACCGTCCTGTTTCAGCGACTCGAAAACCGACTCATCGGTCTGTGAGTTCACAAGAGGAAAACCGATCATGTACCGCGTTTGAGGTTCGCAGTTCGCCAACCAACTCTGCACCGTATCGACCGTGGCTTGCTCGACCGCAACGCCGCAATTCGGACAGTGGGGCTTTCCGCTTGTCGCGAAGATCAATTGCAGGTAATGGGAAATCTCCGTTAATGTGGCGAGCGTGTCGCGACGGTCGATCGAATCCCGTGTTTGTTGGAGAGCGACCGTGGGCGGCAGTGGCCCGATGAATTCTGCGTCAGGCCGATTGGGCCGTTCCAACCGTCGTCGCAGATGCGGTGCGAACGCTTCCGTGAATCGACGGCGTCCCTCCGAAGCAATGGTGTCGAACGCCAAGCTACTTTTGCCGGAACCGCTCACGCCGGTGATCACGACGAACTTCCCGAGTGGAATTTCGAGCGAAACTGACTTCAAGTTGTGGACGCGAACGCCTTGGAGTTCAAGAGTTCCCGTTGGCATCGTCATCCACCTGTATGGTTTGATGATTCGATTCGGTACTCGGCTGCGGTGTTCGGCCGACGCATCTCGCGATGTACATCAAGACAACAAAATCGTACAAAGCGTGAACGATGATCGGCACGAGCAAATTTCTCTCGCCGGTCACATCTAATAGAAAACTGAAATAACATCCCGCGATCGCCGCCAAAACGACGTACCAAGGTGTGACGGCGTGCATCAATCCGAATATGAGGTTGGTCGTCAACCAGACTGCCGGTTGCGGCCATCCCCAATGTTCCACTTGGGTTTGCAATACGCCCCGGAAGACCAATTCCTCTCCCCAGCCGGCGAGGATCGAAATCAACAAAATATCGTACCAACGCATTTGGCGAAGAATCGGGCCGAAGGTATTCCACAGGAAGTCTTGGACATCCCGTAACCCACCGACCGGGAAACGATCAATCACTCCGTAGACCAACAACAAAGGAATCGTCCACGACACACCGGCGAGAACCGCCATCGACGTCCACTCAATACGGATCTCGTCCCACAAGCCGGTGAAGAAAGCCAGTCCGGCTCCCAAGACGACCAATCCACCTTCGACGAAGAGCGCATTTTTGAGGAATTGAACCCGATTCATGATGCAAAGTAGCGTATCGAATTCCCCAGCCATTTCGTATGCTGGCCGACGCACATTTTCGAGAGGCTACCATGCAAACTCAAAGAGCCGATTGAAAATCATTTCCGCGTCGCGATATGATAGGGTCGGAAAACGAAGTAAAATTTGGCTCGCAGACGATGCTACCAATATTTTCAATCGCACCGCCCCGCGTTCGACAGGGATGAGCAACGATGATCCGCCTCGATCGAATTTTGGTTCCCGTTGATTTCAGTGAGTGTTCGACATCCGCCCAAAAGTACGGCGTGGCACTTGCGGAACGTTTCGGTGCGGAAATTCACCTGATCCACGTTCTGCAAGATTTGGTCGCGTTGTCGCCGGAACCGGGATTGACGTTTCCTCCGCCGGGTGAATATCTGCAAGAACTCAAAGAAAGTGCGGACCGAAGCTTGGCCCGTTTGCCGTCCGCCGACGATGGCAATGCCACGGAACAACCGATCGTCCGTGAGGTGATTCATGGCACTCCGTTTCTGGAAATTATCCGGTATGCGAAGACGCACGATATTGATTTGATCGTGCTGGGAACGCATGGGCGGGGCGGATTGGCGCATGCTCTGCTAGGAAGTGTCGCGGAAAAAGTTGTCCGCAAAGCTGGCTGCCCCGTCTTGACCATTCGCCCGGAAGGCCATCAATTCGTCATGCCTTAGCAGCGTCGGAATTGATCGCGAAGCCGAGTTTTTCTTTTACGAATATTCTGCGGGCTGCCCGTCCGCTTCGATGACTTTCAGCAAAGTGACAGCCCGGTGACATATCCCTCCGATCAGGAGTCAACCCCCGCGCAGGATGCCGAGGATTCTCACAATTCGACCAACGAGTCTTCGGCGGCGTGCGATTCGGAACCGGATCGCCCGTCTGAGGAACTCGAAAGTGGACTTCCCGAAGTCGAGGAATTAACTCCGGAAATCGTGGAAGAACAAGCGTGGCGAAATGACGTCATGCTGCGTCTGGCGGTCGTGTTGCTTGCGTTTCTGTTTGGCTTCAGCGCCATCGACGAAAGTGCAACGCTCGTTCATATCCGCTCGGGAGAATACACCTTTGAACACGGTGGATTGCCTCCTCGCACCGACGTGCTGTCCTACACAGCGGAAGGGCAAAACTGGATCAATCGGAATTGGCTGTTTGACGTCGTTCTGGCCGGCGTGCATCAGATTTCCCCGTTAGCTCTAACGGTCGTGAAAGCGTTGATTGCAGCCGGAGCGTTCTGGTTGTTGATCCGCGTTCGAATCAAAGATGTGCCGACCTGGTGGGGATCAGTCTGCGCGATTTTGGCTTTAGTCGCGTGTTTGCCGCTCCTGACAGCCCAACCGGAGTTGATCACACTACTCGGCACGGTCGTCCTATTGTGGCTGTTGAATCGCTGGCAAGACGAACGGACGGGAACGGTTATCGCCTTGCCCATTCTGTTTCTCGTCTGGGCGAACCTCGATCCTCGGATGTTCTTGGGTTTGGCGTTGCTGGTCGTTTTCTCTTTGGGGGAGACCATTCAACGACTGATCCGTCAACGAGAGGATTCGCCGTCGCTGGTGACACTGTGGATCGCTGTTGCGGGGTCCCTCATCGCGAGCATTGTCCACCCGTTCGGTTGGCAGACACTGTTGGCCCCCGTCGATCTGTATTCGATCGTCTATCCGACATTACGGGATGCGCTCTCGGTCATTACCTTGAACGGCCAAGAGGTCGCAGCGTCAATCGGCGATGAAACCTACTGGACACCAATTTCACCCGCCGCGATTGCCGGTGTGACCGTCCTCGGACTCGCGATTGTGACGCTGTTACTCAATTGGCGGAATTTTCGCATCAGCCATTTACTTTTGATTCTCGTAGCGGGCGGTGCCGCTGCAGTTGCCCGGCATGAACTGGGTTTCGCTGCAATTGTCGCCGCCGCGGTGGGAACGCTTAACGCACAACAGTGGTACATCGAAAACTTCCGCTCAGAGTATTCGACCGAACTCCGCGAGCGTTTGTTCTCCGTCGGTGGCCGTGCCGTCACGGCGTTGGCATTTATGATGCTCGCATTGGCATTTTTGCTTGGGCGACTCGATTTCGGGCGTCGCGCTGGTATCGGGTTTTCGGCTCAACTGCGTCAAGACATGCGAAGTGTGCTTGAGGACACCAAAGACATTCCTCAAGAACATCACGGCCTCAATGTTTCGTATCGTGACGGGGACTTACTCATTTGGAGTGGTCATAAACCGTTCATTGATAGTCGGCTGGAGCTTTTTGGGAATATTACTGCGGCACCGTCGACGACCGATGCGAAACAGCCGGACGCAAAAGAAGAAAAACCTGCGGCGTCGGACGAGAGCTCACAGAGCCTGTTGAACTCGCATCAGCGGATGTTTGCTGGTCTCGACGCCGCGATTCGTGGCACGGCTGATGATGACCTATCGGGACAGACATGGATTGACGGTTTGAAACAGTGGCACGTGACCCACTTCTACTCGCCGTTTCTCCAACCACGCCCGACCTACGAATACTATGCCGCACTGATTGGACGGCGGCAGCCTTGGGTTTTGACGAGGCTCGGTACTGCGTACGCAATCTTGTATCGCACTGATGTTCGTGATGAATCGAACGGCACCGATCTGAAGCTACAGAAATTCATTGTCGAGCATCTGCCAAACCCCGGCACTGAAGTTTACAAGGCTGAGGTGGAAACACCACCAGCACCGCTGCTGGAATGGCCCAAGCCGCAACCGTGGCTCACTCAGCAGTTGTACGGTCCGCCGATCGCGCCGGACGCGACACAACGTGCCAAGAACTACAACATCCATCTGGGTGCGTTGGTGACGGACCCGATTTCAACGATGACATTCGCGCACATTATCATCCGTGAGGCCCGTCGCGGTCTTGCGGAAGACCCGTCCGCCATCGACAGCTACCGGCTCCTGGCCGATGGGTACACGCGACTGGGAATCGCAGAGGAACAGTTCAATGGTCAATTCATTCAGCGAGGACTCCCCCGAACGCGGCGGTATCTCCAAGCCATCTCCGCATGTCATCAAGCATTGTCCCTGAATCCCGATGATCGACAGATGCGTCAATTGCTGATGACGCAATACGAGATGAACAACCGGCCGGACCTACTGCTTCGGCAACTGGACTGGTTTCTTGATCACTGGGAGTCAGATACGAGTGACAACAAAACGGCCGAATCACGACGAAGAGTGATCGAAGAACAACGCGACAAAGTTGCCGATCGCGTGAAGATGATTCGCTCAGAAATCGACAAACTCGTGACCCAAGGCGCCCCCATGCTACAAGTCGCGGGTACGGCTTACCAGCAAGGTGGTTGCGTGGAGATGGCGATCGGGCTGCTCGACTCGCAATCTGAATCAAGCGAAACGGGTCAACCGCCGCTCAACGAGATGTTCCTGCGAATTCAACTCTACCTTGAATCAGGACGCATCCCCGAAGCGCTGGAACTCGTCCGGTTTTCTCAAGACAGAATCGCGGAAGCCGGATCGAATTCGCAGAGCCTTCCCTGGCAGCAATGGATCGCGTACCTCGATCTCAGTATGTATCGGAACGAAGAAGCTGCAATTCTCTTGAGCAACGAAGCCAATCGCATCGTGAAATCGTCGCTACGAAATTTGCTGGCCACTCTTCCGCTTGCCACTCGTCCGGTGGAACCGTTTCCGTGGTTCATGCAGGTTCAGGACGACTGGGTTTTGGCTCATGCTCTGCTGGCGGATCAAGTAGGCTCTCAAACCGGCCCACGTGCGGCCCGGTTGTCCATTGATGCCGGGATGACGTACCTCGAACTCGGACGTTCGAAGAAAGCCGGTGAGATGTTCCGACAGGCGTTGGAAATTCACCCGGAGACGACGTATCGCCCACTGATGGCGTTCTACATCGGCCAAATCACCGGCAATCCGGTCCGGCTGATGCCCCCATCAATGGAAATCCCAATTTGGAACGGAATGTTTGCGGAAGGTCCGGCAGTGTCCGAAACTTCACCGCAACCGGCCAAGGCTGAGAAACCAGCGAACTGAATCCGAGCAGGTGGGGAACCTGGAAAGTCACGGCTCAATGAACTGTGGTTTTCCGGCCTCGATTGAATGCTCGGCTCTAAGATGAGAGCCGAGCTGCCCGCTCTATCACCACACTTGGATTTCGAGTTCCAATTCGACCCCGAATTGTTCAGTCACCTTGGATCGAGCGAGATCGATCAGTCGCAAGACATCGTCGGAGCTAGCGTCTTCATGGGTGACAATAAAATTCGCGTGTCGATCGCTAATCTCCGCCCCACCAACTCGTGTGCCCTTGAGCCCAGCTTGTTCCATGAGTGTTCCCGCACTCAGGCCGCGGGGATTTTTGAAGATGCAGCCCGCGCTTTGGAATGAAAGCGGTTGGCTGGATTTCTTCATGATCCACAGTTTTCGCATTCGCTGGGTGATCTCATCGGGATCGTCCTGCGTCAATGCGAACGTGGCTTCCAGAATCACCAGTTCATTGATGGAACTCTGTCGGTACGCGAAGGAAAGTTCATCTTCCTTGCGTGTCGAAACGGTGCCATCGGTGGTCAGAACTGTCACGGACTGTACGAATTGCCCGATGTCACCGTTACGTCCGCCGGCGTTCCCACGCAAGGCCCCGCCCACAGTGCCGGGAATTCCGGTCAACGTTTCCAGACCGGCCAAGCCCGCCTTCACGGTTTCGGAGATGAGATGCGACAACGTCAGCCCTGAACCGCAGCGGGCGGTTTCTCCGTCGATTTGCAGTTCAGCAAAGGACGGATGATCCAGCTGCAATACAACGCCGCTCACGCCATCGTCGCGAATGAGCAGGTTCGATCCCCCGCCAAGAACGCGGATCGGCACATCGTCTTCGCGGCAAAAGCGGACGATATCGACCAATTCATCCTGGCTGGTCGGACGGACCAAATACTGGGCCGGTCCGCCGACTTTCAGCCAGGTACGGGGTCCGAGTGGCTCATCCGGCTGCGTAATGCCGTTGAAGCGTTCGGGTAAGCTCGTGGTGGATCCGGTCAATGTTTCCCGCTCCCATCGTGATCAAAACGTCTCCAGGTCGGAGGTTATCGTCTAAAGTTCCGATGATGCGGTCAAGCGAACCGACGTACTCCGCTGGGCAAGAATTCTGAGTGATCTCATCAGCCAACGCCAACGCGACCCCTTCCGCAGACTCTGTGTTGCTTTCGCGAGCGGTGAAAATCGGTGCGATCAACGTTTCATCGGCATCCGCAAACGCCCGAGAAAAATCGGACATCAACGCCTTCGTGCGGCACATTTGATGCGGCTCAAAGACACAAATGACTCGCCGCTGACCGAACCGTTTGCGGGCGGTTTTCAAAGTCGCCTTCACCGCGGTCGGGTGATGAGCATAGTCGTCGATCAGCGTGACACCTTTCCACGAGCCTTGCGATTCAAACCGTCGTCGCAGTCCAGCAAAGTCCGCGAGTCCCTCACGAATGTCGCTCACCGACGCACCGGCATGATGGGCCACCGCGATCGCCGCCAAGGCATTGTCGACGTTGTGCAAACCCGGCAATCCCATGGTGATCTCGGCGAAGTACCATCCGTCGTGGAACACGCGGAACCGGTACCCATCTCCGTGCGGTTTGATGTCCGCCGCCCACCAATCGGCTCCCGATTGACGAGAAAACGTCGCGGTCTCGCACTTCGCTGATTCGGCAATTTCGCGAGATGCACGACATTCTTGATTGATCAGCAGGATGCCATCCGGAGCGACTCCCTGAGCAAATGCCCGATAGGCATCGTGGATGTCGTCTTCGTCTCGGTAATAATCGAGATGATCGGCTTCAATTCCCGTAATCACGGCGTATTGCGGTCGCAGATCGAGAAAGTTGCGTTGGTACTCGCAGCCTTCAGTGACAAACAAATCACCGTGACCAGCCCATCCACTCCGTCCGGGCAATGAACAATGAGCGTCCCGCAAAACTTCCGCACCGAAGACGGTTGTCGGTGAAAGTCCGGCGTATTGCAAAGCCGTTGCGGTCAACGCGGTCGTGGTGCTCTTGCCATGCGTTCCGGCGACGACAACACCCGTGCAGGAGCCCATCATCAGGCCCAACATCTCGCTGTAGGAAAGACACGAGACTCCCGACTGCTCGGCGTGCAATCGTTCCGGGTTTGTTTTCGGAACTGCGGCGCTGTAGACAACAACATCACAATCGTCCGGAATGGCGTCTTGCGAGTGCTCGGCATTCACTTGCCAACCACGTTGTCTCATGGAATGAAGGGCAGCGGAGGCTCCACCGGCATCGGAACCGGAGACGCTCCAGCCCAAGCCATGAGCCAACTCCGCCAACGCACGCATTCCGCTTCCGCAAATTCCGACAAAGTGGACCGCACGAATCGGATCGCCATTCGGCAATCGAAACTGGCGAACACGGCAAGCGGGGTGGCGGAGAATCGACGTGGCACTCATAGGCGGTTGGTCAACGTCCTTGGAGAAAGCGATTTCCGTCACCCGTGATGACGGCATCCAATCGTTCAAAGTGCGAGTTTGAACGAGCATCGATTCCAGATATCGGTTGGAAACCTCTGCAACCTTCATCGGTTGTGCCATACAATCTGATTGTGAAAAATTTACCGCCTCGAATCGTCCCGGTTGTACCGGTTTTAGAAGCTGGGGAACTTAGGTATCCAGCTCGAGTGCATTCGAAGGGTGAAAATAAGAACCCCACTGGCACAGGCACAATTCATGCCAACCCGTTTTGCACTCGAATGGCTTCCCGAAAATCCGAACGGCAAGAATACTGAATTGAATTTCCGTCAGGTAGCCTGAGCCGCGATCAAGGAAAATTCGCCCGGCATTGCGACTCTTCTGACCAAAACCACATGCCTTGTTCGTTTTCTACCGATACTCAATAATGCAAAGGGTGAGACGCCGAATGGACGAGCGTCCGCAAACCGGAATGAACTGGAGGGAATCGAGACATGCCCGTATTCGAAGATAATTCGCAATCCATCGGCCGAACACCTCTTGTCAAAATCAACCGTTTAGCCCAGGACTCTGGGGCGACAGTCCTCGCCAAAATCGAAGGCCGTAACCCTGCGTACAGCGTCAAATGCCGCATCGGGGCAGCGATGATCTGGGACGCGGAAAAAACCGGGCAGCTCAAGCCGGGCATGAAAGTCGTCGAGCCGACCAGTGGCAATACCGGAATTGCATTGGCGTTCGTGTGTGCAGCGCGTGGGTATCAGCTCACGCTCACCATGCCGGATTCGATGTCCATTGAGCGGCGGATGATGTTGAAATCTTTCGGGGCCGAATTGATTCTCACACCGGGTGCGGAGGGCATGAATGGCGCCATCAACAAGGCGACCGAACTGTCGGAGAACCCCGAATACTTCATGCCCCAACAGTTCAAAAACCCGGCGAACCCACAGATTCACGTCGACACCACTGGCCCGGAAATCTGGGATGATTCCGAAGGCCAAATTGACATTCTGGTCGCGGGCGTCGGTACCGGCGGGACGATTACTGGCATCAGTCGGTTCATCAAGGAGAAACTTGGGAAACCGCTGCATTCCATCGCCGTTGAGCCAGCGAACAGCCCGGTTCTCTCCGGTGGTTCGCCCGGCAAACACAAGATTCAAGGAATCGGTGCCGGTTTCATTCCGGACATTCTCGATATGTCTTTGATCGATGAAGTCGTCCAAGTGACCGACGACGAATCCTTTGAAACCGCCGGACGATTGGCCCGTGAAGAGGGCATCACCTGCGGAATCAGTTGTGGTGCTGCGATGGCGGCCGCGTTGAAAGTCGCCGCCCGTCCTGAGTCCAACGGCAAGACAATCGTGGTCATTCTACCGGACAGTGGCGAACGATATCTTTCCACTCCATTGTTCAACAGTGTCCGCGAGTAAGCTCGCCCGAAGATGCCAAACATGCTTCCCCCCGGTGAATGCACCGGGGTTTCTCTTTCGAGCCGATGATGACGATTCAAACGGATCAGGATGTCGCCGATTTCCTGGCTTCCCGCATCAACCTGGAACAGTCCCGTCGAACGTCACACATCGAACGCGGCTACAAACTCGAACGCATGCGAGCTTTGCTCGATCGTTTGGGGAACCCGCAAGAGCAACTCAAGACGGTTCACATTGCTGGCACCAAGGGCAAGGGGTCGACAGCGGCGATGACCGCATCGATTCTTCGTGCAGCTGGTCTCACGGTTGGCTTGTTCACGTCGCCGCACATCTCCCGATTCGAAGAACGCATTGCCGTCAACGGAAATCCGATTCCGTCGGAGTCCGTCATCCCATTGATGCGACAAATTGCAGAGGCGGAAGACGCATCCGATTTCCGAGAGCAATTCGGACAGATCACCTACTTCGAAGTACTCACCGCATTGGGCTGGCTGTACTTCGATCAATGTGGCGTTGATGTCGTGGTTTTAGAGGTTGGTCTCGGTGGCCGATTGGATTCGACCAACATTTGCCGACCAACCGTCACTGCGATCACCTCCATCAGTCGCGACCATACGGAACTTCTGGGAAACTCCCTGGAAGAAATCGCCGCCGAGAAGGGTGGCATCATCAAACCAGGTGTTCCTTGTGTCGTCGGTCCGTTGCCGCCCAACGCGCGATCCGTGATTGAAGAAATCTGCCGACGAAATTCTGCCACGAGCATTAACATCAGTTCCCTGATTCCATCCGCAGAAGAAACCAAGTTCGATCTCGAAACCCCGCATCGACGGTACGAGAATTTGACGGTCGGGCTACACGGTTCGCATCAGACATCAAACGCCATTGTCGCGGTGATGATCACCGAAATGCTGGATCAATCTGGAATTCCCGTACCCGTCGATGCAGTCAGGGAGGGACTTCGGTCCGTGCAATGGCCGCTGCGGTGCGAAGTGTTCCGTGAAAATCCTGTTGTGCTGCTCGATGCGGCTCACAATTGGGCATCGGCTGGAGTTTTGGCCGGAACGCTCAGCCGATTTCCTGCGGACCGGCGGTTTTTGATTTTTGGTTCCAGTGGCGACAAAGATTTCGAAGGCATTCTCCGCCAGCTCGTTCCGCACTTCGATTGTATCGTTCTCGCCCCGTATGCCGCCAACCGACGGAGTTGCGACCCTCAATTGTTGGCCGCCCATCTCCGCCGATTCTCGAACCAACCGGTTCACTGTGCGAGGAACGTCCAGGACGCCTGGTCGCGAGTCCGCACCTGGAGCACCGACCGCGACTTGATCTGCTGCACCGGCTCTTTCTTCGTCGCGTCGGAACTCCGAGCGATTCTCGCAGCCGATTCACACGCTACGTAGATAATCCCCCCAAAAACGATCGCATTGATCGAGGACTGGAATACGGTCTATTCGGCAGATGTGTCGGCGTCGGCCTTTTGGATTTTCCCAAACAAATGGCCGCCGACTTTGCCATGCTGCCAAGTTCCGGCATAGCGTTCCTCGTAGAACAACACACGCGACGTAAACGTTCCGAGTCCGGGGATGGTAAGATCCGTCAGCGACACCATCGGTGTATCGCCTGCCCACAACACTTTGACAGTGATCGGCACTTTCAAATCGTTCTTGCCGTATTTGATTCGCGCGGTGAAGATCCAGTAGTCATCGCGGAGCTTTTTGACGCTGTCGATCTCATAGCGTTCCGCTTTCGGGGCCTGGTCCTCTTTGCCATCAATCGTGAACGAACCAATCAACACAGTCCCCGCCATCCGATCGGAAAACTGCTTCTCCAAGTCGGCTTGCGAAGGCTCCGCCGCGAAAACACCACTGGCAACAAGACACAACATGGTCAGCAACAGACTCGTTCGTTTCATCATGTGTCCTTTCGGATTGATAGGCCATACCTGAGTCCCAATTATTGTAACGTCGTAGCCCCCGGACACAATCGGCGGGCAACCGGTTGTTTGACCCATTGCACATGGTCAATCTATAGTGTTGGCCGTTCGAAGCGTCCTTCAGAATGACATCCGCTGGGAATTGATTTGTGGTGAACAACCGCCCGACACCAAGCGAAATGGGACATCCGCCCGCCGCCGATCGTGTCCAACCGGCCTTTCAAAAGTTTTGTGAGGTTGTCGCGCGTTTGCGTGCTCCCGACGGCTGCCCGTGGGACCGGGAACAAACTTTGGAGACCATCAAGCCGTACACGCTCGAAGAAACCTACGAACTCCTGGAAGCAATCGACAGTGGAGACGATGCTTCCATCGTCGAAGAGTTGGGGGACGTCTTGCTGCAGGTCGTGCTCGATGCTCAAGTCGCGGCGGACGAACGGCGGTTCGATATCGTCGAGGTTATTGAAGTTATCACGGCGAAAATGATTCGTCGCCATCCGCATGTGTTCGGTGAAGTCGACACCGACGACAAAATGGAAATCGCGCGGAATTGGGAACGGATCAAGCAATCCGAAAAGCCGCGGAATTCCATTCTCGACGGCATTCCGCTTGATCTGCCCCAATTGGCCCGAGCGGCTCGAATCTCCAAAAAGGCCGCTCGCGTCGGTTATGATTTTCCGCAACGCGAGATGCTGTTCGACAAACTCACTGAGGAAATCAACGAGCTCGCAAACGAATTGTTCGAGAACGGTGAGATTCCGCAAGTCACTGCCAGCGTCGACACCCCCGTAGTCTCCGACGCCCCCGTGACCGATCCCGAGCAGAAAGCGCGGATCGAGAGTGAATTGGGTGACGTATTGTTTGTATTGGCGAACATTGCCCGCCGTTGGGGGATTAATCCCGAAGAAGCCTTGCGGTCGAGCAATCGAAAGTTCACGCAACGGTTCCAACACATCGAACAGGCGGCGAAAGAGTCCGGCCTTTCACTGCACGATATGACGCTCACGGAAATGGAATCAGCTTATCAACAAGCGAAGCAAGCCGCGGCTCAAAACGAGTCTGGTTGACCTCGGGAAATTGTATTGGGGAATGTCTGTAGAAGTCGCTTTTCAGTTCCTGGAAGAAACCGCTACAATAGGACATTCCCTCAGATAGGCTGAATTCATGTCCGAAACGTCTGCCAACCCACCACAAAAGAACTCGAAGACGGCTAAACCTTCGCCGACCGAGGTCGAGACGGGGTTGATCAATCGGGTGATTCGGGGGGACACCGCAGCGCTGGCGGAATTGTTTTCGATCTATCGTCCCCGATTATGGCGAATGGTGCACTTTCGTCTCCATCCGCGATTGCAAGGCCGGGTCGACGCCGATGATGTCCTCCAAGACGCATGGATGAAAGCCGTCGATCGCATTGACCACTTCCTGCGAGATGCATCGCGATCGTGTTTCATTTGGTTTCGGATGATCGTCAGTCAAACGATGATCGAATTGCACCGTCGGCATTTGGGTGCGGACAAACGTACCGCGACCCGTGAAGTCTCAATTCATGGCGGTTGGGGAGCGGATTCCACGTCGTCGGCTCTGGCGTTCCATTTGTTGGGATCATTTTCCTCACCCAGCAACGCTGCCTTGCGTGCCGAGCGTGCCAAACAGCTCGATGCCGCCTTGCAAACCCTCAGCGATATCGACCGTGAAGTTCTGGCGTTGCGGCATTTCGAGGAATTGAGCAATCGCGAAACCGCACTCGTCTTGGGCATGTCGGAGCAAGCCGCCAGTGCGAGGTACATTCGCGCGTTGGGGCGTCTCAAGGTGATGTTGGAGGCGTTGCCGGAAATGGGCAACGATCCGAAATGAGCGAGTCCTCCGAATTCGACGAAGCCGAATTGGATGGATTCCCGATCACCACACCGTCCGATGCCAATGGCGGACGCGACTCTCTCGAAATGATCGCTAGCGAATTTTCGGAGCGAGCGCGAGCCAGCGACGTACCGTCCATCGAGGAGTACGTGCGAGCCCATCCACATCTCGCTGAGCAAATCCGGGAAATTCTCCCAATGGTGGCCACGTTGGAAGGCTGGAAGATTCGCAAAGAATCGGAGTGCCTCAAGCGTTTGTTGCCGGAGGAGTTTTCACCGGGACGGTTGGGACGGTACGAGATTCTTCGCGAGTTGGGACGAGGCGGCATGGGCGTGGTCTACGAAGCCCGCGAAGACGGCTCAAATCGGCACGTTGCGTTGAAGTTGCTGCCGTGGCGGTTCGCCAATGCAATGCCTCGATGGAGCGAACGGTTCCGTCGCGAAGCCGAAACCATCGCCCGGTTGCGACATCGAAACATCGTGCCGATTTTTGACTACGCCGAGTCCGATGGCTACATGTACTACGTCATGCAACTTGTGGAAGGTGTGGATCTTCGCTGGATCATCGACCGTCTAAAGCACGAATCGGCCGTGGTCTATGCGAATGAAATCCACCGTCTCGGCCGACAAATGGAGACCCCGTCGAAAAGCCCGACAGCCGAACCATCGCCATTCCGGTCGGGACGTCGTTTGACGCTCACTTCATGGATGGGATTCGCAAAACTCATCGTCCAGGCGGCTCAGGCGTTGGACTACGCACACCGCCAAGGTGTACTGCACAACGACATCAAACCCGGCAACCTGATGCTCGATGCGACGGGTCAATTGTTTGTGGCTGATTTTGGAATCGGCGGCGATTGGACGGAAGAATTCGAAACCAACGAACCGGCAGCGGGCACGCTTCGGTACACGGCTCCGGAACGACTTCGAGATGAACCCTTCGACGGTCGCAGCGATGTTTACTCGCTCGGTGCCACACTATACGAGCTGGCCACGAGACGTCCGATGTTCACCGTCCAAGACCGCGTCGCGTTGGCGACTGCGATTCTGGAAGATTCACCGCCGTCGGTCCGCGAACTTCAGCCGAAAATGCCGAATCAATTTGCCGCTGTGATTCACAAGGCGATCGCCAAGAATCCTGCCGAACGATACCAATCCGCCATCGAATTCGCGAACGATCTGCTGCGATTCGTTCACGGCCAAGTAACGGAAGCCAGCATTGAAAACCGTTGGTGGAACCGGCTCAAACGGTTTCTCGCTCGCCGGTCGTCTCAATCCGAACAGACTTGAAGCGGACGTCGAAGTTACGCCGCATTGGCGACTTCCGCGTCGTCCAGGAACAACCGACTCCGCACGCGTTCTTTGCGATAGCGTTCGCCTTTGGCGTCATAGAAGTAGATCACGTTGTGGTCGGAGGCCCAAATCGCCCCGAGACGCACGCTCCGCGGACCTTGCAACGAGAATTGCAGTCCACACACTCGCCCCCGCCGCATCAATTGCATTTCGCTCATGCGGAATTGGTCGGCGAGTAAATTTTCCTTCTGACAAAGAATGTGATGAATGTATGCCCGGAGATCGTCGAGTGTTCGCACTTCGTCGAGCGTTTCACACATAAAGCCATCCCATGCAGGAAATTGAATCCCATGTCAACCGCCTTGAGCACCGGCGTCGCGTTCCGGTCCGGCGGCAATTCCAATGCGACGCCGTGGGATATCGTCGCGAACACTGGACGGCTTTTGATTTCCAAACAGTCGGTGGTGCATTCAGCAGGTGTCGTTTCACTCCGATAACCGGCAAAGGTGGCCCCGTAGAACCCGCTTTTTCCGCGCTCTTGTCCCGTCCTGAGCGCAATAATCCGCACCGTCGTTGAAATCATCCCGGTGAATACGCGGCGGGGAAAAATGAAACCCGATCAAATTCAAGCTGCGTCCGGCCGCCAACATTCCTACAACCCGCACCAGCAGACAATCTCCAACCGCTGCGTTTTGCGGGTTGTCGCGGTCACTCAACTTCCGAGGAAAATTCCGGTATAGTTCAGCAATTGACACACGATCGACAGTTCCTGCTTCAGGTCAACACATGCCAATATTTTCCGCTGAGACGTTACGCAAATTTTCCGAGTCGCTCCTCGAAGCCGGTGGTGCCCAACACGATGAAGCAACCACCGTGGCCGATAGTTTGGTGCAAGCCAATTTACGGGGTCACGATTCCCACGGTGTGATGCGATTACCGTCGTACATTGAACGTGTTCAAAGTGGCGGCATCAAATCGGGTGCCAAGTTGGACGTCGTTCACGAAGCAGCCAGCGCTCTGGTGTGCGACGGCAACTGGGGGTTCGGACAGGTATTGTCGCAAGAGTTGACGAAGCGATTGATCGAGAAGGCAGGCGAAACCGGCATTGCATGCGGCACGCTTCGGCAATCGGCACACATTGGTCGACTTGGCGAATATGCGGAAATGGCTGCGGAACATGGGATGATCGCCATCGTTTGTGCCAACACTCACGGAGCCGCTCAACGAGTCGCGCCGGTTGGCGGAAAACGGCCACGTTTGGGAACGAATCCTTTGTGCATTGGTGTTCCCGGTGGTGAAGAGGGACCGTTTTTGCTGGACTTCGGCACCAGTGCGACGGCCGAAGGCAAAGTTCGCGTGAAGCGAATCGGTGGAGCCGAATGCCCTCCCGGATGGCTATTGGATCCCGATGGCCAACCGACCTGCGATCCCAATAAACTTTATGGCGACCCACCAGGGACCATCTTGCCGATGGGTGGGGATCAGGCCTACAAAGGATTCGGATTGGCATTCATGATCGAAATGCTCTGTGGAGGGCTTTCCGGTGGACAATGTGCCTACCCGAATCCACCGGCTCCCGTTGGGAACTGTGCGTTCTTCATCGTGATTGCTCCCCAGACATTCGGTGAGGATGGTCATTTGGCTCAGGAAGTTCGTCAACTAGAACAGTACGTTCGCAGCGTTCCCAAAATCGACGAATCGGCAACCATCACGTTGCCCGGTGATCCCGAACGGCGTGTCTACGAAGACCGCGTTCAATCCGGAATTAGTCTCGATGATGGCAACTGGCAAGCTCTTGTTGATTTGGCGACCTCGTTGGGTGTCGAGGCGCCATCAGCAACATAGTACCTCAGTTTGAGGCTCGCATCATTCGCAAGGAGTCCCCCCATGACACCGCAAGAACCAACCCCGGAACCAGCCCAGGACATCCGCTTGTATGTTCTGGAACCGGAGAATTGGCAAGCACGTGTCAAACTCGATTGGGAAAAGGAGTATTGCTACCAGAAAAATCCGGGAGAAGATTTCTTTCACCGGCTCGTCGCGGGAGAGGTTTACTTTCAACGCGAAGACGAACGCTACTGCCTGAACTGTGCGTTGCGGCGAGGGATCGTCACGTACGATCGCTTGAACTGGCAGCATGGGACCAAAAAATCCCGAACGAATTTTCCGATCTGAAATTCGTTCGGGATTCCTGCGAATCTTATTTCATCTCGATCGTCTCAGCGATCATTTGCTCTGGCGTCATTTCTTTCCCAGGAGAGTCCTGGGTGGACGCGGCCAAATCATCGCCGATGTTCTCTTCGTCGAGATCGACATTCCTTGTCCACCAATCGGCGGCCATCTCTTGCGTCCAGGTCTTACCGATACCGCACGTTGCCAATGCCGTGTTCAACTCTCGCACGGATTGGAAACGTTTATTCGGATCACGGTCGAGACACCGCTGAACGATTGATTCCAGATCCTCCGGGATATCGGGCTGCAGGTCACGAATTCGTGGACGTTCGTCGTGCATGTGCGAAAGAATAATTCGCATCGGACTCGTTCCATTGAAGACAGGCCGTCCGGTCAACAAGTGGAATAACGTCGCTCCCAATGAATAGATGTCGCTGCGTTGATCGGTTACCCCGTCACTAGTCATTTCCGGAGCACCAAACAATGGGGAGCCAACCACAACGCCCTCGAGCGTCAACCGCTCCGCGTTCGCCGGCATTTCCGTTTTCTTGACGAGACCAAAATCGAGAAGTTTCGCCAAATCGTACAGCCCGCCACGTTCCGCCGCGAAGATGTTCCCCGGCTTGATGTCCCGGTGAACAATCCCCTTGGCATGGGCTTCTTCCAACGCCGACGCCACTTGCCCGACAAGATGCACCGCACGATTTGGCGGCATCGGACCGTAATGATCGACAATTTCTTGAAGATCCATGCCGGGTAAATATTCCATGACGTAATAAAACGTACCGTCCTGCGTATGACCGTAATCATAGATTTCGACGGTGTTCGGATGCGAAAGTTTCGCCGTCGCTTTGACCTCACTCTCAAAACGTTTCAAAGCCTGGACATTTTCGGACTTCTCGGCCCGAATCAATTTCAGTGCACATCGTCGTTTGAGCAAATGGTGCTCCGCGAGAAACACCTCACCCATTCCGCCCGAACCGAGCTTTCGCAGAATCCGATAACTGCCCAACTGTTTTGCATCGAACGCATCCCGGCGGAGTCGGTCGGCACGATGGGAACCGTAAAAGGAAATCGCCGCACCGATCGAAAGACTCAACACAATGGCCGACATTCCGCCACTATGAAAGAGAATCTCGCCAACTTGATCGTTTGCGAGTCCAATCCCCAACGCAGAACCAATTCCCAGCAACGCCATGCCGCCAATGACGACGCCTGCATGGCGTGTCGTGTTGGGTATGTACACACCGTACAACTGCATCAATATCAACCAGGGAATCACAGTATCACCCGGGAACGCCGCCGCGGCCGTTTGCAATCCGATGACTGGATCACATTGGCAGATGTAGTTGTACGTCTTCCAAAGAAATAATGCGGCCGGCAGCAAAAAAACCATGATCTCGGAGATCAACAATTTTTGACGACACTCGGAATGTCGCGTCCCCAATACCCAACTAATGAAGAACAGCGTGGCCACAACTCCGGCATGCGGGGCCAACAACTTCCAGGGCGGACCGAAGGACCAATCGATCAGGAACAACGCCCGAACCAGGAACCCCATCATGCCAAACGCTAATATCAAGGACACCACGCGCAATCTCCGCGCAGTCAGGCCGTGACACTCTTTCCGATAGTTCGCGCTCGGATCGGACGCCATCCCACCATGCGGGCAGAACGCTCCAAATCTGGATCGCCGTTTTGGTTGTGAGGTGTCCGCCATGTTGTCAGCGGGAACAATTTTGGAGGGGGTACTTTCAGGCATGTTTCATCCGCTCGACGATAAAGTTGTCAGATTATACCCGACCATGTCGTCTACGTGTATGTGCAGTTTCGTACTCACTCCATTTTTCGCCGCAGATCAGATTTTGATTCCCAAGCAATTTAGAGGCCAACCGCACACTTGTCCCAACAAATGATCACGCGAATTCTAGCCAATCAACTCGTGATGAACGCGAGGGTCGTTGCTGGGACCGATCAAACGTTGATTGAGCCCTTGGAAGGGAACGCTGAAGCGGTGAGGGTCGAGACCTAAAAGATGCAAGATCGTCGCCTGCAAATCGGGGACGGACATTTCATTTTCCGTGATGAAATATCCCAGATCGTCCGTCGCACCATAACTCATTCCCGGTTTTACGCCACCACCGGCCATCCAGATTGTAAAGCAGTGCGGGTGATGATCTCGGCCCAGGAACTTGGAACCGCGACGTTCTTCGTTCATGGCCGTCCGTCCGAATTCGCCACTCCAGATCACGAGGGTTTCATCGAGCAACCCTCGCTGTTTCAAATCGCCAAGCAGAGCGGCAATCGGTTGATCGACTTGCTGACATTTCTTCGGTAATTGCGTGACGATGTCGTCACCTTTGCCCGTGCCGTGCGTGTCCCACCCCCAATTGAAGAGCTGCACATATCGCACGCCACGCTCGACCAATCGCCGAGCGAGCAAACACGTATTTGCGAAACTCTCGTCGCCACCGATGCCGTACGCTTCATGGATATGCTTGGGCTCCTTGGAAATATCCATCGCCTCCGGTACTGCCATTTGCATGCGATAGGCGAGTTCATATTGGCTGATCCGTGTTTGTGTTTCCGGATCGCCGGACCGCCGATGCTCCAACTCATTCAAACGTTGCAGGGCATCGAGACTCTTGCGACGGACTCCGCGACTCATCCCCACCGGATCCGAGACGTACAAAATCGGGTCGCCTTTTGTTCGGCATTGCACACCTTGATAGACCGAAGGAAGGAACCCGCTGCCCCACAGACTTTTCCCACCACTCGGATCGGTTCCCCCCGTGACCATCACCACAAACGCGGGCAGGTTTTCGCTTTCCGATCCCAAGCCGTACGTCGCCCACGAGCCAAGCGACGCTCCCCCGAATCGCGGCGATCCGGTATACAACAGAAGTTGGGCCGGGGCATGGTTAAACTGATCGGTCTTCATCGACCGCACCACGCACAGGTCATCCGCTTGTTTCGAGAGATGTGGCAGCAGTTCGCTCATCCATTGGCCACTCTCACCATGTTGAGCAAACTTATACGGCGTGCCGAGAAGTTTCGGGCGTCGGGCGTTCAAGTCGATGAACGGCAGACGTTCCTTCTTGAGAACTTCAAGCAACTCATCCGGGCACGGCTGCATTGTGTGTTCGACGAGTTTTGGTTTGAAGTCAAACAAGTCATGTTGCGGCGGTGATCCGGCCATGTGCAGATAGATGACGTGTTTCGCCTTCGGTGCGAACATCGGCTTCGGAGGATTGGTCGGCGAAGCCGCCTGCGATGACGAAGTTCCCATCAGACCCGCGAGCGCCAACGCTCCCAGACCCGCTTGCGAATCCCGCAAAAAATGCCGTCGCGTGATGCCTTGAAGATACTCAGATGCTGGGTTCATGTTCGACTCGGGAAGAGCTTTATGAAGACTGAAAAGACCGTTGAAATCCGCGTTTAATCTTTCATCATCACGGCATCGAGATTCAACAGCACATTGCCGACAACCGTCCAAGCGGCCGCTTCCGGTGCCGCTAACCCATTCGGAAGTGGACCGAGTGGATCGGTAGCCAATTTGGTCGCTTCTTGCGGTTGGGATTTGTAAGTTGCAAGCGTGTCGGAATAAAGTTCTTTGAGCGTCTGCAATTCCGCCTCCGTCGAGGGACGAACCAAACACAGTTCCAAACCGAATTTCAAGCGATCGCGGACGGTCGCACCGTTCTTCCAAATCCGTCGACCGAGAGCTTGCGACATCTCTACATATGCGGGGTCGTTCATGGTCACGAACGCTTGCAACGGTGTATTGGTGCGGATGCGACGGATGTTGCAGATTTCCCGACTCGGTGCGTCGAAGGTGGCCATTGCGGGGTAGGGCACTGTGCGTCGCCAGAACGTGTAAATGCCACGCCGATAACGATCCAGACCGGTGCTGGTGGCCCATTTTCGATCGCGTCCGTTAAATGCCGCCCGCCAAAGCCCCGGTGGTTGTGGAGGAAAAACGGACGGCCCACCAATTTTACGAGCCAACAGACCGCTCAACTGCAACGCCTGATCACGGACCATTTCCGCCTTCAAGCGAAATCGCGGGCCGCGGGAATACCATTGATTACTTGGGTCATGAGCTTGTTTCTCACTCGTGATTTGAGAGGATTGCCGATACGTCGCGGAGGTCACAATTGTCCGCATGAAGGCTTTCAAATCCCAACCGGTACGGACAAGTTCCGTCGCTAGCCAATCCAGCAGTTCGGGATGACTCGGTATTTCGCCTTGCGTGCCGAAGTCTTCCTCGGTGACGACCAAACCGCGTCCAAAGAACTGTGCCCAAAACCGATTAGCCGTCACACGGGCGGTGAGCGGATTGTCCGGATGAACCAACCAGCGAGCGAGAGCCAACCGATTCCACTCCCCGTCAAGCTCCATCCCCAACGCAAATTCGGCTGGCACATTCGGCCCGACCTCCGGACCGGGCGAAAGAAAATTCCCCTTGAGCATCAGGAAGGTTTTGCGGCGTTTGTCTCCTGGCAATTCCCGTAGCACCGGCACCGTGGGCAGGGCGGGCATTTGCTTTTTCAGTGATGCAATTTCGTTTCGTACGGGGTCCAGTAGCGGCGTGATCTCGCGATAGTATTTCGCTAATCGTTCGACTTGCTGTGGTGTTCGCTTTGCCGTGGGAAGTTCGACAATCGATTGAATCTCGTTCGGCAATTGGACTCCGCCGGTCGGTTGTACTGTGAGACTCGGTTGCGGTGGTTTCAACGCTTTCGACTTGAAGACTGGTTTTCGGTTCTCGTCGAGCAACACCACATGAAAATCATTCAACCGCGACCCGACATTCCCATCCGTGCGATTCCACACAATCACCCGTTCAATTGACGCGACTTTTCCCAAATCGACTTCCCACCAAGGGTTGTTCTCGGTCTTGGTGTGGGTCGTGGACTTCGCATTGAAGTAGTGGCCATCGGTGTTGCCGTCGATGGCCAGTTTCGGCGGTCCGTTGTAATCGACCGACGATTGCGTGGCCGATCCACTCGGGGCGATATTTTTTCCCTCGGCGAAGACTTGGACTTCCGCCAACGAAAGCATCCGTGATTTCCCCGGTAACTCGATTCGCACAAATCGAGCGATCGGCCGATCCGAAGACTGATCGAGAGTCACCAACGTGGCAGCTTCCCACTTCGTTTGGGCTTGTTCAATTTCCGGTGTCGACTGCCCGAGTTTGGCGGTCAGCTGGTCAATTCGGTCTTGGTAACTTGCCCGAACACGGGTGATCGCCGTTGTCGGATAGGGCATTGTGGGGGATTCGTTATTGCGATCCGCGTCTTCGGTTTGGTTGAAGATCGCGTAGGTTTCGTAGTATTCCTCTTGGGCAATGGGGTCGTACTTGTGATTGTGACATTTCGCACAGCCCATCGTCAGGCCCATCCAAACCTGTAGCGTGGTATCGACGCGATCTTTCACCGCTGCCACGCGGAATTCTTCGTCATCGGTACCGCCCTCGGTGTTGGTCATCGTGTTGCGATGAAATGCGGTCGCCACAAGTTGCTCCGGAGACGGATTGGGTCGCAAATCACCGGCCAACTGGTCGATCGTAAATTCATCGAACGGCTGATTGGCGTTGAGGGCGTTGATTGTCCAATCGCGGAACGGCCAAATCGTGCGGAGCGGATCCGAACCGTAGCCCGCACTGTCTGCGTAACGTGCCAAGTCCAACCACAACGCCGCCCAACGTTGACCAAACGCGGGGTCAGCCAGGAACCGATCCACAAGCCGATCGTAGGCACCGGGCGTGTTGTCGCGGACGAAGCTTTCCACTTCCTCCCGACTCGGCGGCAGCCCCCGGAGATCCAAACTCAAGCGACGAATGATCGCATACCGGCTCGCATCCGATTCCGGCGACAATCCGCGTTGTTCCATCGCCGCCAGCGTGAAGTAATCAATCGCATTCCGGGGCCAATCCGGTTGTTTCACACTCGGAAGTGCCGGTCGAACCGGTTTGACGAATGACCAATGCTTTGCGTATTTCGCTCCGGCGTTGATCCATTCTTGCAACAGTTTCGCTTCGGCGGCGGACAAGTTATGCCCGGAATCGGGTGGGGGCATCCGAAGTGATTCGTCATCCGTCGTGACCCGGGCAACTAATTCGCTTGTTTTGGCGTCTCCCGGAACCACCGCGACGGCTCCTGTCAGCAATTCCGCCGTGGCTCCCTCACGGGTATCCAGACGCAAATCGGCCTCGCGGGATTCATCATCGGGACCGTGACAAGAAAAGCAATTGCGGGCCAGAATTGGTCGAATGACCGTCGCGAAGTCCGGTCCGTCGTCCGCTAGTCCGGTCTGCACACCGAGCGCACACACAAGCAGAACGGCAAGAGCTAGAAAACGCGGAGACATGAATCCTCCCAACATATCTTCAATAATCCCAATATTTCGCGAACCGCATTATATCAGAAGCCTCTGACACTTGCCGAGCGTGAACGAATTTCCGTTGGAATCGAATTGCGGGCTCTGTTCGCTTGACGTGATTCGAGACGAGCGAAACAATCACGGGCGCACTCCAACTTTTACGACGTGACTTGAGGAACGCGCGAAATGCAACTCTCCGCCTTGGTTCAGAAACTGCAACCGTCCGCCACCATTGCTGCCGCGGCTTTGGCGAAGGAGTTGAAAAGCACAGGTGTCAAAGTCTACGAGTTCACGCTTGGCGAGCCGGATTTCACGACTCCCGAACACATCTGCAACGCCGCTAAGGAGGCAATGGACGCCGGTCACACACATTATACTGCCGCGACCGGCATCGTGGAGTTGAAGCAAGCCATCGCTGATTCCTACCGGACCGAATACGGTGTGAATTACACGCCGCAGCAGGTGACGGTCAGTAATGGGGCGAAACATTCGATTCACAACGTCCTCACCGCGTTATGCGGGCCTGGTGATGAGGTCATCATCCCCACTCCGTATTGGGTGAGTTACAGTGCGTTGGTCGAATTGACGGGAGCAACACCGGTGCTTGTGCCCACCACCGAGGAAAGTGGTTTCTGTCTTTCCGGGGAACAATTCGCAGCCGCAATCACACCGAAAACTAAGTTGCTGATGCTCAATAATCCGTGTAATCCCACGGGAGCAGCATACCCAGTCGAAACATTGCAAGAAATCGCCCGGATCGCGGTCGAGAAAGACGTACCAGTCCTTTCCGACGAAATCTATGAGAAGCTAATTTACCCCGGTTCCGAGTTCCGCTGCTTCGCAAGTTTCGGCGAAGACGTGAAACAACGCACGATTATCGTCAGCGGGGTCAGCAAAGCGTACGCGATGACCGGTTGGCGGATCGGTTGGACATTGGCTCCGCAGGATGTCACCGCCGCGATGGCGAAACTCCAAAGCCAAGAGACGTCTAACCCCTGCAGCATCAGCCAATATGCTGCGATCGCCGCACTGACTGGACCTCAAGAGTCCGTCGAAACGATGCGTCAGGAATTCGAGAAACGACGGGAATACGTTCTCGGCCGGTTGCGTGCGATTCCCGGCGTGACCTTCGCGGAACCTGGCGGAGCGTTCTACGCCTTCTTCAATGTGTCTTCCTACTTCGGCCAAACGACACCGGGTGGCGTGACCTTCCACAACTCGTCGGAGTTCTGCACCGCACTGCTGAACGAGGCCCATGTCGCGCTCGTTACCGGAGACGCCTTCGGAGCCCCCGGTTACGTGCGATTGTCCTTCGCTACTAGCATGGACATCTTGGAAGCCGGCTTGGATCGGTTGGAAAACTTCCTGAAGTCCGCAACATAGTTTGCACTGAAACTGAAGCCACGGCTCAACCGAGTCGTGGCCTCTCATTCGGTAGACTTCACTTGCCTGCGAGTTCCGCCGTTGTTTCGACGATGCGGTCTTCGAGGCCGGCTCTCCATTTCGATGGCTGCTGGTAATACACCATTGACCGGTCGCCTTCATATCCGCCTTCCGTCAACACTCGCTCGGACGGAATGTACGCCATCACGTCGTTGGCGTACCCGGTGACCCAAACGGCTTTGCCGGGCAGTGTCGCTTTCAGACGAATCACATAGTCAACGACGACCTCCCCACCCAACGCGACCCACGTGAGTTCATCACCGAACCGCCAAACTTGGATTGGGTACGAATAATCTTCGCGGACTTTGCCGAGTTCTTTCGCTTCATTCAGCAGATATTTCGCCCGTTGCTGTAAGTAGAAACTTCCGGTTTCGGCGGTGGCTTTCAACTCCTCCTCAGTTGGCACGGATTCGAAGGGAAGATCGATTGTCGTCCAGTTGGTTTGGACCGGAGATTTCAGTTCCGTTAGAGATGGCAAGACGGCCTCGACCCCTAGGGACAACATCCGTCCGTACATTTGAGCCAACTCGATCTTTCGACGCGGCAGCGGGTTGGAATCGGCCCCGCAACCGGTGAAAAACAAGGCCACGGAACCCGGATGGTGTTCCTCCAAATCGATCGCAGCGAACCCGGCGTAATCGCCACACCATTGTTGGATTCCAAGCGTCGTGTTGTGACAGGCATATCCGAAAATGATCCCCATTGGAGTCTTCGAATCGGATTTGACCGAATACGCCGCCAACACGGGTACCGTGTGATCGACTGGTCCCTCACCGAGCGGTGCTCGTCGATTCGACGCGAAACCGCACTGTCCGGTACCATGTTTGAGGATCGCCGGTTCAAGATTGTCGATGGCCAATTGAATCGCCTTGGTCACTTTGGCATCGAAGATTTTCTGGTACTTTCGGACTTGGGCCCAGGCGGCTTCGTCCATTTTCAACATGTGGCTGAGACGATCATCCAACGCCGGCCCGCAGTGCGTGTGCGAGCAGGCAAACATGATGTTGGCGCGGGGAACGTTGTGCGACTTTTCCACCGCCGCACTGATTCGGTCGGTGATCGCGGTGGAAATGCTGACCACATCCAACGCCACCATCACAATGGTCGTGTCATTGGCATCCCGAAAAGCGGCGGCACGGGCAAAGAGATCGTGAATCTTCCCATCAGACGGTTCCGTTCGACCGCCGTAGCCGTTCAACCATTGTGGTTCATCGGGTGTGATCACCACTTTCCCAAAACCGGCTTTCCATTGGTTCTTTGCTTCGTCCGCGAACGTTGGAATGGTCATCAGCATGACCAGCAGCAAAGCATTCAAACAAGATCGTCGAGACATCGTTGTTCCCTCAATGAGTTCAGTCGTTTGATCAAGCGCATGCAACTTGAGTCGTGTATCAATTCGCAGTTGGTGTGAAATCGGTGTCGTCATCAATGGAGAGACAGAACAACGCGATCAATCGTGATGCGTTCTTGATGTCGTCCAGCGAGACAACTTCCACCGGACTATGCATGTACCGGTTTGGGATTCCGATGATTCCCGTCGCGGCTCCGGCTCGGTTAATTTGCAAGGCGTTGCCGTCATTGCTGGCGGCTCGCGAGATCGCAGCGGTCTGGAAGGGGACGTCGTTTTCCTTCGCGAGTTTCTCGAGTCGGTCATAAACATGCGGGTTCACGTTCGGTCCTCGGAACACTACCGGTCCGGCACCAAGTTTCACGAGTCCAAACTTATTCTGATCAATGTCCGGGCAATCGGTCGCATGAGTGACGTCGACCGCGATCCCGATTTGCGGATCGATTCGGAACGCCGCTGTCCGAGCACCCCGCAGACCGATTTCCTCGGCGACTGTCGACACGGCGAACACACCGGCCTTGGCTGTCGCCGCTGCGACTTGCCGAAGCGCGTCCATCACCACCCACACCCCGACACGGTCATCCATCCCCGCAGCGGATGCAAACCCATTCCGCATTTCGCGAAATCCGAGTTCAAGCGTGACCGGATCACCGATGCGAACCAATTCCTGGGCCTCTTTTTGATCACGCACGCCGATATCCAACCAAAGCTGTTGAATCTCGGGAACTTTTTTGCGTTCGGCGTCGGTCAGCAGGTGAATGGCTTTGCGGGCGACAACGCCGTTGATCGGGCCGTTGTCACTCCACACGACCAGCTTCTGCCCGAGCAGCATTTGCATATCCCAACCACCGACCGGGCTGAGCCGCAAGAAGCCCATGTCGTCGATGTGCTGCACCAAGAAACCAATTTGGTCACAGTGCCCGGCGAGCATCACTCGCAGCGACGCATCCGCATTGACCGCCGCCGTCACATTGCCATGCCAGTCCGTCGAAACATCGTCGGTGAATTTCCCGGCGTATTCGCGAACGACGTTTTGAATGCGGGCTTCGTCGCCGGAAGTCCCCGGCGTGTTCAACAACGTCTTGAGAAATCCCAACTCGCTCTCGTTCATTATTTCCCCTTCTTCACTGAGTTTTCGTGCGTGGAGTATAGCGGTATGATCAGAAACTTTCAGTAGGTCAGGCGATGCCTGACGCAATCTGTTCTCGACTTGAAAGAATTGTCAGGCCTGGCCTGAACGACCAGAGGAACACGATGAAGCGACTCCATCTCTTTCGATTACTGCTCGGGCTGACTGTCGGTATTCTGCCCTCGATGCGAATTCTTGCGGCGGACCGCCCGAACATTGTCATGATCATTTCCGATGACCAAGCTTGGGGCGATTACGGCTTCATGGGTCACGAACACATCGAGACACCGCACCTCGATCGTTTGGCCAAAGGATCGCTGACGTTCACTCGCGGATACGTTCCGGACAGTCTGTGTCGGCCGTCGTTGGCGACAATCGTCACGGGATTGTATCCGCACCAACATGGGATCGTCGGGAATGATCCTCCACCACCAGCGGACCTGAGTAACGCGCCGAAAGGTCGACAGCGACAGGATCCGCGTTATCTCGAACGTCGAAACAAGTACATCGAACATATCGACGACGACCCAACGCTCGCCGGAATTCTCGCGAAGCAGGGGTACCTGAGTCATCAATCCGGCAAATGGTGGGAAGGGCATTTCTCGCGTGGCGGATTCACGCACGGTATGACGCACGGTGACCGCACACGCGGTGGACGACATGGTGACAAAGGTCTCACGATCGGGCGACAAGGGCTCGAGCCGATCGCTGATTTTCTCACCATGACGGAGAAAGAGGACAAGCCGTTCTTCGTGTATTACGCCCCGTTTCTCCCGCACACGCCACACAATCCGCCGAAACGATTGCTCGACAAGTACCGCGAGAAAACCCCGCATTTGCCAGTCGCAAAGTATTGGGCCATGTGTGAATGGTTTGACGAAACGTGCGGTGAGTTGCTTGGAATGCTCGACGATCGCGGGCTTACGGAGAACACCATTGTCGTCTATGTGACCGACAACGGCTGGATCAACCGGACCGATCGCAGTGCCTACGCCGAGCGTTCCAAACGCTCTCGATACGATGGTGGTCTGCGGACGCCGATCATGGTGCGTTGGCCGAACAAAGTCACTCCGAAAATGGATCGCGAACACGCCGTCAGTTCGATTGATCTCGTGCCGACTTTGCTCGCCGCGCTCGATCTACCGAAGACGGAAGAAATGGAAGGCATCAACTTGCTCGACGAGAAAGCGGTCGCCGAACGCGATGCCATTTTCGGCGAGATTCTCGAACACGACATTCGGCACATGACCGATCCGGCAGCGAGTTTACTGCATCGTTGGACGATCTCCGACCAATGGAAATTGATTGTGCCGAACGACAAACTGAGACCAAACGATGTCGTGGAACTCTATGACCTCGACGCCGATCCATACGAAAAGAAAAACCTTGCCGATGAGCGGAAGGAAATCGTGACGCGACTCACGCAGAAGCTGAATCAGTGGTGGAACCCGTCGGCGGAACACCAAGAATGAGCCAGCAACCAATCGAAATCCGCGACAGCCAAGCCGCGGAACGGTTTCTCTTGCTGAGTTTGCCGTTACAGAGTGTGCAGCCGCTGTCGCAGAACACCATTCCGACAGTTCTGTCATGGTGTCTGGAGGCGGCTGTCGAAGGAGTTCCGTTGCCGCCGATCGGTTTCGTCGGCGATCTCGGACACCTCGCATTCCCGAACTTCGCAAACGATCACACTCAACCACGAAACGCGAGTCAAACTTGGTTGCCGTCCTCGTTGTGGCGGCAATATGAGGACCAAGTCCTGGGCAAACTTTACGTTGATTCGTCATTTGAACGGGGGATCGACGGTCTCGCGAGGTTTCCCGCCCCGCGGGATCGTGCCAAGGGTTTGGCATTTGTTCTACGTCAGATTACGCGTCGCGCGGGTTTCGCGGGAGTGTTGTTGAGTCCGGCGGTCATTAAGGAATTGTTGCGAAGAACAACGACCGACATCCTCCGCAAAACGCAGGAAGTGCTCAGCGAAGACGTCCAAGCGGAGCAGAAACAGATTGCCGAACTCTATCGCGAGTTGATCGCTGGCGTTCGGAATCTTGGCGAGGTGATCGGGGTGGAAGACGTGTTTGAACTCGAACACGGCACCGCTCTTGCTGGCTATGGTCAACGGTTTGCGTTGCGTCAGACGTTGAGCGTCGCAGCCAAACTTTATGAGACGCTCCCAGCAAAACCGCCGCGTCCGCTCGTTCGACGACAGGCAATCGCCACGAAGATCTCGGACGAAGACTTGTATCCCGTTGGCGGGTTCTCGTCGATTTCGAATCGTGGCAGCATCGAAAGTCTTTTGCACTCGCAACTCGCATTCATGGAGCCGGCGACCGCCGATGAATCTTCGCGTCCGGACATGTTCGACGTGAAATTCTTGCGGGGCGAATTGCTTTACTATTCACGCGATGAGAACCAATTCTTCCGACGCCGTCGTCACTTTTTGTTCGTCCTGGCACCGGACCTGTCTACGATTCGGGCGAAGGATGCCGGTCAGAAATTTCAACGCATCATTTACGTTCTTGGCGTGCTCGTTGCAGCGGTCAAAACACTCACGGAGTGGTTGGGCGAAGATGCTTTGTTGTTCGAGTTCGTGTTCCTCACGGAATCCGTCGACCAGGCCAAATCGAAAACCCCACTGACGGACGAACAGGATTTACTGTCGATGCTGCTGCGGGAATCCATCGCCACGGGCACGGTGGAACTCTCCCAACTGAGCGAGACGGAATTACAATCACACGCGGAATCACACAGTCGGCGGAGCCTGGTCCATCTGGTTGACATTTCGACCAGTCCCGATCGACCGTCAATCGACAACACACTTCGAACGCGTTTCGACGTTTCTCAAGCAAAGCCCGTCATGGCGATTGACGAAGAACCGCCGACTGAACCACTGACTTGGCCCGAGACACTCAACTTCCTGTCCACAAGCTGCCTGAGTGAATAGCTGGCAGCGTGCTTGCGTCGCAGTCCGACTCAGCGTATCACTCAGAATGCACACACGAAAACACACGCGGAGTAAGTTCGATGAGCGTTTACTTAGGTATTGATGTCGGCACCAGCGGTACAAAGACGTTGGCCATCAACGTCGATGGCACAATCCTCGCGTCGGCCACGGCGATTTATCCGCTCTCGAATCCCAAGCCCGGTTGGTCGGAACAAAACCCGGAAGACTGGTGGAAAGCCACGATCCAGAGCGTCCGCGAAGTTTTAAAGAAAGGCGGCATCGCTCCCGATGCTGTGAAAGGCATCGGTCTCTCCGGTCAAATGCACGGGAGCGTTTTTCTCGACGAGAATCACGAAGTCATCCGCCCCGCAATTTTGTGGAACGATGGCCGCACGACCGAACAATGTCACGAAATTGAGTCCGCGGCCGGTGGGCGGGAAGAGTTGATCGATCTCGTCGCCAATCCGGCTCTTGAAGGGTTTACGGCTCCCAAGATTCTCTGGCTTCGACAACATGAGCCCGAGAACTTCGAACGCACGCGACAGGTGCTGCTCCCGAAAGACTACATCCGCTTCCGACTCACGGGGGAATTTGCCACGGAAGTCAGCGACGCCTCGGGAACGTTGTTGCTTGACGTGAAAAACCGAAAGTGGTCCGACCGGCTGTTGGAGCTATTGCAACTCGACTCGGCGTTGCTGCCGAAGGTTTATGAGTCGATTGAAGTCAGTGGTCAACTTTCGCCGGCCGTTGCAGATCAACTCGGAATGACCGCCGGTGTGCCAGTAGTCGGTGGTGGTGGAGACCAAGCCGCCGGTGCGATCGGGAATGGAATCGTCGAAAGTGGAGTGATTTCCGCGACGATGGGTACCAGCGGTGTGGTGTTCGCCCATAGCGATGAAGTGCAAACCGATCCCGCCGGTCGCGCTCACACGTTCTGTCATGCGGTGCCGGGAAAATGGCACATTATGGGCTGCATCCTCAGCGCGGGCGGCTCGCTGCAATGGTATCGCAATCACCTCGGTGGAGTGGAAAGCCTGGCCGCCGAAGCCATGGGCGTCGATCCTTATACGCTGATCACCGCTCAAGCCGAACAAGCCCCACGGGGCAGTGAGGGGCTATTCTTTTTGCCATATCTGACGGGCGAACGTACGCCGCATTGCGATGCCAACGCACGGGCATGCTGGATCGGCCTTTCGCTGCGTCATGGCAAATCGCACATGGCCCGTTCTGTCATCGAAGGCGCAACCTACGCAATGCGAGATTGCTTGGAGATTATCCGGGAACTGGGCGTGCCGATCTCTGAGATTCGCGTGTCCGGTGGCGGTGCTCGCAGCAAGTTTTGGCGACAGATGCAAGCGAACATCTATGGCCAAGAAGTCTGCTCGATCAATGCCGAAGAAGGACCGGCGTACGGTGTCGCCCTGCTCGCGGCGGCCGGTACCGGCGCGTATTCCAGTATCGAAGAAGCCTGCCGATCCACCATCCGTATCGTCAATCGAGTTCCCAGCGAAACGCAAGCGGTTGATGAATATAATCGAGCGTACCCCGTATTCCGGCAGCTTTACCAATCGTTGAAAGGTGATTTCGCAACGATTGCCAACCTCGTCGGAAATTCGTAGTCCGTTTACAGGAATCAAAGGGAGAAATCGCGTTGCGGTCTTCTGCCCTTTGAATCTCGTTCAAGAAAGGCCTCGCAATGCCAGCATTGTTTCTCTCTGAAGACGACGTGCGTGAACTGGCCGACATCGACATGGCGTTGGATGCCGTCGAGAAAGCCTTTGCTGCGTTGGCCGACGGAACAGCCGACAACATTCCTCGTCGGCGGGCGAAATCGCCGGGCATCTGGCTCCACGGTATGCATGCATCAGCGGAGTACCTTGGGGTATCAGGTTGGAAGTTCTACACAACGACAAAATCCGGGGCACGGTTTCACGTCGGACTGTACGACAACACCAGTGGCGAACTGATCGCCATGATCGAAGCCGATGAACTTGGCCGACTCCGCACCGGGGCCGCCAGTGGAGTCGCCACGGAAGCGATGGCCCGTCCCGATGCGAGCGTGGTGGGATTGCTCGGAACCGGTCACCAAGCCCGTTCGCAACTTCAGGCCGTTTGCAAGGTGCGAACGATCAAACGCGTCGAAGTGTACAGCCGCAACGCCGACCGCTGCGCTCAATTTGCGGAGGAAATGAGTGAACTCTGCGTGACTGAAGTCGTTTCCGTTCACTCTCCCGACGAAGCAGCCGCCGAAAAGGACATCATCATCACCGCAACCACCGCCCAGACTCCGGTATTTGATGGTCGTGTTTTGGTCGAGGGAACGCATCTGAACGTCATTGGCTCGAATTCCCTCAACAAGGCCGAAATCGACGCCACGACGGTCCAACAAGCCAATCACATCGTCTGCGACAGCATCGATGCTTGCCGCCTGGAAGCCGGTGACTTTCAAGAAGCCTTGCAACTTGGAATGACCGATTGGCGACTGATGCACGATTTGTCGGAAGTCGTCGCCGGTCAAAAAACCGGCCGGGCCACACCGGAGGACATCACATTGTTCAAGTCGGTGGGGTTGGCGATTGAAGATGTCGCGCTCGCTCATGCGATCTACGAACGGGCTCGCACCGAGAATGTCGGAAAAACGCTTCCATTCTGAAACGCCGAGTAACACAAATGGTCTTCAATTTCGTCACCCGCACACGGATTGGACATAGGGACCGGAAGCAACACCACAATTCGCGACACTGAGCCAACAAGTTCTTACTCTTGTTCGTCGGGTTCGGGCACGCGAACCTGAATGTTGCCATCGACCACACGCACCTCGAAGATATCGGTCCGGATCTGAGACTTGGGATTGTCGAGCCATAATCCATCGCGAACACAGAACCGCCAGGCGTGCCAAGGGCAGTACACGGCTCCGTCTTCGACGTGTCCACCCGCGAGCGATGCTCCCATGTGCGGGCAGAAGTCGTTGATGGCGTGGAAGCCGTCGTCAGTACGAAACACCGCGACCATCCGCCCATTGACCGGAAACGCCCGGCCTTCCCCCATAGGAATTTCGTCTTCGGTAGCCACAGTTTCGAAATCGGCCATGCGACATTTTCCTTTCAAATCTCGATTTGGCGAGTCCAACTCGTCTTCTCGACTCTTGGCAGCGATTTTTCAATGAAATCCGGGGAAACATCCGCCAGATTTGTCAAAAAATCAGCGTTCTTCACAGTTTATCGAGAATTCCTCTTTTCAGGACCGGTTGACAATTGTAGGATTTCGGCAAAAGTGTAGAAGCTGTTCGGTTGGTAACCGAAGCTCCCTTTGCCACATCTGCTTGCTTTGCTTGCCTTGTAACCTAGACAATCCTCACCCGGGAGATGGTTCGATGGTTTCGCCATAACAGCGTACAGAGAGACAGCTTAGGTCAACAAACTTCTGAACCGCGTTGACCGCCAACATGAACCGTTGGCAACCATTGAAACATCGAATTGCTTGCCGTAAACAAATTGAGCGAATTGACCGACCTGATATTTCCCGGAAAATTCGGCTCTAACGTCTTGTTAGTCTGACCAGTAACGTTCTCGTTAGTTCCCTCCCTTTCGCCCAAGCCAGGCTTGAAATTCCCGGCTGGCCGATTCACCTCGATCTGATTTTGTAGATGCCATGAAGGACCTTTCCAAACACCGCAACATCGGAATTTCCGCTCACATCGATTCGGGTAAAACGACCCTGACCGAGCGGATCTTGTTCTATTCCGGCCGAATTCACCGCATCCAAGAGGTGAAAGGAAAAGACGGCGGTGCCACCATGGACTCCATGGACTTGGAGCGGGAAAAAGGCATCACGATTCAATCGGCCGCGACATTTGTCGAATGGATGGATCACTCGGTCAACGTCATCGACACACCGGGCCACGTCGACTTCACCGTCGAAGTGGAACGTAGCTTGCGTGTTCTCGACGGTGCAATCCTCGTGTTGTGTGCGGTCGGTGGTGTGCAAAGCCAATCGCTCACCGTGGACCGGCAAATGAAGCGGTATCACGTTCCGCGGATTGCATTCATCAACAAGATGGACCGCACCGGGGCGAACCCCGACAACGTCATGCAAGCGATGAAAGACAAGCTTGGCGTGACCCCGTTGCCGCTGCAAATTCCGATGGGCGCCGAAGAAAACTTCGAAGGTGTTGTCGACCTGATCAAAATGAAAGCTGTCTACTTCGATGGCGACAACGGTGAAACCGTCCGCTACGAAGATATTCCAGCGCAATACAAAGACAAAGCTGAAGAGGTCCGAGGCGAGATGCTGGAAACGCTCTCGATGTACGACGACGACCTCATGATGGCCTTGCTCGAAGAAACCGAAATCGACGAGCAACGCATTCACGAACTCATCCGCGAAGTGACATTGCAACAAGATGTCACCCCGGTTTTGATGGGTACGGCTTACAAGAACAAAGGTGTCCAAGAAGCTCTCGACGCAGTCGTGCGGTATTTGCCTTCACCGCTGGACCGCAAAGTGAGTGCCATGGACGTCAAAAGCCTGGAAGCCGCCCACGCCAACGAGGATGGCAGCCCAGCCGAACCGGAAAAAATCCCGTTGGAAGCCGACGATACCAAACCGCTGGTTTCGATGGCATTCAAAACGGTCGTGGAACAATTTGGTCAACTGACGTACTTCCGAATCTACCAAGGGGAGATCAAGAAGGGCGACAGCTACTACAACATGCGAACCGGTAAGAAGGTCCGGTTTGGACGACTTGTCCGAATGCATGCGGATTCACGGGAAGACATCGAACAAGCTGGCGCTGGTGATATCATCGCTGTCGTCGGTGTCGATTGTGCGTCCGGGGACACATTCTGTGGCGAAGGCGTCAACATGACGCTGGAAAACATCTTCGTTCCAGAACCCGTTGTTCGACGGTCGATCGAGCCACTGACCCGCGATGGTGCGGACAAACTCGGTAAAGCCCTCGAACGATTCCGCCGCGAAGATCCGACGTTCCAAGTTTCCTCTGACGAAGAAACCGGTGAGACGATCGTCGCTGGAATGGGTCAGTTGCACCTCGACGTTTACATCGAGCGTATTCGGCGTGAGTACGGTGTGGAATGTACGGTGGGTGATCCCAAGGTGGCCTATCGTGAATGCCCAACCCGTGCGGTCACTTATGACTACCGTCACAAGAAGCAGTCCGGTGGTTCCGGTCAATTCGCCCATATCAAAGGCCGATTGGAGCTTCTCGAAGAGGATGCCGAAAACGCCTACGAATTCGAGAACGAAGTCACCCAGGGACGTATTCCGAAAGAGTACATCCCAGCGGTGGACCAGGGCTTCCAACAAGGCACGGTCAAAGGACCGCTTGGTGAATGGGAAGTCGTCGGTGTGCGAATGGTCCTCTCCGATGGTCAATACCACGAAGTCGACTCTTCGGAAATGGCGTTTAAGATTTGTGCGTTTGCCTGCATGCGGGAAACGTTGATCAAAGCGAAAATGGCTGTTCAAGAACCAATCATGAACATCGAAATCGAAGTTCCTGATGAGTTCCAAGGAACGGTTTCCGGACACCTTTCGAGTAAACGGGGTATCATTACCTCATCGGAAGTTCGTCACGGGGTTGCAGTGATCTATGCGGAAGTCCCGCTGGCTTCGATGTTCGATTATGCGAACGAACTTCGCTCCCTGACCCAAGGTAAGGGAACCTTCAGCATGGAGTTCGCCAAGTATCGACAGTTGCCTAGCAGCCTCCAAGACGAAGTCATCAAGCGTCGTCAAATGGAGAAAGAAGAACGCTTGGCGATGTCTCGCTAACGCGATTCACTCACCACGTTGCAAACAAGAAGCCGCGTCGATTTCAAATCGATGCGGCTTTTTTCAAGAGCCTCGTGGAAACGGGCAGATTGGCGGCGTCAACATATTTTCCCGGAGCACCACAAACAGTGTCGCAGCAATGATATCTGCTGTCGTTCCCGGATTGCGGCGGTTTCCGTCGGCTCTCAACCACCGATCGAAGTCGCTGTAAGCAGCGAGCCACTGCTCGCTGATCGGTTGGGACAGAACATGTCTTGCTCGCTGGCTTGCTTGCGACATGGTTTCCAGACCACATTTGCGAGCAATTAGCGAATCGCCATATCGATCCAAGATCTTCAGCTGTAGGTTGAAGACTCCGCGCTCCCAATGCTCGGAGACCGTGCGGATCCAGGCCAACCGTAGTAGTGCGAAGATGTCGGCGAAATTATTGGCGTATTGACGGGCAATCATGTCTCGATTGGCTGCCAACATCATCGCATCCTTCAATGGGATCGTTGGCTCGTCGCTGATGTCCGCTTCGCTTGCCCGTCCCATACCACCGGGATTCGCTAGCCGAATCGCTTGATAAACCAGGCGGGAGTCATCGACTGTCAAACGATCGAGCACCTCGGCTATGCCGGATTCCAAAGAGACATCTGACGGCACGGCGGCCAATGGTGCGATCAGGAGGACAATTCCCAGATTCGCGTTCGATTGCGTGCGTTCGCTCGTCGCAGAAATCGCGTCGAAGACAGCCTGACCAACTCCACGACGCTCGACGTCTGCAAGGATCGGTGCAATGACCTCTGCTGCGTTGACGAAGTCTCTGTAGCAGAGATCGTCGAAGAATGCCTCGGGATGGACGTTCCCGGCCTTCCGCGCGGTCGCTTCGAGGAGGCATGCCGTCTGAATCGTTTCCGCTAATTGTGATTGAGAACGGCTCACTGTTTTTGACAGGAAAAGCGACGCGGAGGTTGCTTACCCTTCTTCCTTGGAGATCGGAATATTGGTCCGGTCCTCTTCTTTTTCAGTTGCAAAGTTGGCGATCAAAGCCGTTGCACCGAGACACACTAAGATCAACACCGCACCGAGGACGGTGATGGTGCGTTTGCTCATCCACATCCCGAAGACTTCTTCACCCAACAACAGTTCTTCGCTATTGTTCGCGCTCGTTGAATCGCTCTTCTTCCGGGAAATCTTCGGTGGAAGCCCCCCGGCACCTTCCATCTGCAATTGCGGTCGCGATCGCACCGCCGTCGAGTGTTGAACTTCCTCGATGTATTTCAACGAATTTAGTTCTTTGCCCACCATTAGCAACGTTCGGCAATGGATACAACGCCCACGTCTTCCCTTGTGTTCGGGTCGTAGCGGTAACTCTTTTTTGCATTTCGGACAGGGGACAAGACCTGGTTTGCCTTTGGAAACGAGTTTCTGTGGTCGTCGTGAAGTGACGCCGGACTTCGATGCTCCGTGATCTCGTTGATTGCCGGAGTGCTTGGAAGACTCGACCGCCATTTTCCGGACCGAGGGCGATGAGCCTCGTGAGCCCGATGCGGACCGTGTTTTGATTTGATGTCCGGATTTTGAACGGACCGATCCGGTTGAACGGGTGGTGCTTCTGGCAAACAGAACAGCTTCCGCGAACTCGACGCATGTCGCAAACCGATCGCGGGGCGATTTTGCGAGCCCCCGATGAACCGCGTTGGCTAACTCGTTGGAGACTTCTGGATTGACTTCCGCTAACGCCCTTGGCACTTTTTTGGTCTGGTTGACCATGGTTGCTGAGCTGGTCGGACCGATGAGTGGTGGTCGCCCGGTCAACACTTCGTAGACGCTTGTGGCCAACGAGTACTGGTCGGATCGCCCGTCACAACGCAGCCCCATCACAATCTCGGGAGCGACATAGTTCGGCGTACCGACAATCGCGCCTGCGGACGTTAATCCAGGGTCGTGGCTATTCTCTGCAGTCTCCGCGAGAACTTTGGTCAGGCCGAAGTCGCCGAGATACACGTTTCCGTAATCGTCGAACAGTAAGTTGCCAGGTTTCACATCGCGGTGCACGATGTTTTTCTGGTGCATGAAATCCAGGGCTTTGGCGACATCCAGCAACCAGTCGGACAACGAATCGACAGCCATCCCCTTGGAAGACTTCCGAAGCCGATCCTGCAAATCTCCGCCACCCAGGAACTGCATCACGACGAAGGGAATATGTTCGATTTCATCGCAATCGATAATTTTAACAATATGCGGATGACTGAGTGCCACCAGGAGTTGAGACTCCTGCCGAAACCGCGTGAGAAAATTCTGATCCTCCAGATACCGGCGGATCGGCACTTTGATGACGACATCGGTATTGAGACGTCCGTCGATTGCTTTGTAGACGTGAGCCATGCTCCCGCCTCCCAGCAATTCCCGCAACTCGTAGCGCCCCTCGCTGAGCGTTTTTCCAACAAGCTCTGCAGGGTCGAGTTGAGACATCATTGGCACTTTGGCCCCCTATTTGCCGCGGTTTCCGGGTTGGAAAACCACAGTCACAAAGTTCGCGTGTCGGCGTAAGGGTTCATCCTGAGGTCTAATTCCTCGCAACCATCTTTCCCGATTCTCGAACTGAGTGAAAGGCCGTCTGTCGTTAAAAATTCTTCACAATTAGTCCTCACTTTGAAGGCCACAGGCAAACTCTCGAATTTGTGCATTCAGAACCGGTTGCGGACAGGACCAAACCAGGAAGAACATCGCTTCGCGAACACCACGTTCAGCCGGATGACCACTGAGGAAGCCCGCTCCCTTGACCGCCGCTAGATACGCTTGAGCGGTTCGCAGCACGAGCGAATTTGCGTTCTGACGTATGAACTCGTTCGACAACTGGGGCTCGTTCGACTCCGGGTCCATCGCTCGTTCGACGAGATTGCCAAGCAATTCCTGATGAGCGTGTTGCAAGACCTGATAGCTCTCGATCAAGTCCTGACGCCGCTCGGCTTCGTCTGCCAACCGGTTTAGAAGGCCGGCGGCATGTCCCATGGCGAGGGCGGAGGTTGTCAGTGAGCCGGTGCCGCCACCAGCACCACTCTTCATGACGTTCTCAATGGGTCCACCGACCAGATGACGATGCGAAAGCCGAACTTGCTTCAATCCAACCGCGCCGGTTTGAGAGCCGGTGAGTGCCAACAGATTGGGGGGAGGTTCGATTGTGACGCCGTCCAACTCGGTTGGGAGCATGAGCAGGGCTTGTTTACCATCCCCCATTGTAGCACCGACGAGAATCCAATCCGCATGGTTTGCCCCTGTGACCCAGGGGATTCGCCCGTCGAGAACAAAATCACCGTCGACTTCAGTCAGTTGAACTGCCGGATTTTTCAGGTGTTGGCCGGAGGTCGTCAGGTGAGAGATCCCGACCGTGGCAAAGACATCTCCCCTACAGAGTTTCGGGAGAAGCTCGGCCTTCAGTTCCTCGTTGGAAGATCCCGCTAACCGCTGACATGCACCATTTCTCTGTGTAAGAACAAAGGTCGAAGTCAGGTCGGCGGCGGCCAACCGAAGGTACCCATGTGTGAGTTCCGCTGATGAGATGGCAGCCCCGCCAAACTCCTGCGGGATCACCCACTTGAGCACCGCAAACTCACGGTACAAGTCCCACACGCGTTCGGGCCAAGCATGATCGGAAAGTTCAGCAGCCGCAATTCGTTCCAAGAGTGTTGTCACTTGATTGGAACGAATCACACCGTTGTCGTCAGAGATTGGCAGCGATTCCAAATCGGGGCGGGTGAGAGTCACGGTCAACAGGGCCAAAATATCAGAGGAAGATTGTCGGGCAATTCGAGAGCAATCGACGAGAACTGTGATCAATCACGCTCCACTCTCATGGATTCACTTTTGGCGTTTGTGTTGAAGCAGCCATTCATAAAGTTTGGGATTTTCGTACGTCCGTGTCCAAGAATCGTGCCCAACATCGGGGTAAAGCGTCAACTTGGGTGAGCCGCCGACTTTCTTCAGGGCCTCGATCATCTGTTCCGAACGCTCGACAGGAACCGCTCGGTCGGCCGTTCCGTGGAAGGCCCAGATCGGCAGTTTTGTCATGTTTCTCGCCGCCCATCGTTCACCACCGCCGCAAATCGGAGCAATCGCGGCAAACCGATCCGGAGCGTACGACGCCAAAGACCACGTACCGAACCCGCCCATGCTCAAGCCGGTTACATAAATTCGATCGGAATCCACTTTGTAGCGGGATTCGAGATCGGCAATTAGTGCCATCAATGGCGTCGGAACCCAGCGTTTTCCTTTCGGGCACTGTGGCGACGCGACGATGAACGGAAATTCGTGGCCGTTCGCGATCATCTTTGGCGGACCATGCACTTTGACCAAATCCAAATTGCTCCCGCGTTCGCCAGCACCGTGCAGGAACAACAATAGCGGCCAGGAATCCTGTTTCTCGTAATCCTTCGGCAAATAGAGCAGGTAGTCCAACTCGACTGGAACTTTGGCTTCGAGTTTCGCCGGTTTCTGAATTCCCACGTTATCGGCCTCCGCGGCTTCGCTCATCGTAGTTCCGATGAAAGTGCAGCCCAGAACCAGTGCGAATAGAGCGTATTTCATGTTCGTTTTCCGTGTGTTGTCAGTCTTGGTGTCAGTCGAAATCGAGTCCACCTTGCCGATTTACGACTTGGCTTGGTTTCGTTCGCGTTGGCGACGATCGATATTTTCCAGCGAATCGTTGGGAATCGCGTCGATCAGTTTCTTGGTGTATTCTTCGCGAGGGTTAGCGTAAATCGCATCCGATGGGCCAAATTCCAGAATCTTGCCCGCGTTCATCACGGCCATCATATCAGACATGAACTTCACCACGCTGAGATCATGACTGATGAAAATGTACGTGAGCTTGCGTTCGAGCTGGAGTTTGTTGAGCAGATTCAACACTTGGGCTTGCACAGAGACGTCGAGTGCCGACACGGATTCGTCGCAGATGATGAAATCGGGTTCGACCGCGATCGCCCGGGCGATGCAAATTCGCTGTCGCTGCCCACCGGAGAATTCGTGTGGATACCGCCGAAGATGCTCGGCTCCCAAACCGACTTCGTCCAACAAATCGGCGGCTCGGTTGCGACGGTCCCCGCGACTCCGACCGATGCCATGCACCTTCATAACTTCCGTCAACATCGCCTCGACCGTCATCCGCGGATTGAGCGAGTTATACGGATCTTGAAAGATGATCTGAATCCGGCGACGCATCTGACGAAACGCGGCACCATGCATATGAGCGAAATGGACACCTTCAAAATACACTTCGCCACTGGTCGGCGGCACTAACCGGAGAATACCCCGCCCGGTGGTTGTTTTGCCGCATCCGGACTCGCCGACCAACCCCAGCGTTTGACCGGGATAGACGTTGAAACTCACATCGTCGACGGCTCTTACATGGTCCACCACATGCGAGAATATCCCCTTCTTGATCGGAAAATAGACTTTCAGATTCTTGACCGAAAGAATTGGCGCGATCCCTTCGGCAACAGTTTCGTAGTTGCTGAGGTCCTGCAAACCGGCCCCGGCTAATTCTTCCCAAGGATGTCCGATGGCATCCAATTCGGGTTTCGGGTGCAGCAAACGTGGTCGTCCGGAATTTCGGAACTCCTCCAACTTGCCATCGTCGAGCGGTTTCTCCTCAATCTTCACCGATCCATCCGCCCGCGTCGTGACCCGCATGAAATCGGAAACTGTCGGCAATTGCTTGTAATCCGTGTCCAATCGCGGACGGCAAGCCAGCAGACCCTTGGTGTAGGGGTGCTGCGGATTTTCGAAGATGTCCCGCACTGGAGCTTGCTCGACGAGTTTGCCGCGATACATCACCGCCACATGATCCGCGATCTCCGCAATCACACCGAGATCATGCGTGATGAAAAGAATCGACATGCCCCGCTCGTCACGCAACCGACGGAGCAAGTCGAGAATTTGAGCCTGAATCGTCACGTCGAGTGCGGTCGTTGGTTCGTCGGCAATCAGCAGTTTCGGATTGCAACTGAGCGCCATCGCAATCATCACGCGTTGCTTCTGCCCACCAGACATTTCGTGCGGAAAGCTATTGATCCGCCGTTCCGGTTCCGGAATTCCGACCTCTCGAAAAAGATCGATTGTCCGCTCACGGGCGACTTTCTTGCTCAGCCCCGGATTGTGCAGGCGAATCGCTTCCATGACTTGCCAACCGGTCCGGTACACCGGATTGAGCGACGTGCCCGGTTCCTGAAAAATCATGCTGATGTCCGCACCGCGAACGTTTCGCATTTCTTTCGGGGGCAGACGGACCAAATCCCGACCGAGAAACGCAATCGAACCGGACTCGATGCTCGCGGTCGCTTCAGGGAGCAATCGCATGATGCTCAACGATGTTACCGACTTACCCGAGCCCGACTCGCCCACCAAACCAAGGGTTTGGGCCTTCGGAATGGAGATCGAGAGGTCATCAACCGCTTTGACAACCCCAGCTCCCGTTTTGAAATACGTTCGCAGGTTCTGGATTTCCAGCAGTGGAGTCATTTCCGACATGTGCGTTCCTTCGTGTTGAGATCGGTCCAGCATAATGCAAACGCAGCGGCTCCGAAAAGCCAACCGGATGTGTACACGAGTCGGCGAATTCAGATCTGCTCGACCTGAACCCGATGAGATAATTCTTCCACGCGAGCGACATCAATCCGGGCAGGAAGCAATTGTTGCAGATTGGCCGCCGCGGCCGCGGAACCGTACTTCAGTAACGCCGGAAATTCTGATCCGCGTGAAAGTTGCCAAGCGATCCCCGCCGCTAAGCAATCGCCACATCCGATCGGATTCACAACCGACTCCGTTGCTGGATGCACCACGAACCGTTGATCTCGAAAGACTGCGAGCATCGGTTCCTCGCCCCGCGACACGACCACACTAACAGCCCCCTGCGACTGCAACTCTCGCATGGCATCCCAGATTTGTTCCTCGTTTTCGAGTGGTCGGCGAACCGTTTTCGACAATTCACTCACATTCGGCTTCACCAGAAAAGGCTTTGCCCGCAGAGCTTCGCTGAGTTCCGGCCCACGGGCATCCATAATGACAGCCGCCGATGTCGATTCGATCAATCGTCGGTAGAAGTCGCTGGGCACACCGCTTGGCAGGGAACCGGTCAGCACGACAACCGTGGCTTCACGTGTTTCCAACGCGAACGCCTCACAGAATCGTTCCAGGTCGTCGTTGTTCAAACTCGGAGCGTTCTCGACCAATTCGGTAGTTTGCTCGGTGTGCTCATCGAGCAACGTCGTGCACACCCGGGTCACAGCTTGCGTCTTGATCCAGTGCGTCGGCACACTTTGACGCTCGTATTCGGCTTGCATTGCGGTGCCGGCGGGTCCATCGTCGGTCACGCACAAAACCCGCGAATGACCACACAATCGGTGCAACGCCAATCCCACATTCAGCACCTTGCCCGACGCACACCAATGAGCCGATTTCGCTCGGTTGACGTGCCCAAGTTCAAACGAACGGAACGTCAGAATTTGCTGCCAAGCTGGGCTCAGTCCCGCGGTCACAATCATAATCCTGCCTCGAGAATGGCTTTAAGTTCCTCATCCGATAGCTCTTTCGGATTCCCGTTCATGCTGTTGCCCCGCGAACTTTGCACGATGTCATCCAGAGTGTCTCGCAAGACACCGATTTCACTGAGCCGTCGTGGAATCCCAATGCTCACCGCTAGTTCTTCGCTCCAATGGATCACGGCTTCCGCAGCCGCTTCACTCGATTTGAACGGACGACCAACGATGACTTCGGCCAATGTTTGCATATCTGAACTGCAAGCGTCGGCGTTCGTTCGTAGTGCAACCGGCAGCATCACCGCACATGCCAACCCGTGCGGCACATTTGCGTGCACGCCGAGAGCCGCCGCCACTCCGTGAGCCATCCCCAATCCCGAATTCGCGAGTGCAACGCCAGATAGAAACGCAGCCTGCGACATCGCCGAACGGGCTTGTTGGTCAGCACCGTTCTCGACCGCTGTTCGCAACGCCGGCACCCCCAACCGCAATCCTTCCAGACACAACGATTGCGTCAGCGGATTCGCTCGTTTGGAGAGAAATGACTCAATCAACTGCGTGAGAGCATCCATCCCCGAATGAGCGGTCACGGTTTTGGGGGTGGTTACCGTCAATTCGGGATCGATCAACACGCAGGCCGGCACAAGCCGTTCGTCTCGCAGACTCTTTTTGAACTTGGGATCGTGCGAGGAGATCACTGCGTTCTTGGTCGCCTCGGAACCGGTACCGGCCGTTGTGGGAATCGCCAGAATCGGCAATGGAGCGGCGGCAAGCGTCAACCCGCGTCCGACACCTTCCAAGTAATCGACGACCGAAACCCGTTCCGATTGCGGAGCGAGTGCAGCGGCCGATTTGGCCAAATCGAGAGCAGCACCGCCACCGATTCCAATGACGAAATCTCCAGGTTGCCCGAAACCGTGAGACGCAGCTTTGGCGATCAGATCGTCCACATCCTCGACCAGCGGTTCGCGAGAGGGCACTTGCACGCGAACGACGTCCAAATCTGCGTCTCTGAGATGGGTCGCCAACTGATCGACCACGCCTGCGGTTTCCAAGGTCCGCGATCCGCTGACGATCAACGCTCGCGTTCCTAAGTAGCGTGCCAGGGAACCCACTTCCGCTCGACGTCCCCAACCAAACACAACTTTTCGCGGCGAAAGCAATTGATACGCCGTGAGACTTTTCATCGCCGAACTTCCTCGAACTCACAAAGCCAACCGAAACACTGGCTTCAGAGTAGGTTGTTGGCACACAATTGCAAAGCGAGAGGCGAGATACGATTTAACGCCTGATTGCGGTCGGAGGCACGATCGCGTATCGAGTCGGGCTTTGCGTGGGTGGCTTGATTGTCAGTTTTTCCGGATAGAAGACACCGGCAGCGTGTTCTTCGGCGGTGTCCTTCTCCATGTCGTCGATTTCATCCGGCATTGGCGGATGCGGATCGCCGAACAACGCTCGATGATAGGTTCCACTGAACCCCTGCGGCCACCGATAGCGAGGCGTCGCGCAGCCGACGTTTGCCAGCAGAAGCAGTCCACACGCCAACTTCAATACGACAAGCCGACGCCGTCTCATCAAACTGCCCCCAACGTCACACCGAGAATCTCTACAAACTTCATCGGCAATGGAGACAGGTGAAGTTGATCGACTTTTCCGGTCAGCGAAGAGGGAGCGTTTCTACTGAGCACGGCGATGGAGCCGATTGAACTCTTCGGGATCGAACAGATCGGGCTTTTCGTCGCGGAGTGCCGCTTCCAAAATTTCATCTTTTTCGCTGCGTGCCATCTCCTCCGGGTCGATTGACTCAAGTTCTGGAGTGCCACGAATCAACGTCAAACGCGGGGGCTCTCGTTCCTTGATCTCGGAATCATGAGCCAATACCGCTGGCGAAACGGTCTTCTTGGGTTGCTCGGTCCGTAAGTCGGCGGCGACCGCACGAACCCAGTTCTGAAAGTCTTGAAAGTTTGCGTCACCGTACGGCCCACCAAACGCCGACCGCTTTTTGGGTCCATGCAAACCGGTTGGCAGCTTCAGCACCGGACTGGAGTCCGGATCTTCCATGTCGATGTATTCCATCATCATCGCCAAGTTTCGCTCGGCTCGGAGTCGATGACTGCTCGTGCCGATCCGAACTCGCACCAATTGAAAATTGTTCTGACCAGCCGCCGAACCATGACAGCTTGCGTTTCCACAGCGATTCATCAACATCGGCTGAATTCGCGTTGTGAACCGGAGAGCCGTCTCCCGGGACAGACCGGCCAATGACTGCACCGGTCGTTTTTGGAATCCATCGTCTGTCTTTTCCGGCGGCTCTGGCAATGTAGGCGGCTTGCCGGTGGGATCAAGCACCGACGCCAATCGAATCAACATTCGTCGGGCAACCGCATGACCGGAATCCATCTCAAGTGCTTGTCGAAGTTCGAGTTCCGCTTGTTCATGGAGTTGCCAAGTGAGACACCATTTCGCCAACCGAACCGATGTATCCGCCGACGGTTTTTGGATGGAGTCCTTCAATTTCTGATAGGCGTCTAGACGGTCGTTCGCGCGGAAGTTGACCAGATGAAACGGCACGAGGAAGCGACCGCCGGACTTGTGAACGATGTACCCCCGGGCTTCCTGCGTGATTTGACCGTCCGCGAGGCTACCGTCTTTCATCACGAGTACGCCAGACTTGGCGGCGACCGGGGGCTGATCGCCTTCGGACGTGTTCTCCTCAGCTCCGGCCAATCCCAGAGTGCATCCGAAAACAAGAATACACAATTGGGGAAGAATGGAGAGAATTTTCATCGGTGGACCCTCGATGCGAGAAACGACACGCGAACACGTCTCGCCAGAATTGGCGAACGGTACGCGGACTGCCGTTTCGGGTCAACACCGTCTTAAACACCGAATATCGAAAGGCTTACGAAACCTATTCAATAATCTTATTGATCGGATACTCGACGATTCCACGAGCACCAACGGCTTTGAGGTTCGGAATCATTGTGCGGACGACCGACTCATCCACGATGGCAATGATATCCACCCAGTCTGGATCAGACAGAGAAGAGACGGTTGGCGACTGCAACGAGGGAAGTTGTGACAAGACTTGATCGAGATCCGTGCGACGCACGTTCATCATGATCCCGACTTTGTTCTCAGCAGCCAAACACGATTCCAGCATCAGGGCAATATTCTGCAACTTCGTGCGAGTCCACTCGTTTTCCCACGCCTTCTTGTTGGCGATGAGTCGGGGCGTGCTTTGCAGCACCTCGGCAACAATCCGTAAATTGTTTGCACGCAAGGAGTTTCCAGTTTCCGTCACTTCGACAATTGCATCGGCTAACCGGGGCGGTTTGACTTCCGTGGCCCCCCAAGAGAATTCCACTTTCGCGGTCACGCCGTGTTCAGCCAAGAAGCTCTTCGTCAACCCGACCGCTTCCGTCGCGATCCGTTTGCCTTCCATATCCTGAACCGTTTTGATCGGCGAGTCCTCAGGAACACAAAGAACCCAACGGACCGGTCGACGACTCACTTTCGAGAACACAAGTTCGCAAACTTCGTGCACATCGGCCTGATTCTCTTGAATCCAGTCGTGGCCGGTGATTCCGGCATCGAGAATGCCTTCTTCCACATATCGCGCCATTTCCTGGGCACGAATGAGCAAGCACTCGATTTCTTCATCATCAATCGACGGAAAATACGATCGCGACGAAAATTTGATGTTGTATCCGGCTCGGCGGAAGAGTTCCGCGGTCGCGTCTTTCAGACTTCCAGCAGGAATTCCAAGTTTCAGCCGAGTATCATCAGAGAACATCGAATCTCAACTATCCGTGAAAGGGGAAAACAAGCGTTCCAGGCGGAAATTCCCAACTACGAGATGAGTCTCGCCCGTCTTGCGTAAGATTAACGGTTCCCAGCGACAACGTCCACAGACCGGAATCGTTGCAGACATCGGCCGCACTCGAAATGAGAACGGCCACTGATCATCACCGAGCCATCACTTTTTCTTGTAGACTTCGGCGGGATCAAAGACGCGTTCGCCGATGACTTCCACCTTGCCCGTGTGGCGATCAATCTTGCGGAAGAAACAGGACTGAAAGCCTTCGTGACAGGCGGCTCCACCGATTTGCGTCACTTTCAGCAAGACGGTGTCGCGGTCGCAGTCGTAGAAGATCTCGTGGACTTCTTGAACGTTGCCACTTTCTTCGCCTTTTCGCCACAGTTTTTTGCGGCTCCGACTGTAATAGCACGCTCGACCGTTTTTCAGGGTTTCGTCCCAGGCTTCTTCGTTCATGTAGGCCAGCATCAACACAACGCCTGTGTCATGGTCTTGGGCGATGACCGGAATCAGCGGAGCTTTTTCGAAATCGGGGCGGGCAGGGGAGTCGAGATCGGTCACGGAGATCACTTTTTGAATCAAAACAGATTGACAACAGGTTTCTTTCACGGGGACGGGCTTCCATCGCCTTCGCCGTTTCCCTAGTATCTTCGCTGGTTCGGCATCGTGCAACCATCTGCCGAATCTTCTTTCCAGGGCCGATGTCTGATGCGTTCGGCCAACCAACACCGCTTTCAACTGTGTTCAAACACGCAACTTTTTTTCACAAGGGAGCCACATATGGCAGATCAAGTTTCCACGAACATTACCTGGCACGACCACAGTGTTTCTTCCGAAGATCGGGCGAAACTCAACGGCCACACCGGTTGTGTGCTCTGGTTCACGGGGTTGAGCGGCTGCGGCAAAAGCACAATCGCCAACACCGTCGATCACCTGTTGCACTCCGAAGGCGTACACACGTATGTTCTCGATGGCGACAACATTCGTCATGGTCTGAACAAGAACCTCGGTTTTTCCCCCGAAGACCGAACCGAAAACATCCGACGAATCGGTGAAGTCGCGAAATTGTTCGCCGACGCTGGAACCGTCACTTTGACGGCTTTCATCTCACCATACCGAGCCGACCGCGATCAAGTCCGCGAAATCATGCCGGAAGGCAGCTTCATCGAAGTTTATGTAAACGCTTCGCTGGAAACCTGCGAGAAACGCGACCCGAAAGGCTTGTACAAGAAAGCACGAGCGGGCGAAATCAAAGGTTTCACCGGAATCGATGCCCCCTACGAAGAACCCGAAAAAGCCGAACTCGTTCTGGATTCGGACAATAAGGGTATCGATGAACTCGCCAAAGAGGTGGTCGAATACCTCAAAGCCAACGGCAAGCTCAAAGCGTAATTGTCATCGGTCATCGGCCCGTGAGTGGAATCATGTTCGATCTCATTAGCATCGTCATTAACACGGCCATTGGCATCGCGACGGAAGTTGTCGGTTGGGTGCTGATGACGTATTTCGGTCGACTGTGAACCGCCGACTGATCTCTCAATTGGCGTGGCCGTTCGAATTTCGAGATTTGATTTGCGTGAGTTGGCGTTCCAACTCACGCTTTTTTTGTTGAATTTTGGAAAGCTCGACACGGGAATACATTCGCGTGGCCACCATATCGGCAAATGCCAGCAGGACGATCCACACAATCAGTAAGAGAACGACACACCAATAAACAGTCGCGACCAGCGGATTCTTGCCACGAATGATGAGCCAATCGCCGACGGGAATCAGGACTCCGACAAGGATGAGAAGACTTGTCGTTTGCACACGCCGGCGGAAGCGTTTGTAGTAATGCTCACGATCGTGGTCGTCGTGCAGGGGCGAATTCTTGGCCTCTCGCCATTCGCGAATGTTCCACCGAAGAAACGACAACCCCACCAAAACCAGCCCGACACCAGCTGTAATGGCCACTAGGGAATCATTCACGGACGGTTACTCCAATTGGGTCCAAACTTGCGACGATGGTCGATGTGACAGTGAACGCAATGATTATCTTTGGGGGGGAGGAATTTCAGTCCCTCTGGGTAGCCAAGCACAAACCAAACGTGCACTACAGTTCGTACGGCCGAATTTATCATAACCTCCTGACATCCCATAAACCCAGCGTGGCGATAAAAACATCCCGACCCACGTGAAAGGGGACCTATATTGAAGAAAACCCGTCCCTACGTTGCTTAAAGATGATAAGCCGATGACTAATTGGAAAGAGATCTGCGAAACGCGGATGGATCGGACCCGAAAATCGGTATTGCCTACGAATTTGAAGCTACCGATGCTCCCCAAAGCGGTCATCGAGTTCGGCAAGAAAGCCAAAGACCCGGACGCTACGGCGAAAGAGTTGGGCGCGATCGTGGAAAGCGATGCCGGTCTCACCTGCGAGCTGCTTCGGCAAATCAATTCGCCAGCATATGGGCTTCGGCGTCAGGTGCAGTCCGCCCAACATGTGATCAGCCTGCTGGGTCTGAAGAAAATGGGCATGCTGTTGGCTGCAGTCGCGGTTAAGTCGGCGATGCCCAGCAAAGACAGTCGTCTCATCAACATGCAGACGTTCTGGAACACCAACCTCGAGCGTGCGATCTTCGCGAGGGAAGTGGCAACGCTACTCAAAGCCGATAAAGATTTGGCGTACGCCGGCGCAATGCTGCAAGACTTCATCCTTCCGATTCTGACATCGCAAGAAGCCGACGTTTACCTCGACTTCTCCGTGCAGGACGGCCCCCGAAAACCACTGTCGAAATTCGAACATGATCGATTCGGCTGGGACCACGCTGAAGCCGCGGCGTACTTGATGCGGGATTGGGATTTTCCCGAGGAACTGATTGCATGCGTGCTGCTGCATCATCAAGGTTTGGCGACCTTGGCGAACAAATCGTACGGCCGAACCGCTGCCGGTGCGGTGGCCATCGCCGCCCTCATGCCGGACTTCTTCCAACAGCAACCCGATGGCATCACCGAACTCGTCCGTTTGGAGATTGCCTGGCCGGAGTTCAATCTCCTTGAGATCGCCGAACGCGTGGAGTCTGTCTTCCATGAAAGTGCCGGGGCCGATGGTCGTCAGCACATCACGTTCTTCCGTCGGGTTCAAAAATCACCGGTCTGCGGCATCGACCGACTCGAAAAAACTCCCGTGTAGTGTGAGCTTGTTGGTTTGAACTCCGGCCAAGATTCTGAGGCCGTGGTCTCATTCCCTGCGGAAAGGCGTGGTCCATGTCGGACGAGAAATTCTGGGCTGAGACCGTCGAAGCGAAGCTTGCAAATTCGTCTCAAAAGTCGTTACCCCCGACGTTGAAGCTTCCGGCTCTTCCGCACGCGGTGACGAAATTCCTCGAGCGTTCGTCCGATCCCAACGCCAGTTTGAAAGAGTTGGCGGCGATTGTCGAAACCGACACCGGTCTAACGGTGGAGTTGCTTCGGCATGTCAATTCCGCATTCATGGGTCTGCGGAACAAGGCGAAATCAGCTCAGCAGGCGATCGCATTACTGGGGATGCGACAAAGCAAACTCTTCCTCATCAACACCGGAACAAAGGCAGCCGTTCAGGCGAGGAAATCCAAACTCATCAATCAATCGAACTTCTGGAGTTCCAATCTTCAGCGGGCATTGTTTGCTCGCGAGGTGGCTCGAATTCTTGGTACCGACCTCGACGTCGCATTCGCGGGGGGACTGCTGCAAGACTTTCTGCTTCCCGTCTTGACCAATGAGTTCACCGATGAGTACCTCGCCTTTCTTGACAGCAACAATCAGTCCGCCGAGACATTGACCACGTTCGAAGATCGACAATTCGGATGGAATCACGCCTCCACTGCGGCCAACTTGGCTCGGCGTTGGCATCTTCCGGATGAGTTGGTCTGTTGCCTACTCTGTCACCATGCCGGATTGAAAATCCTCGCGGACCCGGATCTGCGAAAGACACCAGTCGCAGCGGTTGCGTTATCGGGAATGCTCCCTGACCAAGTCAACCAGGACCGCAGTGGGCTGGAAATGTTGTTCCGACTGCAAGAGAAATGGTCTGCGTTCAACGTCGTTGCGATTGCCGAACGTGTGGACGAACAACAGGAGCAACTAGGGCTCGGCGTGAGCAATCAATTTCCATTGTCTCGTCGCTGCCAACCCGCAACCGCGACAGCATAGCCTTCCGCTATCCAATTCGCGTTCTATCGATCGCTGTCAACACACAGCGAACGCCCGCGACCCATTCGACCAATGCACGCTTGCTTGGTGAAAACCCAGTTTTCTTGAGATCCGCCGACGTGCTCTTGACGTATGCACGCACAAGGCTTCTCATTCCATCATTCCGGCCCTGGAAAGTCACTCGGGGTCTGGTTAGAGTGTGGCACAGGCTGATGGGAACGCCTGAATCTGTTCAAGATACTCGAGACTGAAGAAACATCATGTCCGAAACCCCACCCTCAGGTTCAACAATGAGCGACGAAGAAGCCAAATCGCTTCCGAAACACATTTATCTGGTTTCGTTTCCTAAGATTATCTTCCTGTATCCAACATTGATTGCCGCACTCGTCTGTGGCATCTTGATGCTTTCCGTTGGCAATACCCAGGAAATCAAGGACAAGAACGTCGCAGCGCAGGCAGCAGCGGATACGGAAGCAAGTGGCGATGACACGGAGCAGGCTGCCGATACTCAAGAAGTTGTACGACACAACGAAACCGCTGAGATTGCCACGCTGATCTTTCTAACGATCTTCATGGCTAACATCGTTGTGATCTCATTCGACTTCCCACGAACGACCTCATTAACGTTCTTCTTCGTGGGTGTCGCTGCATTTATGGGAATCTGGTTGTTATCCAGCCAATACCCCGACTTACTTCCGGGGATCGGCAAGGTTCTTGGTAGCTTGCGTCCGTTTGCCAACGCGCAGTTCTACTTCATCTTCGCTGGTATCTTTATCATCATCTACATCGCTGTGTTTATCAGTGTTCAATTTGACTACTGGGAAGTTCGACCGAACGAGTTGCTCCATCACCATGGCATCTTGAGCGATCTCGAACGATTCTCGGCCCCGAACCTGCGAATCACGAAAGAAATCAACGACCTGTTTGAATACCTGCTCCTTCGCTCCGGCCGACTCATTTTGCAATCCAGCAACGAGCGTCGTGCCATCGTGTTGGAGAACATCTTCTTCATTAACCGGAAAGAAGCGGAAATCACCAAGATGCTCGGTGCCCTCCAAGTTCAAGTGCGATCCGACGATCACACCTGAACCAGCGAACGCCCGTCTGTGTCTTACTAACAAACAATCATCCCTCACCCACCTTCCGACAGTCGGAACGGCGGAAGTGAGAACTGCCCCGTGGTGTAATCGGTAGCACGAAGGATTCTGGTTCCTTTAGTCTGAGTTCGAGTCTCAGCGGGGCATTGCTGTAAGCTGTTTGATTGGATCGATATGCGAAAAACGGGAACCGATATTCGGTTCCCGTTTTTCGTTGTCGGTGGGAGACATGGTCGAGTCGCTGAGAATCGCTTTCACCGAGGTTTCGGTTTCGGCCATCGGTTGCACGGATTGAGGAGGTTAAACCCCTCAAGTAGTCTTAATGACGATATTGAATTCGGAGTTGCTGACTGTCAGGAAAACAGCTTGTGCACCACGTGGCCGTGGACGTCGGTGAGGCGAAAATCTCGGCCTTGGAATCGGTATGTTAGGCGGGTGTGATCGAGTCCGAACAGGTGCAAAATGGTGGCGTGCAAGTCGTGGACGTGCACCGGATCTTTGGTGGGATTCCAACCGATTTCGTCCGTCTCGCCGATCACTTGGCCTCCCTGAATTCCGCCACCGGCCATCCAAACGCAGAAAGCATGAGGATGATGGTCTCGTCCGGTCACCCTTTTGAACCCCTTGCGATTTTCCCCCACCGGGGTCCGGCCAAATTCCGATCCCCATACCACAAGCGTTTCATCCAACAGTCCGCGTTGCTTCAAGTCTTTCAGGAGTGCGGCAATCGGTTGATCGACCATCATGGAATTGTGAACCAACTCCGGCTCCAAGTTGCTGTGATGATCCCAGGACGCATGAATTACATTGACCATTCGCACGCCACGTTCGACCAATCGACGAGCCAACAAGCAATTCCGGGAAAACGGAACGAAGTTCCCAATGCCGCCACGGTTGGACTTGATCTTCGGTTCTTTGCGATCCAAACCGTACATGTCGAGAGTCGCTTGGGTTTCGCCGGAAATGTCGATTAAATCCGGGCAAGCCGACTGCATGCGGAACGCCAACTCGTAGGCTTTCATGCGGCTTTCGACTTCGGAATCTCCCACCGTCTGAAACTTGAGACGATTCAAATCGTTCACTGCGTTGATGGTCGATTGCTGCATTCGTTCGGTGATTCCCGCAGGGTTTTCCAAGTTGAGAATCGGGGCCCCATCGCTGCGGAACAACACACCGTCATACAGCGACGGCAGAAATCCGCTGGACCAACTTGCCGACCCGCCTGGCAACCCTCGGCCGACAGTCACCAACGACACGAATGCGGGCAGATTTCGGGCTTCGCTCCCTAATCCGTACGATAACCACGAACCCAAACTCGGTCGACCGGCAATGGCGGAACCGCAGTTCATTAGCAACTGCGCGGGCACATGATTGAACTGATCCGACTGCATCGAGCGAATCAATGCGATGTCATCCGCACACTCCGCCAGGTTCGGCAAGAGTTCCGAAATCTCCATGCCACACTCACCGCGTGGACGGAACTTTCGAGAAGTTCCCATGAGCCGGGCGGATTCCTTCTGCAAGAACGCGAACTGCAGGTCTTTCACAAGGGAATCGGGAACGGGTTGGCCATCGAGTTCGTTGAGCTTTGGTTTGGGATCGAACAGGTCAACCTGACTCGGCCCACCTTCCAAGTAAATGTAAATGCAATTCTTGGCTCGCGGGGCGAAGTGAGTGGCGAGCGGTGCTAACGGGTTGTCGGCATCGGCCGCGTGTAGTCCATCCTCATTGAGCAAACTCGCCAATGCCACCGCACCGGCACCGTGGAGGCTGTTCGTTAAAAACCGCCGTCGAGAGTTTCGGAGTAAGGTTTCGGAATGGAACATGAAGATTATTCTCGGGTGATAAATTCGTCGAGGTTCATCAAGACGCGAGCCCAGGCCACACGCAAGGCTTGGGCTTTCAGGTCGACCGCCAACGTGGATTTCCCGACCAATTTTCGGAGGTCTTCATCACTAGCCGACTCAATTAACTGACGTTGCTCGGAGAGGTAATCGAGTGCGCGTTGCTGTTCTTGTTCTGTCGGTTTCCGTCCGAGACACGTCTGGTAGCTCTCGGCAATCCATTCCTCAGGTTCTTCGCCAGCGATTGTAAGAAGTCGATTTGCAAGATGTTGAGCACACTCAAAGAACACCGGATCGTTGAGCAATGTCAGCGACTGCAACGGAGAATTGGAGACTTCACGTTGAGGACAGGAAACGGTCGTATCCGGGGCATCAAACGTGGTCAGCATCGGGTACGGCGTTCCACGTCGAAAAAGAATGTACAAGCCCCGCCGATACCGATCTCGTCCGTCGCTAATCTTCCAGTCCTGGTTTCGACTAATCGAAATCACGCGTGCATCGAGATGGGGCCGAATGCTCGGCCCGCCGATTTTCGGATGCAACAAACCGCTCGCTGCCAGTGAAACATCGCGAACGACTTCTGCTTCCAAACGGAACCGCGACTGCCGGGCGAGCAGCGTATTCAACGGATCAATCTGAGCGAGTTTCGGTCGATGGTGTGATGACTGACGATACGTCGCGGATATGACAATCTGTCGAATCAGCTGTTTCCGGCTCCAACCCTCATCCCGAAAGGTCGTTGCCAACCAATCGAGAAGTTCGGGATGCGAAGGCGTCTCGCCGGAGGTACCGAAGTCGCCAATCGTATTGACGAGTCCGCGTCCAAAGAGTGGTTTCCAGATCTGATTGACCGTCGTTCGCGGTGTTAGCGGATTCGCGGGGTCCATTAACCACTGGGCGAGGTCCAACCGATCCGGTGCATCACCGCGGGCCTTCAACGGATGCAAGACTTCCGGCGTCGCCGGTTGCACAGGATTGCCCTTCCGCCGGTAGTCGCCTCGCAAATGAACGTGCGTAGGACGCTGCTTCGACACACTCGCCACTGTCGGAGCTTTGATCGCCGGAGCGTTCGGTTTGGTCGCCGCCAGTTGCTCATAGCGATCAAACGGCGTTTGTTCGTCGGGAATCAGCCGAGCGAACAGCGATTTCAGTTGCTCGCGTTCGTCATCAGTTCGTTTATTTTCAACTTTGCGAAGGATCGTCAGAATTGCATCTCGGTCGACCGCTTCTGACTCGTCATTCGCTTCAGACTGATCTGTCGAAGCATTCAGTCGGTTGACGATTCGCTGGATCGCGGATTTGACGTCCTCGACTTCGGTCTTCCAGGACTTGTAACGGCGTTCATATCGCTCCTGCACTGGGGCGGGAGCAGCAGGAATGTCCCGATCATCCAGTTGATTAAAGAATGCGTACATCTGGTAGAATTCAGTATGGCTGATGGGATCAAACTTGTGGCTATGACACTCGGCACAACCGAGCGTGAGTCCCAGCCAAATCGTGCTTGTGGTGCTGACGCGGTCCACTGTACGTTGCACGCGATCAAGTTCCCGGTCCGCCCCCGCTTCGGTGTTCTTCATGCTATTGCGATGAAAACCCGTCGCGATCTTCTGATCCAACGTGGCATTAGGGATGAGATCTCCCGCCAACTGAGCGGTCGTAAATTCATCGAATGGTAGATCGTGGTTGATCGCTTTGATGACCCAATCCCGATACATCCACGCATACGGTCGCAAACCGTCACCCAGGTAACCGTCGCTGTCCGCATAGCGAGCCAGGTCCAACCAATGGCGTCCCCAGCGTTCACCAAAGTGCGGCGAGGCGAGCAATCGATCAACCAACCGCACGTAGGCATCGGGTCGGTTGTCATTGACAAACTGTTCGACATCATCCGGTGACGGCGGTAATCCTAACAAATCCAGCGACAACCGCCGGATCAATGTGGAACGGTCTGCCGACGGAGAGGGCGAAATCCCTCGCGACTCAAGCCGCGAAAGCACAAAGTGATCAATCGGATTTCTCGGCCAGACCGTGTCTTTCACCGCCGGCGTTCGGGGCCGCTGCAGAGGTTGAAAAGACCAGTGCTTCGCGTAAGGGGCTTTCTGTTGAATCCACCGCCGAACGATATCAATTTGCTTCTGTGTAAGCTGGCGACCACTCTCCGGAGGCGGCATTTTCAGGTACTCGTCTTCGGTCGTCAGACGCACCATCACTTCGCTATCGCTGGGTTTCCCTGGTACGACGGCGTGAGTACCGCTGTCGAGCTTCTCCAAGGCGTCTTCCCGGCGATCCAACCGCAGACCCGCCTCTCGTGTCGATTCATCAGGCCCATGACACTGAAAACAGTTCTGTGCCAGAATGGGTCGCACCTCACGCAGATAGTCTACGGGAGGGGTGTCGTCCTCCGCACGAAGATTCCCAACCGTCAACACGAACAACCACGAACTGAGAACCCAAACGCGACGAAACGTGAACAACATAAGATAATCGAACTTCGCAAGAGTGAAGTTGATGAGACAAACCTCATCGTGCTAATCACAGAACCATCGATGCTACTAGTCAATCCGCGGAGCATCAAGGAACGAACGTGACGACGGGATTCTGACAGCGGAAAATTCCATCCTTCCGAAACCGATTCTGCGGAATTCTGCAGATTATCGCATGTCCGGTTGTGTTCAGGTTTCGGACTGATGAGACGGAAACATGCTCGCGATCTTTCACCTTCGCGATCCGCCAATTCGCATCAGGCGTCTAAAAACCCACCCAACGGTTATCTACTCGAAGTAGCCGCACTTTCGCAGGTGCTCCATGCTGTCGGCGAGCCGTTGTTGGCAGCGTTCGAGTTCGGGAGTTTCTCCGGTGATGCCTTCAAGTTCAAAACTGTAAGGCCCCGTGAAACCGATTTCGTCGAGCGATTCTCGGACCTTCAAAAAATCCACTGAGCCACCTTCCCCCAACGCCGGGAAGTGCCAGTCTTCAAGTTGTCCGTTGTGATCTTTCAGGTGCACGTGCTGCACAAACTCACGCACCGATCGCAATCCTTCTAGCACATCCACGTTTCGATTGTAGTACGTAATGTTGCCGGTGTCGTAGTTAAGGCGTAAGTGCGGATGATCCAACTCACACATGGTGCGTAGCATTTCCGTCGGATTGACGGACACCCCCGGATGCGTCTCAAAACAGTAGACAATCCCAAGTTCCGCCGCGGTGTTCCCGATTTCTTCGAGGTGCTTCATTAGTTGGGGCCGTTGCGACTCCGACTCGCATTCACCCGCTCCGCCCACAACACGAGAGACCTTCAAACCGGCCGCGACTTTGAGCTTCCGCAGTGTCGTTTGCAAGACTTCCGGTTTCAGCGGATTCCCGCTACTCACGTTTGCCGAGGAAATCCGCAAACCGGCGGACTGAACTTTTTGAAACGATGATACCACGTCTTCTTCAGTCGAAGCATCGGTCAGCCAGGGTGTGTCTCCGAAGTATGTCGGCGTTCCGGCGGTCCGGATCGGAAACTCGAGGTTTTCGATGCCGATCTTCGGTAGATTTTCGACGGCCGCATCCAGTCCGAATTTTAGATAGGAATTGGCGAAGCAGGAAATCAGGCGGTTCATGCGATTCGGTCTGTCAGTCAAGAAACTCGGTGATGTCCAATGGTGGTCGGTGTCTGTTGATGTAGCGTCGTCCCACGGTACCGAGAACAAGCAGATTCAGAAAGTGCATCACGCCGAGAATTACTAAGACCAAGCCGATTTTGTCCGCTAACCGTTCGACCGCCTGCGGCAGTGACTCCACGGTCGCTCCGAACCGCAGTGCCAAGGAAACGTACGCGATGTTCACCAGATAGAAACCGACGATCAACAGCATGTTCACCGCGTCAGCCATTCGCTCGTTTCCGTCGAAGATTGCGACAAGAAACACGCGGCCCCTCGACGAAAGTGTGCGTCCCACAAACACCGTGATCGCGATGCTGGTCAGTAGGTAGATGATGTGGACCGTGAGCAACATCGCGATTCTCCTTTCGTTCGTGCTCGTCTCAAGAAACTGTGTTACCGAAGTGCAAACCGTCTACCCGATACGAGTTCCCCAAGTTGGCAGTATGGTTCAACGGGTCGGTTCCTCACCCCATGCTCGGCGGCGTGGCGGATCGTATTTGTCGGTGTTTCGTGATTTCGCCAGCGAGGCGATGATGATGAAGTGCATGACACCGAGTACTAACAACACCAATCCAACTTTGGTGCTCAACAATTCGACGGCGGTTTGCACATCTCGCACATTGTTCCCATATCGCAAGGCGAGACTAATCACCCCAAAGTTGATGAGATAAAACCCAACAATCAGCAAATGCGTGAAAGCATCGACGTAGACTTTGCGATCTTCTTGCTCGCCAGACTCCACAAGTCGCGGACCATGCTTGCGAAGTGTTCGCCCCACCCACCAGGTCGCCAAGCAGCTCAAAACCAAATAACCGGCATACGTCGTTAACAGGATGTCCATTGAAGCCCCTCTCAGTATGGTTGTCGAAATATTCTAGGAAATCAGATCGAATCTGAACTTTTGCCCTCTTGAAAGTCACAGGACTACCCGCAACAAGACGGGCTTCTTAACCGAGAATCTCAAAGAGACGAAAATATTCGGAGACATCCGAAACGACGGGCAAACACAACCAGGAAGCAGCAACGGAACGAGCGTGTTTCACTTATGACCGTCAAGCGGTTGGTCTCGCGATGGCCAAGCAGTGATCACTTTTTCGTCTTCAAAGCGGACACGGTCGACCGTTAACGAGTTTAGCCCGCTGGTGACTTCGGTGCGTGACCCAACCAGCGGTAGCGGAATGCGGAGTCACAGGCGATCCAAAGTTTCTTGGATTTGGACAGCCGAACGCGTTCCCCGAAAACATCGAATTGATTGCGTTCGATCTTGGCGAGAAGTCCACCGTATATCCGCAGCATCGCACCGAAAATGGGACGGCCCTCCGGATGAAGACAGGGAAAAAGTTTCTCCGCTTGCGTGTAAAACTCGCGGGCACGATCTACCTCGAATCGCATCAACTCAAGGAACTCTTGGTTCACTCGATGTTGACGAAGATCTTCGTACGAATAGCCGAACCGATCCAAGTCAGCCTGTGGCAAGTACAGTCGCGACATCTCCGCATCTTCGGCTAAGTCTCGGAGAATGTTCGTGAGTTGGAATGCCGTGCCGCACGCAATGGCATACTGAATGGCCTCGTCCCCGTCGAATCCCCATACGTGAATGCAGCACAAACCAACCGCGCCCGCCACGTGATAACAATACGTTTCTAACTCGCTAAACGTCTGAATGTGCGTTGGATCGAAGTCGCATGCGACACCATCAATGACGGCGAGCAGGTACTCGGTGGGAATGTGATGTCGCCGGATAATATCGACCAAAGCGGGGTACAGCGGATGATCTGGCGGATTGTCATCCAATGCAGATTGCAAATCGCAGCGAAATTGATCGAGGTTGGCTCGCCGCTCGGGCAGGGGAACGGTTTCCTCGTCGCCGATGTCGTCAGCCAACCGCATGAACGCATACAACGCACACATGTCACGACGTCGCGGTCGTGGCAACGTGAGAAAAGAGAAGTAGAAGTTGCCTGCCGTTCGCCTGGCGAGTTGTTGACACCAATCGAACGATTTATCCAGTGGTGTGCTCATGCGGGGCGATCGAACGACGAGGCCGAAGACGCCGGCCAGTGGCTCGGATCACGCAACCGGCAAACATCCGGGCGGCGTCGGCTTTTGTCACTACGGGGCGAGTCTCCCACACAGAATAACCAATCCGCTCGATTCGCTCTAGAATCTTGAGACCCCCACGGATAAACAATTCGATATCCACCTGCAATCGTCCCGGCAACCGAGTGATCAATGGCAGACCGTCGGTTAAGAAAGTCCGTGCTCGTTCCACCTCAAACTGCATCAGCTTCAAAAACGCTGGGTTTGTCTCGCGACGTTCAAATTCCTCTCGCGTGTAACCGAACTGCTCGAAGTCCTCAAGCGGAAGATATCGCCGGCCGATGTCCCAATCACGGTCTACGTCTTGCCAAAAGTTTGCCAGCTGCAATCCGGTACAGACGTTATCAGACAACAGCACGTTTTCTTCGTTGTGCTGGCGTCCCAAATACAACACCAATCGCCCGACCGGATCCGCGCTGCGGCGACAGTAATCTCGGAGTTGATCGAACGTTTCATACTGCAGAATCCGTTGATCCTGCTGAAATGCGGACAGCAAATCCGCGAAGGGTTCCATCGGAATATTGAATTCGCGAATGGTTTCCGCCAACGCAACAAAGACGGGATGTCGCGTGGTCCCCTGGTAACAATCCTCAAGCTCGCTCTGCCACCAATCGAGAAGTTCTGCCGCTCGCGTGCGGTCACCGACTTCGTCACCTAAATCATCCGACCAACGACAATACGCGTACACATTGTGAAAGTGCGGACGCAGGTGTTTCGGCAGCAGCCAAGAGACAACAGTGAAATTTTCGTAGTGGGTTGTCGCGATTCGTCGGGTGTACGCTTCCGCTTCCATGAGCGTGGCCACTCGACCGTTGGCCAACGCCTCCGGCCCCCAGTCGGCAAGTTCGCGTTCGAATTGATCACTCATCGGAGCGTTTAGGAATCTTCGAGGGCTTTTGTGATATCGACGATCGCAGCTTTTCCGTCGCCGAACAGCATGAGGGCGTTGTCGGCGGCAAACAACGGGTTCGGAATACCAGCAAACCCGGGACTCAGGCTCCGTTTGATCACCACAACTGTGCGGGCTTTATCGACATCAATAATCGGCATCCCTGCGATCGCGCTTTGAGGGTCGGTGCGGGCGACAGGATTCACGGTGTCATTTGCACCAAGGACGATGGCAACGTCTGCTTGGTCCATCGTCGGATTGATGTCGTCCATTTCCTTGAGCAACTCGTATGGAATATCCGCCTCGGCAAGCAACACATTCATGTGCCCCGGCATCCGACCGGCAACCGGATGAATGCCGAACTCGATTTCACATCCAAGGGCCGTCAATCGAGTTGCTAAGTCTCTCACGGCATGTTGTGCTTGGGCAACGGCCATTCCGTATCCGGGAACGATGACCACTCGTTGCGCATCTTCAAGCAACATCGCGACCTCGTCTGCCGATGTCGATTTCACATTGGCGTAGATGTCGTCCGCGGAGTCACTCGAACCGGTGGACTGCAATGTGCCGAACAACACCGCTGCCAGCGAACGGTTCATGGCTTTGCACATGATTTGAGTGAGGATCAACCCAGACGCCCCCACCAATGAACCCGCTGTAATCAGCACGTTGTTGCCGAGAACGAAACCTGTCATTGCCGCGGCAAGACCGGAGTAGGAGTTGAGCAAGGCGATCACGACGGGCATGTCCGCACCGCCGATCGAAACAACCAAAAACACGCCCAATACCAAAGCGAGCGGCACCATCAGCCAGTATGCCAAAATGGAATTCGCGGCATCGAACGTCATCCATACCGCCAACCCGACACATAAAATGGCCAAGACCGCATTCAACGCCTGCTGACCGGGAAACCGGATATTCTTGAGTGCTTTCAACTCGCGGAGTTTGCCAAACGCGATCAAACTGCCGGAGAACGTGACCGTTCCAATCAATCCCGACAATGCCGTTGCCGCGAGTGTTGGGGTATCAACGTCGCTCGGGCCATCCGATCCTGCGAGAAACGCACCCGCGACCAACGTGGAGGCAATCCCACCGAAGCCGTTGAACAACGCAACGAGTTCGGGCATAGCGGTCATTTCAATTTTGATCGCCAAGACCAGCCCGGCGATTGTGCCAACCGCCAAACCAGCAATGATCAATCCCCAACCAAATTCCGGACCGATCAACGTCACGATCACCGCGACCAGCATCCCCAGCGCACCATACAGGTTTCCGCGTACGGCGGTTCGCGGGTGGGTCAAACCTTTCAATCCGAGGATGAAAAGCACGGCAGCCACGAGATAGGCCAAGTCGGTCCAAGCCGGATTCACTCTGCTCACTCCTCAATGGTCGTGTGTTCGTTTCGAGTCTGTCTACTTACGTTTGCGGAACATCGACAACATGCGATGCGTGACGAGAAACCCGCCGACGACGTTCATCGTGGCAAACGCAATCGCCAATACGCCGAGCACCTTCGCGGTTGTCGTCGCTCCCTGTTCGAGCGTCAACAATGCCCCGATCAACGTGATCCCACTGATGGCGTTGGAACCGGACATGAGCGGGGTGTGCAGCGTGGGCGGAATTTTCGTAATGATTTCCACACCGACGAAAATCGCCAACACAAACACTGTCAGCAACATGATCCACTGCGTCGCAGGTGTGCTCGCGTGGTTCGCGACCGTCTCGGCGAATAGGATCGGCATGGTGAAAACTGCTCCAATGTGGAATCGGTGTCAGGACGTGGGTTCGTTAGGTTGATGGCGTGGGATTGAGCAATTCACGCACACGATCGTTCGTGACTTGGCCACCATGCGTGATCAGAGTCTCGCGGATGATTTCGTCGTCCACATTCGGCGACAACTCGCCATCGTCGAGAACCGTTTTCTTCAGATGAACCAAGAAGGTCGCCAAGTTCTTCGCGTACATTTCGCTGGCGTGTTGCGGAATCTGCGAAGGCAAATTCAACGGACCAAGCACTTGCACGCCATTCTCGACGATGGTTTCGCCAGGCTGCGTTAGTTCGCAGTTCCCACCACGTTCGGCAGCCACGTCGACAATGACCGAACCGGGAGCCATCGCATGCACCATTTCGATCGTGATCAACGTGGGAGCTTTTTTGCCTGGAACTGCGGCTGTTGTAATGACCACATCATTCTCGGCCACGACTTTCAACATCATTTCGCGTTGCTTGCGATAGAATTCCTCATCCATCGCTTTGGCGTAGCCGCCTTGTCCTTCGGCGGATTGCAAATCGAACTCAACGAACTTCCCGCCAAGACTTTCGACTTGCTCCTTCACCGCGGAACGAACGTCGTAGGCACGGACGATAGCTCCAAGTCGTTTGGCGGTCGCGATCGCTTGCAGACCAGCCACGCCCGCACCGACGATGAACACCTTGGCCGCCGACACCGTGCCGGCAGCGGTCATCAACATCGGAAACATTTTCGGCAGCGTGTTCGCAGCGAGCAACACCGCTTTGTAGCCTGCAATTGTCGCCATCGAGGAGAGCACGTCCATACTTTGTGCTCGGGTGATCCGTGGCAACAATTCCATCGCAAACGCCGACACGCCACGCCCAGCCAATTGCTCGATGGCTTGGGGTTCCGAGAGTGGATCGCACATGGCGATCAGAATTTGACCTTCGCGGCACAATTCCAGATCGGCTTGGCCGTCCGAGGGGTTCGCACCGCCGGCTCGCACTTGCAGCACGATGTCGGCTTGTGAATAGATGGCCTCGTGGGAGTCGACCAACTCCGCATTCTTGTCCACGAATTCGTCGTCGGTGAATCCGGCAGCGAGACCGGCCTGCTTTTCGATCAGCACACGGCAGCCGGCTTTTGTTAATTGTCCGATCGTCTTCGGGACCGCCGCAACGCGGGATTCACCGGAAAACGTCTCCCGTGGAATCCCCACAACCAGCGGCGTATTTGCGTCCGCCATAACTCTGTTCTTTCCCTTCGACCATCGGCAGTTGCATGTTGAGTACCAGCAACTCGCCTGCCATCCACTGCGATGAACAATCGCGATTGACCACGAAATGGGATTCACCCATTTGGGACACCGTTATACTGCATGACCGACGCCGACGATAGCGAACACATCGAGAAAGCGGAGAATCTCCGATTCAACCGGCATTATCCGCTGTGGAATTCGTGCTGATCTCGTTCTCTAGCTTCGCTCGAATTTCCGTGAGATTCGAGTTCTCATCCCCCAACGAGCGGATTGCCGTTTCCAAAACCGGATTCAGAAACGCCATCCGCATCGTATCGGGTGCGTCATTGAGATTTCGAGCGATGTCCAAGAGTTGTCTTGAGACACGTTTCAGGTCGTCACCGGATGGGTCGACGGCTCGTTCGAAATACAGACGAATCGCCGTCAAAATCACTTCCAAGTTTCGACGATCGACTTTCTGAGATTCCACTCGGTCGATCAACTCGAACAGCTCGACCGTGCTTTTCTTCGATTGTTCCTGACGCAACACCTCCGCAATTGCCTTTTCATATTCATAGTACCGTTCCACCGACTGAATCGTCTCAGGCGTGCGATCGGCAATCAGTCGGTCAACCTTTTTCATCGCGGCGTTGGCATCACGATCCGTCGTTGCGTTGGTGTTGTCTTGGGCGGACAATTCCAAGGCGATCACACGTTTGCAATGCAACCGCGTGAGATGGAACCACAACGTCGTGCTATTCTGGAACTGCAAAATCACCGCCTGCTCAATACCATCACCAAGGGCCTTTGCAGCCAGCGAATAATCCGGCGACGGACCAAACAAATAGCCGTCCGCCAGGCGTTCGTAGAGGTTCGGTAGTCGCCGTCGGCGTTCGAGTTTTTGTCCCGATGCGAGGCTTGGATCATCCAATGAGTTGACGATGCTTTCAATCAGCTCTTGATAGACTGACACCGCACCGCCAACGGAACCGTCCGAAGTTTCGACGACATCTCGACCGAGGAAATGTAACGCCATTGCCTGCCCTTGGCGATCGAAAACCCAGTTCTCAAACGCGAAGGGGTTTTCATAGGCGTTAAAGCAACGCTCGCGAAACTGTGCCGCCATGCCGAACCGATTCTGGGCCGTCTCAAGCCGCCAACTATCCAACGCCAACCAACCGAGTCGTTCGGAAATCTCGGCCTGCAACGGGTGTTCGATTGGCTCCGGTGACGGAAAAGTCTCACGTGCCAACTCCTCGACCGCTTCCAAATCCGCCGCCGCTTCCAAGAGTTTTTGCACTTGCCCACTATCGGCCAGACGAATCGCATCCGCTCGTTGGCACGCCAAATGAATCCGGAATAGCGGACTGTCGTCGAGTTCCTCGGCATCATCCAAGTGCACTCGGCTTCTCAAGCTTTGCTTGCGATCGTTCAGAAAGCGGGCGTAATCGGCGTGGAACAATGCCAATAGGGACGGAGCCTCATTCGGTTCCGAATCGTAGGCATTCAACGCCTGTTTATACATCAACGCCGCCGCGAACTCCGCTTTCTTGTTGGTTCGCGTCATGGAATGCAACATCACCGCGAACAAATGCAACTCTTGAGCCGAGGCGTCAGCAGGAATGGCCGCCCGAATCCGATCGGCATCATCCGTTTCTTTGGAGTTCAACACCAAATTCAACGACTCCGGTTGGAGCTGTTGGAGTGCATCTTGAACGTCTTTGAGTTCGGACTGTCTCGCCTCGATCGCCAGTTTTTGCAAATTCCTCACACGACGTCGCGTCTCTGCGGGAAGTTTTGCACTTAGTGAATCAATCACCTTTTCGAGTTGCTGATAACTCTCCATGATGTTCGATTGCCGAAACTGCAACCGGAGTTCTTCTAGTGACACGCCGCCCACTTGGGTTTCGCCATCGTGAATTTGGTCGAACAGTTTTTGTCGTGCCGCGGGCGTGAACCAAGGAGTTTCATCGAACCACCAGCCGCCGTTGAGGCCGGGCAGCGACGCGTATTCGTGAGCCATCTCAACTTGTGAGTCCGAGATACGGCCCAGCCATTGAAACAGTCCGAACACCACCGCAACCGTCGCGATAACCCCGGCAGCAACTCCCATGATTCGACGACGACGCAGCCGTTTGGCCCGCTCTATCATCCAAGGGATCGGCAGCACTTCCGTGGCACCTTGGGAGCCCGTCTCGATATCGCTGGCTTCAACAGCCCGTCGCCCGGATAACGCATCGATTCGCGCCGACGGTGGCTTTTGCCCCGCTGATCGATTTCGGGCCGAACGCGATGAACCACGACGCGAACCGTTGTCGACGGCACTGGGTGGCTCCGGTGGGGGAACGAGTTTTTCAAAGGCAGCTTTGTCGGCGAACGGTTCTAAGTGTTCCGCCGCGATGCCAGGATGTTGTGGACGATCTTCCGGCCGTTTGGCCATCATCGTTTCAAGAAGCGTTTGCAACTCGGGGGAGCAGTCGTCACGGAACTCGCTTAGCTTCGGAACCGGGGATTTCTGGTGGGCACTTTGTTTGTAAATCAGTGTATTGAGTGCGTTTTCGCTGTCGGCATTGCGTGGGAAGGGCACCGCGCCGGTCAACAAATAGAAGAGCGTGCAGCCCAAACTGTAGATATCGGCCTGAATGGTCACCGATGCCGCGTTCCGCCATTGCTCCGGAGCCATGAAATCGACCGTCCCGAGCAACGTGCCATCTTTCGTGGTTACACGGGAAACAGCATCGTCCTGTTCGGCACGAAACCGAGCCAAGCCAAAGTCGAGGATCTTCACACGCCCACTGGAATCGAGCATCAAATTGGACGGTTTGATGTCTCGGTGGACCAAAAAATGTTCATCCGCGTGTCGTAAACCCCAAGCGGCTTGTCGGACCATCTCGCAAGCGGCACCGACCGGCAACGGTCCGTGTTCTTTGGTCAGTCGTTGCAAATCACAACCGTCGACATACTCCATGACCAGATATAAACGATGCTCTTCGTCACCGGCATCGTGGACCATCACGATATTCGGATGCACCAACTTTCCGGCATGTTCCATCTCCTGGCGGAACCGCTCGGCCGCGTCCACATCGTAGCGATCACGCAGCACCTTCAACGCACACAATCGTCGCAGCACCAGATGGCGGGCCTTGTAAACCACGCCCATTCCGCCGTAGCCGCACTCGGCAAGGATCTCGTACGTATCTAATTGGTGGGGAGTTTCCAACGTTTTCAACTTCGCGGCTGCACTTGTTCCGGCCGCGGATGGTGAAAACTGACGGAACAAATCTTCGATGACCGGTTCGTATTCCGGGAATCGTGTGAGATACGTCTGAGCCGACATCGAATCGCCGGCTTGCTCGCGATAATCGAGTTCTAAGCCGAGTAGGTGCGGAAAGAGATCGCTCCGCTTGTCTGTGGGGACGCGGTTCAAGAACTCTTCCAAGGGTGGGCGTTTGCCACCGATCAATTCCCGCTCGAATTCGTCGCAAAGCTGATCGAAACGTGATTCGTCCGATCTCGAATCTCGCGGCGTTTCATCCGTCAATTGCCACTCTCTCCAAGTCATCATTGAATAGGTCCCATGCCCAAGGCGTCGGGGCTTCCATCTTCGTGTGATTGGTGTTCGCAAGCAACGGTAAATGGAACCGACGTCGGAAGTTGTCGGCAAATTGCCCAGCATGCGTAGATCAGATCAACTTTTTGGGCCCAATGCGGACTCCGCACCGTTGATTCCATGACGATCCGTGTTCAAGAACCAATGCAACCAATGTCGTGAGTTGAAGCGTGCTCTCTCGCAGCAACGAGCGTGCCAATCCAAAGTTCCTAGCGTTGGGGGCTGGAAAACCGTTTACTCGGTTTCGTCCAATTCGTTGTCGAGCTGTTCGTCAGCTTGACTCCATCGACGACGGATAAGATTGAGTTTTCGTTCCACAGTTCGCGGAACGCAGCCGAGTTTTTCGGCAATTTCCTCGTTCGTGAAACCATCGAGCTTGAGCTTGGCAACTTCCCGTTGGGTTTCGTCAGAGAGCATTTCGAGAAGTTCTTCGCAACTTTCCGCGGCCATCGAGGCCAATTCGGGCGTTGGTTCGTCACCCAAGACCTGGCCGATCCCGGCCTTGCCGTCGTCATGGCCTGGCCGAACGAAAATGCTCTCACCGCGAACCATTCCTTCACCGCGTTTTTTCGCTCGTTGGCGTTTACTCTCCGCGTATGCTTTGCGAACAGTGATCGTCACGAGCAACTTCCAGAGTTCCTCACGATCACCGAGTTCAAACCGCCCGTTCGCCGCATGACGATAAAAGCTGTTCAACGCACTCAGCGCGACATCTTCCTCATCGGCCGCCCGACGATTGATTCCGATCCGATCGAACTTCCGCTTGGCCAATCGCACGAGTTTGTCGAAATAGCGATCCCATATTTGTTGAGCCGCCTGCTCGTCACCGCCGCTGAGTTTTTCGATCCAAATGGTGACATCATCGTTTTGATAATCGTCCGTCGACATCGTTTTTTGGTCTCCACACCCCGCGACGTTCGAAGTTTCCTCACCCAGCGAATCCCTAGGCATCACGCCGAGCGTTCCCATTCTAGGGATCGTACAGCGTGGAGTCCAAGCTGTTGTTCGCAACGGCTCCCGGTTGTCATGATTTCAAGATTGAACTCAACGGCACAAACTACGTGGCCCGAAAAACCGCTGCAAATTCGCCAATCCGCCAATCGTCACCCATGTAGCTCCGGAATGGGGTCATGAGCGGCCATTCGTAGAATGTCATCAGGCACACCACGCCGAACTCGCAACTCACCCACGTCGAACAACGTGCGTAGGATTGTCGAAATCAGATGCGGAATCGTAACGGGTGTGGTGGCCGGTTCAGCGACGTCTCGCGTCGATTGTCCAATGACTTGCCCCATCGGAAGTCCACCACCAGAGAGCATTAGTGGGGCAAGATTTCCCCAGTGATCGCGACCGCCTCGATTATTGATTTTGGGAGTGCGTCCCATCTCACCGCAAACGACCAACAAAATATCGTCCTGCAACCCGCGTGCGGCGATGTCTTCCAAGAAGGCACTCACAGCGTGATCGAAGGGCGGTCCCATGTATCGCATGCCCTCGTCCATCGTGGCGTTATTGGCATCGGCGTGCATATCCCACACGAAATTCGTGGTCACGGTGACGAACCCACATCCCCGCTCGCACAAACGTCGGGCGAGCAGCATCAACTTGCCCAGATACTTCACATTGTCGATATACCGCTTGAAGTTTTTCCATTTCTGGTCAATGTGACGCGGATCGATCAGCGGACTCGTGTCATATCGAGCGATCGTCTGCGGATCTTCTTGATTCAAATCGAACGCTTCTGCGACTCCCCCGAGAATTGTCTCGAAGGCTTGCCGTCTCAGCGGGTCGGCAACACCGTGATCCTGGTCTGCAAATGCTTTGAGCCGGTCCAACCGATTCAGTAACGAGCGACGATCGGCTAACCGATCCAACGGCAACTTTAGTTCCATGTCTTGTTGCAAATCACCACCGCTGCCGGGGATCAACGGCTGTGTCGCGGAACCAAACCCGCCAGTCGACGTGAGTTTGCCGAACTGTGTGACTTCTGGCTCCGCCTCGGGATTGATGGACTGCGGAATCAAAAGAGTATTTGTCGGCATACCGTTTTTCGGATGGTTCGCCCCTACCACTCGAGAATACAGTGAGCCCAAATTGGCATCGGAACTGAATCGGCTGACGACCGGTTTGATATCATGCCGCGCATCGCCGGTTGTAAACGAACGCACGACGGTCATCGACTTCGCCAATTGCGACAACCGAGGCAGCGAACCGCCAAACGTGACGCCCGGAATCGAGGTCGCCACTTCACCGTTTACACTGCGAATGTTCGATGGTGCGGTCATCTTCGGATCGAACGTTTCGATCTGGCTTGGTCCACCATGCTGGAAGAGAAACACCACCGATTTTCCCGTCGTCAGTCCCGGCACCAACGCTGCGCGATCGTCGCCACGTGACGTTCCCGATAGCAAATGCGGCAACGCAAGCCCGCCCAAACCGAGACCACCGATCCGCAGAAAATCACGTCTCCCAAGCGGCGAGTTTTGATCGTAGACAGTCAGCATGGCGGTTTCCTTGCGAGGCTTGCGGACTCCCATTCGTATCAAAACGTGCCAATTTGTTCAATGCACCGCCGGCCCGCCGTGAACTCCGATAGCAACCTCATGGCTCAACCGCTCTGCGAGCATGAGATGCGGTCGACCAATGACAAAAGCCGACCGGTCGTCTGAGTGACAACCGATCGGCTTTGAATTCAATTTCGTAACGCCAATTTCATTGGCAACGAAAACTATTTGGTCAGCTTCGTGGCAGCGTCAACGACGCCAGCGATGTCTTTTTCGCCGAGTTTGCCTTTGCCAAAACCGAAGTTTTCGCGGACGCGGGAGTTGTTCCACATCAGCACGGTGACGTCGGCGTTCTTGTCAATTTGGTAAGCTTCAGGGCCAGCTTGTCCATCGAAGATGGTCAGCGGGGTGTGCTCAATGTTGTTCTTCTTGGCCACTTCAGCGAGCTTGGATTCCGAAGCGTCAGGATCGTCGGTCAACAGAACGACGAATGCTTTCATTTCGGAGTTTTTGCCGATCTGAGCATCGACCTTTTTGACCAAGTCAACGGTCTTGTCATCCATTTCACGAGCGAAAATGCTGACGACTGGGCTGCCGCCGTATCGGCAACGGTAGCACAGAGTCGTGCCTTTTGCTGGTCCGGTGACGTCACGGACGTTGAAAGCATTGACGAACGAGCCGGTTTTCAGACCGGACTTCGGGGCATCGGCTTGAGCTTGCGACGCCACAGCGACACAAACAGCGAGGGCACCGGCGAACAACTTGGCAGCTTGCATTGTCTTCTCTCCTCAATGAATCGGGGAACTGGGTTTCAAACTGCGTTTCCAATGGAACGCTGGAATTTTACTGAATTCCGTCCTAAGTCAACAGAGTCTCAGGGTCTAACAATTGAAACAATTTTGATGTTTCCAAACTGTGATTTTTCATACTGAAAACCATATTAATTGGGAGATCACTGAGGACCTCGAAACACCTCTACTGCAACTCCCGGACCTTTTTCAAAATCGCTTGGCTATCTCCGGCGGCTTTCACCTTCGTATTCTTCAACGCGACTTTCCCATCGGGACCAATGAGGAACGTCCAACGCTTCGCGGTTCCACCACGCGCAAGGACGACTTCTTTCCCATCCACCGTGCGGACGATCTGCTGATCCTTATCGTTGAACGGCACTCCGAATGCCTTCGCGACTCTGCCATCCGGATCGGCGAGAAGCGTGAAATTGAGATTTTCCGCTTTTTTGAACCACTGATGATTTTGCACGGTATCGCCACTCACACCGACCACGGTGACCCCTGCTTTTTGCAACTTTTTCATGTCATCTCGAAAACCGCAGGCCTGTTTCGTGCATCCGCCGGTCATGTCTGCCGGGTAAAAGTACACGACCAACATTTTTCCATTGCCAACATGATTGGACGACTCCCAGGTTTCACCGGTGTCGTCGAGGGCGGAAAACTTCGGAGCGGCATCGCCGACTTCCAGATCAGCCGCTGACAACGCCTGACCAAACCCAAACACACATCCCAAAACCGCGAGAACTCGTAACATCGTTCGTTTCCCTCTGAATGGTGGATTCTTTTTAAAACGTCACGTTCACATCAGAATACCCAGATTTGTTGTCGACGAGAAGTCGGTGGACCGGTCAACCGGGGCAATTTATGATCGTTGGTAGCCGTGATGCGATGTCGCGGGAACTCAGGTCACTTATCGACGGATGGAATCGATGACAAAGCGTTCGCTCGCGGTCGGAGCCGTGCTGGTTGTTTTCTGCGTGTCGCTGGGCGTGGGCATTTGGTTGCTCGCAAGCCCCGCGAACGACAACACCACAAGTCCCACCCAAACGGGCACCGAAGCTGCCGATCGGTGGGGAGTGATCTACGTCGGTCGGCAGCGTGTCGGGTATGTGCACGAGACCACGACGCCACTCCCTGACGAAGACCAGAATTTGCTGCGAACCACTCAGGAAACTCATCTTAACTTTCAACGGTTCGGCCAGCCCACGGTCATCCAAACCCACTTAAAAACTCTGGAGACTACCGCTGGTGATCTCGTTTCGTTTTCCTTCGAAACCCGAAATCCCCCAGCAACTGTGACTCGCGTATCTGGCCTGGTCGAAGGTGCGAAACTCCATCTGACAACCGAAACCGCAGGAAAGACCGAATCGAATACGATTCCCTGGAATCGCGAGACCAAATCGCCGTCGTGGTTCGAACGCAATTTCGAAGCCGATCCGTTAGCCGAACAGGAAATCCGCACGTTCCGTGTCTACGTTCCCGAACTCAACCAAGTTGCGACGGTCGAAATCGCAGCCGACGATATGGAAACCGAACGGATGCTCGATGGTCAAAGGAAGCGATTACTCAAAGCGACCGTCGAGCGTTCCACAGACCCATTTCCGATTGACGTCTGGCTCACGGAATCCGGTGAAGCACTCAAGACATCGCTACCAATTTTCGGCAAGGAATTGACGACATACCGCGTCAGCCAAGAAGAAGCACTTCGCAAAATTGCCGGTGAGGAATTGGACTTGTCGATGGACACAATGGTGTCCGTCAAACCGATCCCAAACGCCCATCGGACTCGAAAAATCGTTTATCGAATTTTCGTTCCGGGAGCCGACATCAAATCGACGATCCCGAGCGAACCTTACCAGACGGTCGACCGATCCGATGAATCGACGGCGGAAGTCGTTGTCACTGCCGTCGATCCGCAAGGAACCGGAAAGACATCCGAGGTTGATTCCGTCTACCTGCAGGCCACGCGGTTCCTGCAGACTGGCGATCCGAACGTGCAAGCTCTGTCGGCCCAGGTTCCTGAAACGATCACCGAGCCAGCGGAGGTGGCCATTCGACTGGAGAAAATTGTTCACGAAACTCTCACCAACAAAAACTTCTCGACGGCGTTGGCATCCGCGGCGGAAGTGGCGGCCTCGCGGGAAGGCGACTGCACCGAACACGCGGTCTTGCTGGCCGCACTTCTGCGAGTGAAGAAAATTCCGTCGCGAATTGCTGTCGGCTTGGTTTACGTGGACTCGTTGAATGGCTTCGGCGGACACATGTGGACGGAAGCGTTTCTGGGGGGGCAATGGGTGCCGTTAGATGCCACGTTGGGGCAGGGGGGAATCGGTGCCGCTCACATCAAATTAGCCGAGTCGAGCTTTGCCGACGATGCCCCGGCACCGGTGACGACATTTCTTCCGCTGATGAATATCCTCGGCCAAATCGAAATTGAGGTGTTGGAAGTCGAATGAGCGAAGAACCGCAAAAATCCTCATTTGACGATCGCACTTTCGGCTTGATGTCGTTGGGCATGGCCCTTTGCACGGCGATGGCGGTCGGCTTGGTTGCTCTCGGTGCACGACCGGTCTGGTTGGTGGTGATTCCCATGGCGATCTTCGGCGCAGTCGTCGGATTGACGCTCGAATTCTGTTGGCCCGCTATTCCGGATGTGCAAAAGGAACCCGAGCAAACGCTGCCTGCAAAACCACCTGGCACCGTATCTCAACTTGAGTGCCGGGATTGCGGAGAGGCGTTCAAACTCGATCCCCAACGTTGTCCAATGTGCGGGGGACACACAACCGACGTCCTCACAGAACGGTGATGACCGCATCAGACCATTTGGCGTCGAATCTGGCTAAGCGTTTCGAAAAGCGTTTCCAACACCATCTTGGGTGGATTGTTTCGAGCTAACTGGCGTTCCGCCTTGATCGCGTGTTCGAGCATCCCCATGAGCGTCTCCCATGCCCGAGCAGAATCGGCACTCCACACGGACGCGAACTGCTTCACCTGCGGAACAACCATGCTCGACGAATCCGATCCTTCCGCAAGAACCTGCAACGTCCGCCGGTAGAATTCGATGACAAACCGCACTAACCAAATTGCGTTCTGCCGCTGAGAAGCCGTATCGGTTCCCATTTGCTCGATACCGTCGGCGATCATTTGCTTCGACAATGCCAACGGGTTGTCGTTATCGCGGGCTAGGGCGGTGTAGAGTTTGCTTCGCAGCTCCCGCAATTCGGGATCAAGCAATTGCAGCGATATTGTCAAACTTCCTTCACTCAAAGCCGCGACCGCAGCAGCTTCGTCTTCATCTTCAAGTTTGCCCGTTTCGATCAACAAGGACGCGATCTCACTCGGCGGCAGCGGGGCGAAACGAACCGGCTGGCATCGCGAACGAATCGTTGGTAACAACGCGGATTCGTTCGATGTGATCAAGAACAACGTGGCATAGGCGGGGGGTTCTTCCAAGGTTTTCAGGAACGCGTTGGCCGCCTCGGCGTTCATTTGCTGAACATCGTCAATAACTGCCACCCGACGTTCAGCCATCATCGGTCGCAAAGAAATATCGTAGCAGAGTCCCTCTCGCCCCCGACGCTCCTTGGAACCTGCGACGGCTTCAATCGGAAAAACGGTTTTCCCTTCCGGCGGAGCGGCGGTGAGTAAATCCGGGTGTGAATCGATCATCATCTGACGGCAAGAGGAGCATTCGCCGCAGGCTTCCAAATCCTCATCGGGAATTCGTGCACACAGCAGACATTGAGCCAGCTTATGTGCAAACAAACGTTTTCCCACACCGTCCGGACCGACGAACAGATACGCAGACGCCAACCGTTTCCGACGAAGCGAACGCCGAAACAGATCGATCTGAGACTGATGACCGCGAACGGAATTCCACACGGAGGAGCTTGGCATCTGGGCACTCAATCAAGAAAGTTCCGGCCCAGTCCCCGGACTGATGAAGCCCAAACAATCGCCTCGAAACACGGATGCGCCTTGGGAACGCTCTTGCTGCAAGAACGTTCCCGACGCACTAGCCGAGACGTAAAACACAATTCCAGGGAGGACAACCTCCGCGAGCCGATCGCCTTCCTCGACCGCATCACCTGGCTCGACGAGCCAGTTGCATACGTTCGCGGGGCGGTCGTCTTGCCCCAAATCCGGCACGCACACGGGGATCGGAGATTTCCCGGCGGGATTCATGCGTCACTTTCCGTCGGTGTCGCGTTCTGTTCCAGGACCGACGCCATTTCGCCAGCGTGGTAGCTCGACCGCACAAACGGACCACTCGCAACGAGCGAGAAGCCCATCTCGCGAACGCGATCACCGATTTCGTCGAATTCTTCCGGTGGAACGTATCGCTCGACGGGCAAGTGTTCTGGCCCCGGTTGCAGATACTGCCCAAGGGTGATCATATCGCAGCCGACTTTCCGCAGGTCCGCACACACGTCGAGCACTTCATCCATCGTTTCGCCTAATCCCAGCATCAGCCCACTCTTGGTGATCATGCTCGGGGCTTTTTCCTTGACTCGGGCGAGCAAATTCAACGTGCGATCGTATTTGGCGTTTCGACGAACACGATGATACAGTCGTGGTACCGTCTCGGTATTGTGGTTGAAGACATCCGGACGCGATTCAATCACTCGATCGATCGCGGCATTCTTGCCGAGAAAGTCCGGCGTGAGAACCTCGATAGCGGCTCCGGTGCGTTCGCGAACCGCGATCACACACTCGTAGAAGTGCTCCGCTCCACCGTCGGGCAGGTCGTCACGCGTGACCGAAGTGATCACGACGTGCTTCAACCCCAACCGCGCTGCCGCTTCCGCGACGCGTTCGGGTTCGTCCAATTCCAGTTGCTCGGTCTTGCCTTTTGGAACGGAGCAGAAACCGCAAGGCCGTGTGCACACGTTACCGAGAATCATGAACGTTGCCGTCGAATGCGACCAACACTCCGTGCGGTTCGGACAGCGAGCGCTCTCACACACGGTGTTCAAACGCAGGTCTGCGATGGTTCCGCTGGTGTACGCCATACCGGGTTCCGGCAAAGGACGTTTCAACCATTTCGGTAACCGACGCCGTGGCTTCTCCGAAGCCGAGTCAATCGCGGGCGGGGCGGACGGCAAGATGTTCAATTCATTCAACACGGTAGGACGGTCTCGTTCGAAAGAGTGTTCTAACAGGCTTCGCTTGCTTCGTGACATTGTAGACGCCCGAACCGCAAACGTCACCGGCACAGAGTGCAGATCGAGGGAAATTTCGATTCCCACCGTGTCACACCCCGTTCAAGCTCGCATCGCGACGGTTTGATAGGTGCGTTTCAACATCGGATGACTGGTATACAGGTTCGTGTGGTCGTAGTTGAACCGAGTCGCCACATGGCGAACGACGGATTCACGGACTTGGGACATCTCGGTCACGCGAGTCCGTTGAGCCGCCAATGTTGTCGGCCGAGTCGCCAAACTGTTGGAGCCCACTAATTTCAGCCAGTTTAGATCCAGATTGACGTTCAAGTACAAGCCGTGGCACGTTACCCAACGTTTCACTGCAATACCGGTGTGGGCCACTTGACCATGGTGGCAAAACACGCCCGGTTTGTCTGCCTGACGCTCCGCGGGCACCATCAATTCCTCACAGACATCGACTACGGCGTCTTCCAGTCGCTCACGGAATTCCATGACTGAGACATCCATCCGGCTTAACGGCAAGACGGGATAAATCGCTAGTTGCCCCGGCATATGCATAAATGTCCCGCCGCCACGTCCCAGACGCCGCACCGGAACTCGCCGGGCTTGAAGCTCACGATCTTCGGCCTGAATATGCCCACGACTGCCCTCCCGACCAATTGTGATCAGCGGTGGGTGTTCACAGAGTAGCAGTGCGCCTTGCTGGTCCGATCGCCCGGTCAACTCGTACACCAAACGTTCCTGCAACGCCAAAGCGGCGTCGAAGTCGACGATGCCAAGCAGATGCACCTGCAACGCGGCACCTCGTCGGTTTGCTGACGAATTTGAGTCTTCCGTGCTCATCGGTTCCATCCTTTTGGGGGATATCAAAAGTTCGATTGTGTTGACACAAAACGGAGAGAGGGTGCCTCCGTTAGGTACGGTCAACGCACCGTCATCGACCACGGAATGTCCGCGTCAATAACGTGTCAATTACACTATCGAATACACGTCGGCATCGATTTGTCAAATCTTTTTTTGAACCACGCTCGTCGAACGATCCCGTTCAACCGATTTATTTGTCGCCAGAAATGCTCGTTGGATCTTGGAGAAGTGCGTGCATGACGACGTTAATGCCGATTCTTAACGCATCCTCCGGAATATACCCAGGACACGCGACCGTCACTTGCCGTTGTAGTGCACAGCTGATGTCGTATTTGCTGTAGATCACCGCCAACCGACCATCCACCACAACACCTTCTAAAAACGGCTCCACGGGTTCAATGGCGACGTTCACGGGGCGATCCGCGCGAGGCAAACCGGGTACGCGACGGCGAACACGGCGGATGTCGTAGAAGGTTTTCTCCGTGAAAAGTTCATGGCTAATCGGGATGCGTTTCATGGACTCTTTGGGAAAGAGTTCCTTCACCAACTCTCGGAAACTGGCGTCGAAGGCGTCCGAACCACAACACGAATCGGCAAACAAGACGCCTCCACGTTGAAGATGTTCCCTCAGTTGCGTGATTTCCGCCTCGCTGAAGTTGAATCCATTCCGACCATGCATGTACACCAATGGATATTTGAAGAGATTACCGTTCGCCGGTTCGATGGGGCGTGTTTTCGTGGTGGCCGCTTGACCGACAACTCGGTTCAACCCCATCAACAGGTTCCGTAACGCCTGCGGTGCGACATCCCAACCGCCACCGTGTTTTAGCTTTGCTATTTGAAGCAATCCCCGTTCGATTTTGTCTTGTTGACCATCGGCGAGGTCGTCAGTGTCGGCTTCCAACTTGTTCGGTGGTTCCCGACCGGTCGCGTATGCCACGATATTTACGCCCATTTGAAACGCTTGGTCAATCTTTCGGGACAGTTTCTTACTGCGACCTTGCGGTTCCACTCGGGACATTTTGTCCCACAGACACGATAAGTCCGTTCGGGAAAAGACGATCGGCGTGCGACAGCCCAGATCGGCCCCAAAGAGTTCAAAGTCTCCCGGTTTGATGAGAAACTCGCTCCGCCAAATCAGATGATCTTCCGTCAGCGGTTCGAGTGAGGCGTCCCCCATGGGGTACATCTTGGCAACCAGATCACGGAAGGAATCTTCAAACGCGTTGTCGCTGTTCTCCGGGCAATTCGCGACGCCTAGAATGAACCCGCCTTGGTCAACATATGTTCGAAGCAATGCCGCTTCTGCTTCCGTAAACTCGTGTGATTCCTCCGCGCTGAGATACAGAACCGGAGCCTGACGAACAGAAGCCACCGAATTGTTGGCCACGGCTTGGTTCAAGTTCAGCACTTGCCATGTGAGCAATTTCGGCCACATCGGACGGCCGGCAATTTGTTCGGTCAGGTGACGGATATCCCAGCGATGCCGAGTCCAATTCTTCGATTGCACCGCCTGTAATCCGTTGGCTTCACCAAACATGCCTTTCTGAATCAGGACGGGAGCCAATCCTTTCGAGAGGAACAACAATGCGAGACTCGTCCCAATAACCGGCTTCTTTTCCATCTTGCCGAAACCGACCCATTGGCCGTTCGATCGGCGTTGGGTCCCCACCAGATACTTCGCACCGCGACGGTACCAATCGTGCTGACCGAAGAACCTCCGGGCGCTGAGCCGTCCGGCACGTTCGAGACCGTAGAGATAGTACAGCACATGCTCACCGCTCGCGACTGGGCCGGGATTGCGACCGACCGTAAAGTGCCTCGCTAACCATTCGACAGCCTTTTCCAGACTTTCGTCTTCTGGCAACGCACCGCAGCAGATCGGTTCACCGTCGGGCGTTTCGTCTTGCTTCGGATCACGCAGCATTGCATTCGTGATCGCCAACGACGCAATCCCAGCAACCGTCATGCTGCCGGTACTCGGTTGTCGCTGACCAGCGTTGTTCACATAGTCCCAACCGCCATCGAGGTTCTGCGAATCGATCCAGTGCTGACGTGCACGTTCGATGGCAGTCCGATCGACTTCCAATCCCGCCTCGCTCGCCGCATGGAGTCCGAGAATTGCGTACTGAGCGTTACTCCGGTCGCCCGTCCAACCCGCCGCGAACTTCCCGGAAACAGTATACCCCCACGACCCGCGATTCGTGCCATCACGGGTTTGCGACCTCTCCAACTTGGCGACGAGCTTTTCCATCCGAAGCACATCGCGACCGCCGTCGCGAGCCGCCGACAATGCCATCAACATCAACGAAATGTCGTACGTGAAATCGGGGTCCGGTTCGCGAATGTTTCGCAAATACGTCAAGCCTTTGGCAATCTCTGGATCGTCGGCAGTCATACCGGAATTGATCAAGGCCAAGAGAACTAAACTCGTGACACCGATTTCGTACTGCTGACTGCCATCGACTCGCCAAGCCCCGTCGTTGGCTTGTTGACTAAGCAGGAAGCGGCGGCCGCGTTCGATGGAAGTTAGGACTTGCTGAGCTGAGAGTTCGTCATCCTGGGCAATGGCAGCCGCACCGTATGGCCCAACCATTACCGAACTCAGAACAAGACCAACCAGCCAACGTGGAATCTGGCTCATTCGTTCCACCTTCGTTTGGGCTTGTGATTCCGTTCAAGAAATTTCGCCACGTTTGACATGCGAAGGAAACCGTGACGACAGACCATTCGATTTTAGTCTGGTCGATCAGCCGATGCGACCGCCGATTCCACTTCCGTCAGCAATTGATCCAAGCGGAAGGGCTTATAAAGGACCGACCGCAATCCTTCTTGACGGGCCTTCACAATCGAGTGCGTCGGGTCGTAACCGAAGCCCGTCATCAGAATCACGGTTAAATCGGGACGAAGTTCTTTGATCTGATGAAAGCAATCGTAGCCGGTCATGTCCGGCAATCGAATGTCCGCGATGACGGCATCGTAGTCAAATCGGCGAACCATTAAGAAAGCTTCGTCGCCGTGATGGGCCGTTTCCACTTCACATCCATATCGCCCCAACAACTCATGGGCGGCGCGGCGGACGGATTCATCACTATCGACAACCAGCAGGCGTTTCCCCTTAAGTTTCGCACGCTCGGGACGGGGTTGCAGCAGGGGGTTGCTCACTTGCGGAGCAATCGCCTCGCCAACGCGTTGAATCAGTTGTTTAATTTGCCGAGTGTGATCAAGAATTCGCAGCAACCGATCCGAAACGTTCGGCTCATGACCAATGTAACGCTCCAAGACCCAAGCGGCGTCGTTCAGGATTTCGTCGACCGGATGAGCCACCTCCTGCAACATCCGTTCGGTGCTACGATTCGCGGTGGTGACCTTTTCCGCCAACAGCAGTTCCAGCGTGTTCAACGCCATTGCCACTTCGCGACTGAACAATTCCAGAAACTGCAAATCGTTCTCGGAAAATGCCCCGGGTTTGGGACTCTCGACATTGAAGGTGCCGAGAATGGTATCGTGGAGAATCAACGGAACTGTCAGCGAACTACGAGCCCCGGGTGCCCCGGGCAGATACAGTGGGTCGCTGTTGGTGTCTTCGCAGAGATAGCTCTTGCCGGTCGCTGCGACAAAACCAGTCACCCCGTTGTTCTGCGCGTCCGCCGTTAGCGTTCGTGCGGTGGCATCGTTTTGCATCCCGACGGCCAACAACGGATCCAACTGTTGCGTGCGTTTGTCGAGCAGGCGAATCTCAACGGTTTCGAATTCCAACAAATCCTGCGTATAGTGCAGAATCTTGGCTTTAAGCAATTCAATCCGCTCTTCGACAGACATATCCAGAATGTCTTGCGGAGCGAGGTCTCCCAGTTCCAAGCCAGCCTGATAAATCGCGTTGAGTTTCTGCCGTTGGAGAATCTCCACCGAAACGTCCCGCACGATCACCACGAGGTACCCCGGTAGATCGTTATCGCCATCGAACACCGGTTTCGCATGGACTTCGAAGTACAATTTTTCGCCGACTCTCAACGTACTTCGGGCGGATTCTCCAGAGCCGATCGCGGTATGGAACGGGCAAAAATCCGGTCCGAGAATCTCAGGCGAGCCGAACGCATCGTAGAACTTCAAACCAGACAAGTCGTCCTGACGACTCGCCAGAGTTTGCATTCGACGGTTCGACCACAGGATATGCAATTCCAAGTCGAGCAGTACGACGCCGTCGGGAACTTCGTCCAAGATGCCGCCGAGTTGTAGCATCCCGCCCGTAACGGGAACGCCATCACCAAGCAGCAGCACACAATCCACCGATTCCGTGTGCAGACACTTTAAACCATCTTTGAGGTTTGAACGGAAGATGAGTTCGTTGTCGGCTTGAAGACGGTCAATCCACTGCTCCGTCTGCGAGTCGGTCTGACCGACAACTAATATGCGGTTCGATTGGTCCATCGGACCCACGATTTCCCCTAACGATGGTTCCGAAGAAATAGCCGACACAGATAAATCATGATTGGGAATTATACGAGCGACTGTTGCGTTGACAAGCCACAAGCCGCTGCAACACAAGTGACACTCATTCCGGAGAGATGACCGTTAGCGAACTACCGTTTTGCGATTCTGTTGAGAATATCAACGCCTCGGTGCAAAACCTCGTCGTCTGCGGCGTAAGAAATTCGAAAATGCGTATCTTGTGAACTAAATACATTACCCGGAATAATCAACAGGTTATTCCGAATTGCTTCTTGCACGAATTCTGTTCCTGTGCCCCAGGGTGCTTTGACGAACAAGTAGAACGCTCCGTCTCCGCCGTGAATCTCGAAGTTTTCACTCAGTGAATCACGGACGAAATCGCGTTTTCCTCGATATTCCTCAACGAAGTGAGAAATATCGGTATCCCAAGCGGCGACGCCAGCCCATTGGATCGGATGAGGAGCACATACGAACGTGAACTGCTGCAATTTGATCATTTGTTCGATGATGTGCTTCGGACCGTGACAATATCCTAAGCGGTGACCCGTCATTGAATGTGACTTGCTGAATCCGTCAATGACGATGGTTTGATCGTTCCATTTCGCAGGGCTGACGAAGTCACCGTCGTAGCAGAACGAGCGATAGATCTCATCGCTGATCAGTGCTACATCGCGGTCGCGAGCCAGTTCCGCGAGCGCTTGCATTTCCTCGACACTGGCCACGTGACCCGTTGGGTTACAGGGGCTGTTACAGAGGATCACTTTCGTACGATCGGTCAGTGCGTCGGCCACACGGTTCACGTCCAAGCGGAAATCGGGATATGTGCTCACTTCCACGATTTTGCCGCCCACAAGTGACGTGAGATGCTTATACATCACGAACCACGGATCGAAGACGATCACTTCGTCGTCAGGTCCGACCAACGTCGAAAGTGCCAGCATCAACCCGCCGCTCGTGCCGCTGGTGACAAACGCCTGACGATCGGTGTGGCCGTAGGCTTCGTCGATTTCGCCTTGAATCTTCGCCAACAACGGCTTGATGCCTTGGCTCTGACTGTAGGCGTTCTTGCCGGAATCGACGGCGTCCTTCAACGCCTGTTTGATCGGTTCCGGCGTATCAAAGTGTGGTTGTCCGATAGACAAGTTCACCGGGTTCGTCATATTCGCCGCTAAATCGAACACCTTCCGAATTCCGGAGGCATCGATCTTGTGCATCCGATCCGTGATCCAATGCTGACTCATAAGAAAGCTCTTGCATAATTCTTCGTGGGGAAACGTCTCGTCTGATCATCTCGAAAACCGCTCCCCGTTGCCAGTCCGATTGCCAACCGTTGTTCTCACTCGGAATAGCACACGACGCTAGACCGAACACTTCTTTGTTCGCAGCTCTACGCTTTCAAGGTCCCGGTCATTTCAACAAGCCGAGATAGTGACATTTGATGACGGCTCAGCACGGTCAAGACATGAGCCAAGACGCCGATGGCATCGCACGTCGGCGAAGGGTTGGCGATCCAAACCCGACCGCTTTCCCCACCACCGAGGACGGCATTGTGATCTCGCATTGCCTGCGCCATTTCCGCGTGACTTCCGCCACCTCTCACCCAAGAAATCCCCTGGCGGATCAACTGCGGTTCGACTTCCGTCGGCGTGTGTGGCTCCAGCACAACGGGACGGCGAGGAACCTCGGTTTGCAGAGACTCCACGAGCAACGGCAGCAGAGTCCAAGCCGAAAGCAATTCGCCACCTTCGGTGATGAATGAACACCGTCCGCCATCATCGTCGATGAGAATTCCCAAGTCAGCTTGCGACTCGTGAACCGCTTCGGCCACGCGAGCCACATCGGAGTCCGTAATCTCGTTCACGTCCCGCACACGACGGGGAATATTGACCGAGACGAATCGGTAGGATCGCTCATCAAAAATCGAGGCAAGAGTTCGCATCATCATCGGAACGGAACAACCGACCACAACGGTGAACGGAGCCAACACCGGAAAAAGATTCGAAAGCCCCGTGGTGTATTCGTCCGAGATCCGACACGCCGACTGCACGCCTGCATTCCGAGTCGGGCGGTGATAGGGGTCGCGGACCGCATGCTCGATGTCGGCCAACGTGATCGACTCCCAATCCGACCGTGATCGGGAAATCGGTGTCCCGTCGGTACCGACGAAGTCCATGCCAATTCGGGACGGATCACACCCCGCACCGGTGACCAGCAAACCGCCAACCGCGTTGAACTGTTCGACCGCAAATTGCAATGCTGGTTTGGCCGTCAAACCGATATCGAGCACATCGCAACTCATCCGACGGAGTCCCTGAACGGCTCCGCTGAAGATATCCGGAGCGGACGGGCGATCGTCATAACCAACCACAATCGAAGGGTTCACCGACCGGTTGGAATTCGCCCCGTCAGCCGCTGACTCGACCATGCGTCCAACCAACGGACTTCGTGACCACAACACACTTGCAAACGCCGCCGCAATCAACTCCGCTTGCCGACGAGTGAGTTCATTCAAATACACCCCTCGCACGCCCTCGTCGTTGAACAAGTCACAGGGGACGGCTCGACGTTCAGTCTGCTGCAATCGGTCAATAGTGTCTTGAGGCAGATGCCCGGTTTCGGAGCGGAAGGGGCAATCGCGGCAAGCGGGATAAAACGCCGCCATCCGTGCCAAATGAACCGATCGCGAAATCGTGTGCGTTTCGCCCGGACAGATGTAAGTTGTTTCGTTCGGCGGGTCGAACGGCATGCGTTCCCGTTCGTGAAATTGGCGGTATTGCAAGTTTGAGATCGATGACGGACAATCAGCGAACTCTACGTCCAATTCGTCAGTTTCGTCAAGAACGATTGATCGATGCCCACCACCGCGTCCGCGTTCCTGAAATCTCCAACAGACAACGTCGGTCCCGTTGTGGCCGCCTTTGGAGCGGAACGCTTTCTGCAACACGCCGTCGTCAAGGAACTCATTACGCAGATTCTCGGTGAGGATGCGGATGATGAAATGGGCCTGACGCGGTTCGACGGCAAAGACGCCGAGTTTCAAACCGTCTCCGACGAACTTCGCACGCTTTCCATGTTCGGCGATCGACGAATTGTCATCGTCGACGGTGCCGATGATTTCGTGACTAAACATCGGTCAAATCTCGAACGGTATGTCGGTTCGCCGGCAAAGAAATCGGTGCTGGTGTTGGTCGTCAAGAAGTGGCCCAAGACGACGAAACTCTACAAAGCCGTCGAGAAGCAGGGCACGAACATCGGTTGCGAAGCCCCGAAGGAAAGCGATCTACCGCGATGGTTGGGGTCGCTATGTGAACTTCGCTACGAGAAGAAACTTCCCGCTTCCTCGGCGATGGTTTTGCTCGAACTGGCGGGTACGAACTTGAGTCAGTTGGACATGGAGTTGGCCAAGCTCAGCAACTACGTCGGCGATCGGGCCGAGATTTCTCGTGAAGACGTGACCGCACTCGTGGGTGGCTGGCGAGCGGAAACCACCTGGGAACTGATCGACGATGTCCTCGCTGGGAATGCCGACGGTGCATTGACGAGCCTCGATAAATTGCTCGCCGCCCGAGAGGCCCCACTTCGAATTCTCGGCGGATTGACGTTCAAATTTCGCCAGTTCGCCATCGCCACGGAGATGTCGAGGCAGGGCAGTTCGCTCGGTTCAGCGTTGCAATCGGCGGGCATCTGGCGGAATCAAATTGCGGATGCGGAACGGTATCTTCGCCGGATCGGACGTCCACGTGCGGAAAAGATCCAAACGTGGCTGCTCCAAACTCGCGATCGGCTCGCAGGTGGTGCGGGAAACATCAACCCAACGCAAGCCCGCATTGAACTCGAACAATTGCTGATTCGATTGGCCGGTCTGGAACCGACCCATCGTTAGACATCGTGATGCGAATCAGGTCGTCATTCGGAAGGCAATGGCAGCGGAACTGGTTCCGGGCGTGATTTGTAAAGCGGCATGAAGCGGTACGTTCCCTCGAGACAGAGAATCGACATCGAGGTCGAGTACACGCGACCGCCGTATCCGCCCCAGCGTCCACGCGGGTCCCAACTGCCGAGAAATTCGTCATCTTCCCGCTGATCGACAACCAACATATCCCGCAGGGGGCTGTACCACTTTTGAAACGGCACGCCGCCATATTGAAACATCGCCAGTGTGCCGTAATACCAGTAGTACACGTCGTATTCTGTGCGGGCTGGTCGATGCTTCGTCAGGTACTCGACAGCTTCCTCGCTAGCGGGATTGTCCCGCAACATGCCCAGCATTTGTTTGCAGAACAGTGCTTCGGCGGTCATCGTTGGCGTCGGGGCTTCCTGACCGGCAATCTGAACGTGATACGCCGCCAACCCTTTGTTTTCCCCTAAGCTGCGATCATTGAGAAATTTGATCATCAAATCCTTGGACCGCGACGGCACTTCAATCCCAGCAAGTTCCGCACTCTTGAGAGCCATCAAGTTCCAACCGAAGATGCTCATGTCACTCGTTTGCCCCTTCTGATACCGCCAACCGCCATCCCGATCGTTTTGTTGATTCAAGATGTAGTCAACGGCCTTTTGGAGCGGCAAACGAAGCGGACTCGGTTGCGACGGTGATTTTCGCATCCCGTACGCTTCTGCCATCGCGTAGGTCGCCATTGCATGGCTATACATTCGAGCGTAATGGGTGGCGTCGGCACCGAGAAATCCATCCTCTTGCTGATTCTCAATCAGCCAACGCAAAGCCGACGCGACTTCTTCTTGGTACTGTCCACGCTCGTGCGTGTAGTTCGCACCGAGGAACGCCAGAATTGCCAACGCTGTCACGCCGGATTCCGCCCGCGAGCCGGGAATGCCATCCTTGATCGGTGCGCCACGAGTGTCCAACCCGCTGGCACCAATGACGACATTTCCGCCGCCAAAATCGCTGGCAATCCACGCACCTGCTTCGGATTGATTTGCAGCCAACCACTCCAACCCGCGTTCCACCGCTTGTTCGGATTCGGCCGTTCCACCATAACTCAGCACAGCTTTTTCCCGTGCCTCAGCATTTCGGAACTGGTACAAAGGCGGCAAACCCGCGCGACGAATCGGATCGAAATCGCCACCGCGTGCCAGTTTTGGCATGTCCGGTTTCGGCGATGTTGGCAGCGTCGGTGCCCGACTTGGGGCAGTCGGCGTGGGAAGCTTCGGGGTGTCGCTACGTCGGTAGCGTTGGATGGGCTCATCCAATTTCGTCATTCGCTCGGGACGAGTTCTCAGCGGTGTTCGGACCGTTTCTGGCTTGGTGTCCGCACCACGCGGTTGCAACGGAGCCAACGGAACTTCTGTCGAGACGCCAGGCGTGTCGAGTTTCGCCACGGCCCGATCGGGTTTCTTGAGAAACTCTCGTGGATCGTCCACTGTTTTTTGTCGGGTAATCTGAGCCTGGGGATCGAAATTTCGCGGCTGTGACGACACAACTTCGCGACGGGGTTGAGGCGTGACTTTCGTACCGACTTCCATCTCTCGATCTGGTGTCGACCGTGTCGGCTGCGGGATCGGACGGACCGCATTTGGAATCGTAATTTGCTCGGGATTGGTCAACGGAATCGCGGCCGTGGCTTTCGCGACGGCACGTTCCAAATCATCTCGAAACGCCTTTGGCACATCCGCCGGCATTGCGGGGATTGCCCCGGCATCAGTGACGAGTGGCGTTTCCTGTGGTCGCGCCGTTCCCGTCCGATCCGGCAGTGATGTCTCAATTCCGCGGCGGTCTTCTGGAATCGCTCGACTCACCACCGGCCGTTGGTTCGGCGAATTCGCAGATTCGATTGGAGCGAGTGGCGTCAACGTCGTGTCGGCCGGGCTGGTTAATTTCGCCATCGATTCGCTCGGAGGCCGCGCTGTCTCCGGATCGGTCTGCAACTCCTCGGGGAGAACATTCAAGTCGGAAACAGTCGGTGAATCGACACTGTTGTTCTGACTCGCAATGCGGGCGTTCTCCAGTTGAGCCGGTGTCCGGTTGGGCACGGCTCGGGGAATCGACGGAGTCGGTGGATTCGGCTGCGGACCGAGCGGAAGTTGGTCTGGCTGGGCCAAATTCGTAGGTGCGACGCTGGCATGCATCTCTGCTTCCGACCGTTCCGCGTCGGGTCGATCGGCTTGCGAATCGGGAAGGGTGTCCAAGTCGGGAGCGGTCTGCGTGGATTCGACCTCCACTTGCTCACGATCCGGTTGATCGATCGCGAACGGATCCGACGCCGAATGATCGACACGACTCAATTCACTGTCGGCCGGTGTCGGCAGATCATTCCAAAACGCATCGGAGCCGACTTGCGGGGCATCGTAGGCTTCTTCAGACAGGATCGTCAGTTCGAGCGTTTCGTTTTCCTGCGGTTCGGCGGGTTCATCGTCTCGACTGCTCGCAATCGAGGGTGCTACCGCAACCCAACTGAGAGTCGAAAAAACGTGCAGCATCGTCGAAAAAACCAGGGCTTTGATCAACGCATGACGCTCTCCCCAGCGTGTCGTCAACAACGCCAGCAGGTACAGAACCGACATTGCCAAGCCGATCCACAACCCCTGCGTGACCGCGGCCCGTTCGACTCCCATCGAGAGCGACAGCCAGTCGACGAGGTCGAGTCCCTCGGCATTCAACGGCATGGCTGGATTCCTTTCTGCGCTCTCACAACAGCGAACAACAGTCTGAGCACGGGATTGTCGACTACGGATTCCCCGACGAACTCAACGTACGAGCCGCCAACGTAAATCGTTTGATCTTGAGACGTTTACACACATCGATAATGTCCACAACTCGTTGCAAATTCGTATCCGACTCACCGCCGATGACAACAGCTTGCTCAGCGTAATTCTGTTTCTTCGCGGCGAGCAATTGCTCAAGCTCTTCCAATGTCACCACTTTTTGATTCACTAGGAGCACACCATCTTGGCGAATCGCAATTCGCACCGGATCAGGCCCCGGGGTCAACGCAGTCGCTTCCGTTCGAGTCGCAGCCAGTTCGATGTCGAACATGGTCAGATTATCATCAGCGAATTGTGTGCCGACCATGAAGAAAATGATTAACAGGAACACAATGTCGATCATCGGCGTCAAATTCAGCGACGGTTCTTCGACCGACTCGGTTTTCAGGGGCATGGCTAGATTTCGTCGGCTGAAGAATTATGACATAACCGTTGACAAACAAAAGGCTTACACCCACAATCGCCTGCAAATTCTAATCCATAATCATTCGAACCGCCTTGTCGGTGCCATTATAGATATCGGAAATTCACCGCGAAACAGCAAGGGCAAAAACAAAACGACAGTCTCCAACCCTCAGAACGAAGGACTCCGCTTCATCGACGATTCAGCCTCGAATTCGGTTCCCGATCTCTTCGATTCTCCTCGAAAAACCGCCCTTCGGCGAAACCTTAAAAGTTGGTACCGGAAAAAACGGCGGGAGTTGCCCTGGCGAGACACGTCGGAACCGTACCGCATTTGGATCAGCGAAATCATGCTGCAACAGACAACCGTTGCAGCGGTGATCCCATATTACCATCGTTTTTTTGAACGACTGCCGGACTTGGTCGATCTGGCGACGGCCGACGAAGACGCGGTTTTGCAGCTTTGGGAGGGTTTGGGTTATTACAGTCGAGCACGGAACCTGCACAAGGCTGCGAAGCTGTTGATCGATGAGTTCGATGGCGAGTTTCCACGCGATGTGGCGACCTTACAGAAGCTCCCCGGAATCGGACGCTACACCGCCGGAGCGATTGCCTCGTTCGCATTTGGAGTCCGAGCCCCGATTGTCGAAGCCAACACACTTCGTTTGTACAGTCGCCTGCTCGCGTATCGGGATGATCCAAAATCAACCGCCGGACAACGCCTATTGTGGCAATTCGCTGAGGATATTCTGCCAAAAACCGACGTGGGGGACTTCAATCATGCGTTGATGGACCTGGGAGCGACCGTCTGCCGACCAAGTGAGCCGGATTGCCCCGAGTGTCCACTCGTTCGTGTCTGCAGGACCGCGGAACTTGGCTTGCAAGCGGAGATACCGCTCGCCAAGCAGAAACCGCAAATCACGGATCTCACCGAAGTCTGCTTTGCAATTCGACATGGTGATGAATACCTGCTTCGTCGCCGCCAAGCTGGAGAGTGGTGGACCGGGCTGTGGGATTTCCCCCGGCTTTCCCTTACGGCGGAAGAAGTTGCAACGTTAGGAATCGGTTCTGGCCAACGAAATCCAAAGCGTTCAAAGTCGAAGATGTTACCAGGATTGGAACTGATTCCATCCGCAGTCAACGACCGACTGAAACAGGAAGTGAGTACGTTGACGGGCGTCGAAATCCACACGGGCGAACTTTTGGAAGTCCTAAAGCATGGTGTGACCCGTTACCGAATTCGTCTGCTCTGTTTCAAAGCTGATTATGCACAGGGAACGATTCGCTCCGACGCCGAGTTAGAGTGGGTCCATCCCGATGCGTTTTCGGAATTCGCCCTCACCAAGACGGCCCGGCAGTTGGCGAACCGGCTTACGCCCGATCGAACGGAAACGCAATGACATCGGCGATGTCCTCGCTGTTTTCCAGCAAGAGCAAAAGCCGATCAAATCCCAACGCCACTCCTGAACTTGCCGGCAAGCCTGACTCCATTGCATCGAGGAGACGATTCGAAGTCGGCAACGCGGCCTTTCCGTTGGCCATTCGGATTTCATTCTCCCGACCGATTCTTCGACGCAATTCCACGGGATCGATGAGTTCATTGTATCCGTTACAAATCTCGACCCCGCGAATGTACAATTCGAACCGCTCGGCCACCGGCGGCGAGTCGGACCGAATTTTCGCCAACGCTGCCTGACTGGCCGGGTAATCGTACAAGAAGCATGGTTTTTCTTGACCGAGATGTGGCTCCACCAACTCCGCCAACAGAAAATTCAGCCACTCATCGCGATCGTTTCCAAAAGTGCTCGGTGCCGATGACGAATGCCGGTCCGCTATCTCGCGAAGCTCTGACACCTCACAGCTCAAAACCCGCTGTCCCGTGAACCGCTCAAACGCTTCGTCATACGTCAGGCGTTCAATTTCGGTGATGCCGACGAGTGTTGGGGAAACTTTCCGAAGTAGACTCTCAGTGAAATCCATTTGCCGATGGTGATCGTCGCCGACCTGATACCACTCGATCATCGTGAATTCGGGATTGTGAAGCCGTCCGGATTCTCCCTGTCGGAAGACTTTGCCGATCTGAAAAATCGCTTCCGCTCCGGCGGCGAGCAGCCGTTTCATAGCGAATTCAGGCGAGGTTTGCAGGAAGATTGGTTTCGCCTTGGTGGCGTCTGTGCCATGCGTCACAAACGGATCGAGATGAGCATCAACGACTGTGTCATGCGAGAGAATGGGCGTTTCGACTTCCCAGTATCCCGCGTCGTGAAACGCCGCTCGAATCGACTTCAACAACTCCGCACGCCGGCGGAGCGTCTCCAATTTTGCGGTCGGACGGAAATCGTTTGAGGTCATAACAATGGATTCTCGAAATCCCGTCGTGGACGGGCAGGGCATGAACTACGGGAACGACTCTGGCCCCGAAGTCCGCAATCACCAATTCAATCCCTTTTCCATTTGGTGGCTTCGGACTAGGATGCTTTGCCAGGTGTATTTTGAAAAAGGCTGAGGTCATGAGCGAACGTCCCAACATCCCCGTCATCCGCACGAACGAAGACAGTGCGGACGAATTGCTCGCCGAGTTGCGGGAGAAACTCAGTCCGCGTGGTGATGTCGTTTCGCCCGCCGGTCGCCAGCGAACGCAGGAGTTGTTCGGTGAACCACTCACACCGCAACAGGTGGTCGAACGGATCTGTCAGGACGTCAATACTGACGGCCTGACCGCCGTGGTGGACTATACTCAAAAACTCGATCAGGTCGACCTCCGACCGGAAACAATTTGCGTTTCACCCGCCGAATTAGCCGATGCCCACGCAAATGCCGACACGGAGTATCTGGAAACGATCCGCCGAGTTCGCGACAACATTCGCGAGTTCCAATCCGGAATGCTCAATCGCGATTTTGAATTGAAACGCACGGCGGGGCAGGGTGCAGTTCAGTTACGACAACGTTATCGGCCGCTACGACGGGTCGGCATCTGTGTGCCCGGGGGAGCGGCGGCGTATCCGTCGACGCTGTTGATGACGGCCGTTCCCGCTCAAACGGCTGGCGTAAAGGAGATCGCGGTCGTGGCTCCGCCGACCGCGTTCGGAAGTTACAACGGTCATTTGCTGGCCGCCTGTCATGAATTGGGAATCACCGAGGTCTACCGGATCGGTGGGGCACAGGCCGTCGCGGCGATGGCTTACGGTGTCGAGGGGATTGAACGAGTCGACAAAATTGTGGGGCCAGGAAATTTGTTCGTCGCACTCGCGAAACGACACGTCTTCGGCGAAGTCGACATCGACAGCATCGCGGGTCCGAGTGAAGTGGTGGTCATCGCCGATGAAACCGCCCGACCGGAATTTGTCGCTTCCGATCTCATTTCCCAGGCCGAGCACAGTCCGGGTTCGGGCGTGTTGATCACATGGCATGAACCACTGATCGAAGCGGTGCAGGATCACTTGGCAACGCAATTGGCCCGATTGGAACGTGGTGACTTGGCACGGCAGGGCTTGGAAGATTTTGGAGCATTGATTCTCGCGAAAGACGCCGCCGAAACGGCTCGGTTGACCGACGAAATCGCACCGGAGCACTTGCATATTTCCATGGATGAACCGGAGCCGATGTTGGATCAAATCCAAAACGCCGGGGCGATTTTCCTCGGGCATTTCACACCGGTCGCTTTTGGCGATTACGTGGCTGGTCCGTCACACGTGCTACCGACCGGCGGCACCGCCCGCTTCGCACACGGTTTGTGTGCCAACGATTTTCTCAAGCAGTCGTCGGTCATCCACTACGATCAAGCGGCGTGTGAGCACGGTGCGAGTGATGTAGAGCGTTTGGCCGCAGTCGAGGGTTTAACCGCCCACAGTGCCAGTGTCTCAATCCGTTTGAAATAGGTTGTTCTGACGCAAACGGTGTTCAACCAGCTCATTCCGCTTCGACGTTGACGGCCGGTCGTGGGATGGGTTGAGTCTCACCCGTTTTCCGAAATCGACCGGATTGAAAAAATTCCAGCGTCGCTTCGATCGCGGTATCGTCTCTTAGCAAAAATGTGTGAAGACAGCAAACTTCGAGAAAGTCGCTCGCCCCCGGAAGTCGGGTACTGGCAACGGACACCACGCCGTCATCGTCACCTGGCAAGAGCGGATTGAACCCCTGCGGTTTGCCACGTGCGCCGGCGATGACTCCGAATGGAAAATCCGGGGTGGGCAAGGAATCGACGTATTTGGAATCCGTCGCCAACTGTTGTCCGCTCGGTCCAAAGATCAGCCGAAAGGCGATATTGCGTTTGAAGGTTTTCGCAATGTTCGCTCCCAGATTCGGTGTGCCGATCATCACCATGCGGTGCAACCGATCGTCCGGTTCATTCTGAAGATATTGACGAACAACGATTCCGCCCATGCTGTGCGTCACGATGTCGATTTGTTCGATCCCTTCCAACGAAGCGATTACCTGACGCAGAAATTCGGCCGCGACTTTGACCTCTGCCCGCGTGCTGGGGTAATCGAACACGACGACCGTGTAACCTGCGTCTCGAAGGGCTTTTCGCATCCGTTCGAAGGACTTGGACGAGCGAATCAGTCCATGGATGAGTAACGCCGCCTTGCCTTTCATCGGTGGAATTGATCGGCTCTTCCGGACTTCATCTAATTTCGCCCGACACTCCTCCAGCGTGCCAGACGCATGGCGAAAGTCATCGGGATCAAGTAAACGATAGTGTTTTGTGATGATATGTTGCTGAATTCTCCAGCCCGACTGGAATGCAACATCGCCCCAAAATTGCCGCCCACCCATCGTTTTCATCAGTAGACTCGGTTGCGTGGTTGAATGTGGTTCCGATGCGGCCCCGAAGGCCCCTCCAAGGAGAACGACAATCAACGTGGTCAGGATCCTCAGCATGGAAAACTTACTCCTTCGGCTTCCATGAAAATAGAAACTTCGCCTCCAGCGACGTTCACTTCTGACGAACCGTTTTATCGGTGTAAGGCGGATCATCGCCGAGCCAACTCGCGGCGGTGATGTCGAATCGACGGTAGCGGTACGGCTCATTGGAACCGTCAACTCGAACCGTCGTTTCAAATCGCAAACAACCGAATGGCACCTGATCACTAATCCAAACATCACTCCGATACCAGTAAGCCTGCGAGCTATCGTTCGGCTCGAACCGAACGCGAGACGCGGCCTGCTGACAACGAATGGCATCTTCGCGTAGCGGCGTCTTCAAATACCGAATATGGTCGGCATTATACCCACGGGCTTTGGGCATGTTGCGGAAGAACGTGCGGGCGGATTCCTGAGCGGCTTTCGACGGTGCTTGTCCTCCCGGCCACACTAGAAACTCACGTGGTGGGCGACCGGCATGAAAACGCTCTTCGAGGATATAATACGTTTCACGTCGTTGGTCCGCAGATCCTCGGTTCCAATCGACGATGATCGTTCTGGCATCGTGATTCGCATACTGAATTCGACCACCGTCGGTCAGTCGCAGTGTCGTGATAGTTCCATCGACGTCGCTGGATTCAAATTCCACCCAACTTTTCTGAGTGGGATCGGGCGGTAGGGAATGAATCCAGGTCGTCAATGGGCGTTCAAACTTTGGTGCCGGTGCGTCGTAGTCGATCCATTCCGCTTGCTTCATCAGATCGAATAACCAAGACGGTCGCCAGGGATTCCCGATGGCGGAAGCCATGGAGTATACGGAAATCGAAAGACACACCCCGACTACGAATTGGAACCAACGCCGTTGTCCCCAGGCATCAAGAACCGGAATCATCCCAACCAACCAGAACGGAATCAGCCAGAACGCCCAGCGAAGCCCCGCGGTATTGCCACCGTAATTGTAGTTGGCCGTCCGGCTCATATAGAACGCGAGAATGGCGACCGTTAGCAACGCTCCTAAGCCGTGCAGAATCCGGAGTGGAGACTTCCACGTCTTGGGAAGGAACCACCCCAACCATCCGAAAAGAAAGATCGGCGTGAGCGACAAAATCCCATGATGTCCGATCACGCAGTGCATGAAATAGACGGCGGTTGATTCTGTGTTGGCGTCAATCCCGCGTGGGAACATCCAGTAACTTGGAACGCCTTGATGGATGTATTCGTAGGTTTCGGTTCCGTAATACGCATAGAACGGTTTCACACCACCGGTGACGAGATAATTCGTCACGAAAAAAGCGGCAAGCGGGATCAAAGCGGCTGGCACGAAACACAACAATGTGCGGAGCCAATCGTGTTTGACCAACAGCAGGAATGTGGCCACGCCGAACAATGCCGCCGGCAGTTCGCAGGTGCAAGCGAAGGCGGCAAACAAACCTGCCACGATAAAATATCCCGGCGAGCGACTACCATCGATCACGATCCGGGACAACGCCGCCAGCACGAAAATGACACTGATTGCGGCCGGCGTGTGGTTGTTCAATGTAACTGAGAAAGTACTCAGGTACGTTCCGAACGCAGCCGACAAGAACACCGCCGCCCAGGTAACTTCGCTTTCCATGTAGCGTGTGATGAACCTCGAAAGAACCGTCAGCCCAATGAGCAACGGAAGCAAATTCACGATGACCAGCACCGAGCGAGCCGCGCGATCTGTGTCGTCGGTCAAATTCCAACCGGTTGTCGCTCGGATCGCTTCGTAAACTCCCGCGACAATCGTGGGCAACAAGGGAGGTTTTGACGAATAAAAATGCCCGTCGTGACGGACTTTGTCGATCGTGTCCCAATCATCGTTTTGGATGATCTCGTCGATTTGGTAGGTCCCACGTTCCGACAGCGACCACACCGTTGCCCAACGGGAACGGTCATTGGCACTGAGAAGCGGATCGACGTTCAAAATTGCCGCCATTCCCAGCCCGGCGGTCACACAAATCACAAACCAGAACAGCGGACGTTTCGCGGATGGAGCGTTCATCAGGCTGACGATTCCAATAAGTTAATCCGCAAGCAATTCGCGGAGGTGAAAGTGGAACGGCCCCAGATCTCCACCATAGTTGCCAGCCGTAATTTGCGTTAGTCCCGGACATTTGGCAGCGGCGTGAAGCCCCGCTTTCATCGCGTCGCGGACTGGAGCTTCGGACAGCCCGTCAATCACAATCTCGTAGACGCAAGCCGTCTCCGCCGATAATGCCGACTTCGTGAGTGGGCGAACCGTCGGGCAATAGGCATCGTTGGTACTCGCTTTGAGCTTCTTGTATTTCGAGCCTACTTTGCTACCACTCCGGACAATCCCACCAGGGAACGGGAGAATGACTTCGGGAACGGCTCGCATCGCGTTCGCGGCAGCTTCGGTCGCGGCTAGCGTCTCCGCTTGCGTTCGTCCACAAAGAATGAGATTCCCTCCGGCGACACCTTTCACCGTCCCGAAGCGATCTTCGCAAAGGAATTCGCCATCCATGACCGGCAACCGCCAGAACCGTCGCGGACCAAGCTTCTTCGAGACCTGCATGCCATCGCCGAAGAACCGCAGTTGCCCGCCGATCGAGATTTGCTTCTCGCGAGGCGTGTCTTCCAAGCCGTTGTAGCACGCCGTTGTGGGGCAGGTGAGCACACATTGACCGACGCGGTTGCTGACAGCGGTTTGCAACGCGTCTCGACTGAATGCGAAGGCCAACACACTCACGCCCGGCCGACCATCAGGCGTTTCGTCGGAGTTCCAAGTTCGTTCAATGGCGGCTTCGATATCGCAGGCAATGACGCTGGTGGCGAATCCGCTGAATTGCTCGGCGGCCACCTGAGCCCAACGTTCAGTACATGCCGTAATGATGAGCCGGGTGCCGACGATGGGAAACGCCTCGGCAAAGGTATCGACGATCCCGACCCCGTCGAACTCGAGCAGATTGGGAGACTCGGTCATGGTGTGCGTGCTATTCGATTGAGCCGATCAAATCCGTGTGTGAAGGCTCGTAGATTAACCGACCCTTTCGCAAACAACCACCGTGACCGATCATCTTCGGCTGTCCCCAAGCCGAAAATCAGAGTTCTTCATCGGGGACCTGTCTTCGCATATGGATGAGTTGCGGGACGCCTTGCGCTTCCATCTTCTTCATAATGCGGGCTCGATGGGCTTCCACGGTTTTGAAACTGATCTTCAGTTCCTCCGCAATGGCTTTGCTGGATTGCCCCTCGACGACGTATTCCATGACCTCAGTCTCTCGGGGCGTCAGCGATTTCAACCGCTTGATGATCGCCTGATAAGCTGCCTGAGCTTTGCGATTTTGCCGATCGAGTTCCAACGCCCGATGAACGTGTTCCAGCAACACTTCATCACTCGCCGGCTTCTCAAGAAAATCCACCGCACCGGCTTTCATTCCTCGCACGGCCATCGGCACATCACCATAACCAGTGAGCAGAATGATCGGAATTTTGATCCGATCCGCTTGCAGCTTTTCCTGCAATTCCAGACCACTCATTCCCGGCATCCGGACGTCAAGGACCAAACACCCGGGTTGGCTTGGATCGTAAAATTCCAAGAATTCAAAGGCGTCCGCGAAGGCCCGCGATTTCAGTTGAACAGACTCGAAAAGCCAACACAGCGACTTTCGCATGGCGTCTTCGTCGTCAACCACGAAAACGGTCGGTTGCTCGGTGGTTTCGCTTGGCAGCGTCGCGCTGGCGTTCGAAACCGTTTCCTGATTTTCGTTATACACGAGGATTTTCTCCTTGGGAGATCGGCAAAGTAAAATGGAAAACGACACCGGGTCTGTTTTGTTCGTCCCTCCACAACCGACCGCCATACTGTTCCACAATCGCCCGACTCATGGTGAGTCCCATACCAAAGCCTGTCTTCTTGGTAGTGAAGAAAGGTTCAAACAAGTTTTCCAAAACTTCCTTGGAAAGTCCAGGACCATTATCGGCAATGGTAAATTTCACCAACGTTTCCTGATGAACAACCGCCGACAAATGCACCACGGGCGGGGTCTCTTCGGGACTCCGACCATGCTCTGCGAACGCTTCCACTGCATTGGAAATTAGATGGACCAAGACTTGCTCGATCTGCAAGGGATCGGCCGCGATATTGGGAAGAGAGTCCGGCACATCCAGGAGGATTTCCACACCATTAACACGAGCGATCGGCGTGACCCAATGGACGGCCTCTTGGATGATCTGATAAGTCGCCACTCGGTGACTGGCTGAACCACGAGAACTCAAGAACCGACGCAAACGGCGGATGGAGTTACTTGCCTGGTTGGCTTGCTCGGTCACGCCTTCCAGGGCATCGATCAAACCTGCGGATTGAGCCTGAAACGTTTGAGCAGCGGTCTCGCTTGGCTCCGATGTCATTTTCTGAATCCGCCGGATGCAACCGCGAGCGAAATTGGCGATGGCGGCGAGCGGGTTATTCACTTCATGGGCCACCATGGTGGCCATTTGCCCCAATGACGTCAGTTGCGCCAATCGTTCGAATTCGAGTTGCCGACGTCGAACTGCATCTTGTGCTTCGAAAAGTTTGGTCATGTCCGTCGCGACCACAATCACTGCGATCACACGACCGAACCGCCGGATCGGACCGATACGACAAGAAAAATGTCGCAGAACACCATCGACGCCAGGGCTTTGAACCTCTTGAGTCATGATCTCGCCGGTCTCGAAGACCCGTTGGATCACCGCACGAGATTCTTCCGCTTTCTGAGGAGAAATAAAGTCGTACGCCGATTTCCCCACCAAGTCCTCGACACGCGATGGTCGTTGAGCACGATTCACATACAGAAGTGTTCCCGATCGGTCCAAGGTACATACGGTATCCGGCACACATTCGAGGAAATACGTCAACGCATTTTCGCTCAGTTTTGAATCCTGAACGGGGGTTAATTGACCATCGGCATGCTCAATTGGACTACGGCGTTTGATGAGATTTTCCAGTTCTCCGGCAAACCGTTGCCAATTTGCATACGGTTGACGAAACTCGCCATCAAGCTCACTTTGTTTCTCTTCGAAGTGTCTGAGAACACGCCTTCGCTTTGTCGTCTCCTCGACAATCATCAGGACATAATCCTGATGAGGAACCTGGAGACGATCGGCGGATACCGTGACCGTGATTTCCTTCCCGTCCTTAGTTTTCAGTATCGTATCGACAGGATTCGAACGCCCATATGCAAACGCTTCCGATCGGAGTTTTTCGAACAAATCCAGATCATTGAACATTGGGAGTTGCGAGAGCATTTGCCCGACAATCTCGCCCCGGTCACAACCAACGATGCCCAGAAATTCCGTATTGGCATCGACAACCGACAGAGTGTCTTCCGTCAGCACGAGCAGCCCTAGTGCATTGATCACAAAGGCTTCCCGGAAAATCTCGCTCGTTTGTTGGAACGCGATACGTGCAATTTCACGGTCCGTCACCACCACGGACATTCCCCGCACTCCAACGACTTCGTCCCTCGACTCGGACAAGATCGGCGTGTAATGCGTGTCGAAATACGTCCCGTCCAGGTAGACCGTCTCCGAAAGTTCTTCGCCATCCAGAACATTGCGGATGGTCTCGAGGATATTCGGATACTCTCGATACATCTCCCAGACCGACCAACCGACCGCATCACCCTCGCCCAAGCCGATCAAATCCAAACCACGGCCGCGAGACTCCGTAAAGATCCCGTGCCGATCCATGCTCCAGAAAATAATGGGAGCCTTATCGACAACAAGGCTCAATTGATGCTCAGTCGCTGATTGGGCGTTGTGATTGCCTGTACGCTGATCGCCGTCGCGTGAAGCACGATAACGCAACACCTCACGGCGGAGATCTTCGTTCTCGGCTTGGAGTTCGGCGAGTTGTTTTTGGAGACTCTCGTAATCCGCCAAACTGACGGAACTTTCTTGCTCCATTGAAGCCCCTCATCAACACGAAACACTTTGCATTTTGATCCGCTCGACCAAATGAGAGGATCGGATCAACAACTGCGTGTCACAGATGTTAGGCACAATCGCAGGAGTGCGTCAAACGCATCGGTGAATATCTGTCGCGTGTCAAACGATGTCGCTGCGGCACACCGTACCATGTGACTTCGGATTATGACGTCTTTCGTTCCAGGCAATTCCCTGATCTTGCCGGATCTTCGATTATTCGTCATGATGCACCCTCCGGCCAAACATCTGGGAGAGGGAACGTGCCAGAATTGAATGATCAGCCCCGAAAACAACAACCACAACGGAGTCGTCTGTTTCGACGATTCAGTTGCGTGGCTCTGGCCATTGGGCTGATATGGTGCTGTATTCCCGTATTCGGTCAAGAACCGATTCCCGCTGAGGATTTTCCTCCAACCGCCGCGGCCGAGGATGCCACGACCGCTGCCGATACCGACGGTGCTCAAGACGCGGAGAAATCGCAACGCCAAGCGATTCCCCTCACACCACGCGAATTTGCCGAGGCGTTGGGATGGTACTTCCTCGCACCGTTCGCATTGGCGTCCTTCATTGCGATTTGGTTCGGAATCGAGCGATTGATCGTGCTCCGCCGAGGCCGTGTGATTCCACGGGCCTTCGTCGAACGCTTTCTCGATCACATGGAACAAGGCAAACTCGACGCCGATAGTGCGTTGCAACTTTGTGAGGAAAATGGCAGCCCGGTCGCCGAGGTCTTCGCCCACGGTGTCCGCAAATGGGGCAAGCCGAGTGTGGAAGTCGAACAAGCCATTATTGACGGTGGCGAACGGCAAGTGAGCCAATTGCGTCGGCACCTGCGTGTTTTGAATGGCGTATCGACAGTCACACCGCTGATGGGATTGTTGGGCACCGTCGTCGGGATGATTATGGCGTTCAATCAGATCGCCTCCGGTGACGCCATGGGCAAACCTGAGCAACTCGCTTTCGGCATCGCACTCGCGTTGCTGACAACAGCTGTCGGTTTATCCATCGCAATTCCCTCATTAATCCTCTACCTCTATCTGTCCAGCCGAGTCGACGCGCTGGTCATGGAGATGGACCTGCTCGCACAGAACGTGGTCCACCTCATCTCCTATGAGGCTCTTGCAAAGGAAGCTGGCAGCGGCACCAAATCCCGCAGCCGCTCCACACGGAAGAAGGCCGTTTCGTAACCGGCGCGACCGTTCTCATCTTCGCGCGGAACTGTCGGAAACGCACGGATTCACTTCGCGATCGCGTAACGTCTCCTGTCGCGGACAATAAACCGCTGCGTCCGTCGGGCCTGACAAATGTCTTCCGAATTTGCAGGTTACAACGACTTCACTCGCTTGCCGGACTGGTTGCGCTCGGGTATCGTAAATTGTGTCGATTCGGTTCGACTCTTGCCGGAAGACCGCGACGCTCCCCGCCTTAAATATGAATCGGTTTCGTGACCGGTCCATCCTACCGCCGAAGGTGCCCGCGGCTTTAACTCGACGATCGATCCTCACATCGGCCCGCACACCCTCAAGATGAAAGCAATGCAATGAAACCAAGAAGCTGCAACCGATTTCTGATTACTTGCTTGGCGGTGATGACCGTCGGCGTGTCGTCAGTGACTCCGCTTTCGCTCTCGGCAGGCGAACCGTGGGATGCCGCCGAGATGGATTGGCCTCACTGGCGTGGTCCCGAGATGAATGGTATTTCTCGGGAAAAAAATCTTCCCACCACTTGGCAACCCGGCGGTGAAAACGTCGTGTGGGAACGCGAAGACTTGGCCAGCCGATCGACCCCGGTCGTCATGGACGGCTTGCTCTACACGATCGTTCGTGACAAACCCGGTACGAAGCTCGAAGGCGAGAAAGTCATTTGTGTTGACGCCGCCACCGGCAAAACCAAATGGGAAAGCATCTTCAACGTCTTTCTCTCCGATGTCCCCGACACTCGCGTGGGTTGGTCAAGCGTCATCGCCGACCCGGAAACCAACAAAGTGTTCGCCCTGGGTGTGTGCGGTTACTTCCAATGCCTCGACGCCAAAACCGGCGAGACGCTTTGGTCACACTCCTTGAGTGAAGAATACGGGTTGCTCTCCACGTATGGTGGCCGAACGAATTTCCCGATGACCTACAAAAACTTGGTCATCATCAGTGCGATCGTGATCGGCTATGGTGACATGGCGAAGCCAGCACACCGTTTTGTCGCATTCGACCAACGCAACGGCCAACCGGTCTGGTTCGAAGGCACAAGCTTGCTGCCGGAAGACACCACTTACAGTTCCCCTGTACTGACTTCGTTCAACGGGGAAGCGGCGATGGTGTTTGCCTCTGGCGATGGTGGCGTCCACGCCTTCCAACCAGAAACCGGCAAAAACATCTGGACCTACAACGTGTCGGCCCGCGGGATCAACACCACACCGGTCATCGCTGGCAACACCGTGATTTGCGGTCACAGTGAAGAAAACCTCGACACCACCAAAATGGGCGCGTTGTTCGCTATTGATGGACTGAAGAAAGGCGACATCACAAAGTCTGGTGAAATCTGGCGACAAACCGAATGGTTCGTCGGCAAGAGCACGCCAATTGTTGTCGACGGCCGCGTCTACGCCTGTGAAGACACCGGCACGATGATCATCGCCGACATCGAAACCGGCAAGAAGATCGACGAAGTTCGGCTCGGCGGTCCCATGCGGAGCAGCCCGATTTACGCGGATGGCAAAATCTACCTGCTTACGGAAAACGGACGTTGGTGGGTCTTCAAGCCGTCCGAAGATGGTGTCGAAACCGTTGAACGCGCTCGATTGCGAATCGGTGAATCGTACGGTTCGCCAATCGTTTCGCACGGCCGAATCTACATTCCTACAACTTACGGCCTGTATTGCATTGCATCCGCCGACGCGGAACCCGAAGCCGATCCACGTCCCGAACCACCAGCGATCACGCCGGTTGGGGAAGACGATCAACCCGCAACTGCCGCTGTGGTCCCCGTAGAATCAGTCTTGCGACCCGGGCAAAAACAACAGTTCCAAGTTCGCCTGTTCAATGAACGTGGCCAATATCTTGGGCTTGCCGACAAAGATAACCCGGCGAAGTTCACGCTTGAAGGTAAGGGTAAAATCGCAAGCGATGGGCAAACCTATGTCGCTCCATCGTCGAATGATGTCACCGCCGCCACCGTCGTTGCGACCATCGGCGATGTCAAAGCCGACGCCCGAGTCCGAACCTTCCCGCCCTTCCCATGGAAGTACACCTTCGACGATGGTGTCATTCCCGAACCGTGGGTTGGCGTGCGGTATCGTCACATTGTGATCGATTTCAATCTCTTCCGAGAACTCAACCAAATCGATCCACAAACCGCTCAACTCTATCTTGCGTTGATGACCAGCTTCACCAACGGCAACCCGAAAAAAGCGGTCTACGATGACAGCACCCCAAGAAAAACCTGGACCGATTTCGTCGCGTTCCTGGGGATTGGCCAAAGTGCAGGCAGTGTCGAAGAAGCGTCCAAGACCTTGGGACCAGCCTTGCAAACGTTGAAGGACAAAGGCGTCATTTCGGGTTCGAAATTCGACCGCTGGGAGAAAAAATTCGGTGCAGCCACACTCTCCGGGGTTCGATTGAGTGTGGATCGTGGTCCTCGCAAGATCGAGGGCAACGGCGTGATGATGAAGATCAGCACGATCCCGAAAGGTCAACGTAGCCAAGGTTGGATCGGCCCGATCGACCACGCCAATTACACGATCGAAGCCGACGTGATGGGTGCCGCCAAAGCGGGCAAGCTTCCCGACGTCGGTCTCATCGCTCAACGCTACACTATCGACTTGATGGGCGCGAGCCAACAATTGCAGATTCGAACTTGGCCACCGCAATTGCGAATGGCGAAGACGATGCCCTTCGAATGGAAAGCCGACACCTGGTACACGATGAAGTTGCAATCGTCTGTCGAAGGCGACAAAGCGGTCCTTCGCGGGAAAGTCTGGGAGCGGGACCAACCCGAACCGAAAGACTGGATGCTCGAAGCCGTCGACGAAAGCCCGAACGTTATCGGAAGTCCAGGTGTGTTCGGCAACGCCAAGGACTCTGAGGTGTTCTACGATCGCATTCAAGTCTATGCGAACGAAGAATAAGCAAACCGTGGCGTCGATTTTCCATGGTCGACACGCAAGTTCACCCGTATCATTTTTGGACCTCGGACAATTTTATCCGAGGTCATTCCCAAGACGAAGTCTTCAACAGTGTCGGACACATCGAACGCGAATCGGCCTTTGATCGACACACGTGAGATTCATTCAGGAGTCTAACAATGCAACGAGTTTTCTCTGTTGGTCTGGGTTTAGCAACCCTCCTGGCGACGGGTTTGGTGCTCCAAGCCGCCAGCCCATACGCCCAAGACGGTAAAGGCAAAGACCCCACTCAAGAAGCTCTGGACCAAATCGCAGCCCTGGAAGTCGGTAAGCTCGACTGGCCAATGTGGGGGGGAACCACCTTCCGTAACAACACGCCGTTGGGCAAGAACATCCCGACGGAATGGGACGTCGACGAAGGCACAAATATCAAATGGAAAGCTGAACTTGGCTCGCAGACTTACGGCAACGCGGTGATCGCCAACGGTAAGGTTTTCATCGGCACCAACAACGCCGCTGGTTACGTCTCCCGCTATCCGTGGAACGACCAAATCCAAACCGACTTAGGTGTGTTGCTGTGCTTCGACGAGAAAGACGGTCAATTCCTGTGGCAACACTCTAGCCCGAAATTGGCTTCCGGCCGTGTTCACGACTGGCCTCTGCAAGGCATTTGTAGCGCTCCTTATGTCGATGGTGATCGGCTTTGGTTCGTTTCCAGTCGTGGCGAAGTGGTCTGCTGTGACACCGAAGGATTCCATGACGGAGAAAACGACGGCCCGTTCAAAAGCGAAGACAACGAGAACAAAGACGAAGCCGATGTCATTTGGAAGTATGACATGATGGGCCAACTCGGCTCGAGCCAGCACAACATGTGCTCTTGCTCGGTGATCGGCGTGGGCGATGTTCTGTTCGTGAACACCTCGAACGGTGTCGACGAGTCACACATCAACATCCCAGCACCGAACGCCCCCAGTTTCTTCGCCATGAATCGCGATACCGGCAAGGTTCTCTGGACCGACAAGAGCCCTGGCATTCGGATTCTGCACGGGCAATGGTCTTCACCGACTTATGCGGAACTTGGTGGCCGTGCTCAGGTCTTGTTCGCTGGTGGCGACGGATACCTCTACAGTTTTGATCCGAAAGGCGATGGCAAAGGGAACTCGAAACTGCTTTGGAAGTTCGACACCAACCCAAAAGAGTCCAAGTGGATTCTCGGTAGTCGCGGACGCCGGAATAACATCATCGCAACCCCCGTTGTCTACGACGGACTCGTTTATGTCGCCACCGGTCAAGACCCGGAACACGGTGAAGGCGATGGCGATTTGTGGTGCATCGACCCAACCGGTGAAGGCGATGTCAGCCCGACCCTGGGCGTCGATGCCGATGGCAAACCCTTGGAAGACGTGCCACGATTGCAAGCCGTCAATGCGGATGCCGGCGAGAAAGTCATACCGAACCCGAACAGCAAGGTCGTGTGGCATTACGATTGGTTCGATGCCGATGAGAACGACCGCAAAGATTTCGAAGAATTGATTCACCGCTCCTGCGGAACGGTTGCTATCAAAAACGACTTGCTCTACATCGCCGACTTCAGCGGTTTGTTTCACTGTCTCGATGCCAAAAAGCACACCGATGGCAAAGCGACCGTCTATTGGACATATGACATGTTCGCCGCTGCCTGGGGCAGTCCGCTGATCGTAGAAGACAAAGTCTACATCGGTGACGAAGACGGTGACGTTGCGATCTTCGAACTGTCGAAAGAACAGAAGATGATCGAAGAAATCAACATGGGCAACGCGGTTTACTCTACACCTGTTGTCGCGAACAACACGATGTTCATCAGCAACAAGAACACGCTGTACGCCATTAGTGCTGACGGAAAGTAACTTCCGCAAAGTGATGTGAAATCAGCAAAACAGCCCACCAATCAAATTGGTGGGCTGTTTTTTTGTGACAGAATTATGGGCCCAAAACAAGCGTCAGATGCTGCAAATTGCTCGTCATGTAATACGAAACTTGCTCTCGTTTACTCGCTTTTTGCTCGTACCGCTTGGGCGTCTTTCCAGAGGGGACCATACACGTCCTTGTCGAAGGGTGGGCATCCGGTGGCGTATTGGCCAAGCGGGTGGTCCTTGGTTCGCATCAAGTTCGTGCAGTAGGAAAACGTCCGACAGATCTTTTTGCGATTCATCTCGCCGGTTTCTCGTAACGTATTCACAAAGTCCGGATGAGAAAGCGTCGCGCGGCCCATACCGATCAACTGAATTCTGCCAGTTTCGATGTTTCCGGCCGCCGCGTGCATGGCATAATCTTGCAGCCAACTATAACCGCTGCCCATCACAGGAATATCCGGAACAGCTTTCTGAATTTCGGCGGCCAAGCGGAAGTGTCGTTGCACACCAATCAACGGGTGCTCGGGTGCGTGGTAGCCGTCCACGGGCGGGAACTCGGCGGGACGAACCAAATGCGGGTTTGCATAGGGATTCCCCATGGAGACGTTGATCAAATGCACGCCCCATTCACGCAGCCATTTCGCAACTTGAAGCGGTTCCGTGAGGTCTTCTTGGCGATAGTCCTCAGGATCGGTGCCAAATGCCGTCTGAAGCGGATACGAATGTGGGACCGGTTGGCCGATGAAGTCTTCACCTTGACCGCGAAATGGGATTCCATCGTAGACATTCATGCGTGTTGCAATGAGCATCTGCGGAAATTCGGAGCGGATTCGCCCGATGATGTTGCGGATCAGTCGGGTGCGGTTTTCGAGACTCCCACCGTAATCACCAGGGCGATGTTTCGCACCGAGAAGTTCTGAGAGCAGATACCGGTGACACTGCTTCAGATCGATGAAATCGACGCCAGCTTGGTTGGCAAGTTTCGCGGCGGCGAGGTACTGATCTTCAATCCGCTTGAGGTCATCGTCGCTGAGGACGGGATAATCAGCCGAAATTGGTTGGCCGGTCTTCTTGTCGATTGTTAATGGATCGAGCAGGGGATCACGAACCACAATTTGAGGATACCGGCAGCTGAACCGCCCGGAATGAGTCAGCTGCAAACCAATAAGAAAATCATCGGCGGAATCATTCACCTGTTGGTGAGCGTTCCTGCACTCCGCAAGCATGCGAGAGATATCCGAGACGCTGCCGTCGTGAATCCAAAGTTGCCGAGGATTCATGCGGCCTTCATCGGAGATGGCTGTCGCTTCCCCCCAGATCAGTTTCGCGCCACCGGCACCGAACCGCTGATATCGTCGAAACGTCAGTTCATCCGGGAAGCCGTCGGGCGTACCGTCGCAACCTTCCATCGGTTGGATGGCCAGACGATTGCCAACAGTCCGATGGCCGATTTCAAGCGGCTGAAATAAGACGGAGAAGTCTTCCGAAAGTGCAAGTGGCTCGCCCAGACGTGTGGCATCCTGAGCGAGATCATCGAGCGACTTATACTTAAAATAGCGAGCCATAGTTTCCGATCGAATCTCGGCTGTCGAGCCATCCGCGATTGTGTCGCCGGACGGCCGCTGAATTGGTAGTCCAGCCACGCAGTATGGACGACAGCCCCGATCAGAACAAGCTTTCCAACCAACGAAAACCGATTCGCCTCGGCTCCGGCTACGGCGTTCGAGTCACAGGTGCAGCAATCGTGACGTTTCGGTCACCATTTCATCACTGCAACTGCCGTATGAGACCTTTAACGCCTCATCCGATCGGATGCTCGCTGCGTTCCATCAGCGAACTCAAATACAGCAAAGCCGAATCCTGACAGGTTGCTTGTGCGAACGTTTGATGAACGGCTCGCAACAGGTCACGACGGCTGATCTGCCCCACGAGTATGCCGTCACGAAGGACTGGCAATCGCCGAAATGACGTTTCCTGAAAAATCTGTGCAATCGACAGCAGATCGACTTCTTCGTCGATGGTGCGGGGTGACGTGTCCATAAATGCTGCAACATCGTTGGTCGGGAGTTGCTGATAGGCGCCTTCCAACACGACGGACATTGAACAACGCTCCGAGAACACCCCAATCAATCGACGCGATGCGTCCACCACAGGTGCCCCGGAAATCTTGTGTTTCAACAGTAACTCGATGGCATCGAATGCGTCCATGTCCGGACGCAGTGTGATGAGCTTTGTGACCATGATATCACGGGCGAGAATCGGCTTGGCGAGCATGACAAGTCCTCCGAATTGTGGTGAGATCGCGGTTGAAGGTGCGATCCAGAATGGTCGAACTCATCCACGCTACCACATGCGACGATAGAAAATCAAATACTTTCTATCGGCAGAGAACCAAGCGTACACTACAGATTGATCACCTGGCGATCTTTGGCCAATTCGATGTGACGCCCCAAGCGGACGGATTGCTCATGACACCACTCATCGAGCTTCATGCGATCTAGCCATTCTCGATCGGGGTCGTGGTGTCCGACGAACGTGCGACCGATCTCGCAAACACGGGCACGCTCGACAACGTCCTCAATCGCGCTGTGTCCCCAATCGATCCGGGGCACACCCTGCGAATTCCCGGTCCCGACGCGGCCGAGGTACTCGTCCATCAAATATTGCCCGTCGAAGTAAGCCACATCGACGTGCTGACAATGAGCACGAACTGATTCCTCAGTTTTCTCACTCCGGATCTGATTGGGGTGATCCGCCACCGCTCCATGACGGAGTTCGTGATCGGTGCAGAAAACGAACGATTTCCCTTTATGCTCAAACCTGTACGCCAAGCAGGGGGTCGAACCGTGATAGGTCGGAAAGGGCGTGATGACTGTTTCGCCGATCACGATTGGAGTGACGGCATCGTGCGTTGAACAGTTTGGGACGCGTTGATCCGTCTCTAGCGGCGAATCATGACAAAGAATCTGCGTCCCGGTGAATTCGGCACTCATCATGCGATAATCCAACGGATCGTCACGGTGAGTGGCCTCGGTCACTTCCTGCGAGAAGACGGCAAATCGATCGTCCAACGCCGCGAGAAACCGATAGTTTCCATAAACTTGCAGACGAAAAGCGGGTTGGGCGAAGCACATACTCGAAAACGGTAACCCGATCCGGTGGTCAAGATGATCGTGCGTGCCGAAGATAGTAAGTTCGCGGTCGTCTCGATCTTTCCAGTCCAGGACTCGCTTCTTGGCAAAGTGGCGAATCCCACTTCCACCATCAATAACGAAGACAAAGCCATCGGAGGTTTCGATCTCGGCACAGGTCGTTTCGCCACCGTAAACGGCGGGGGCGGCCCGTCCGATCGTTTGATAGAGTTTCGCCAGCGATGCTTGGTCGAGTTCACCGCCGAGCAAGTCTTGGATCGTAAACGACTTATCGCCGAATTTTTCCTCAGCCATCGCGAAGACACGTCGCAGGCAATCCGTGGCGATCAGGTCGGCGTACTCGCCAACTTGGGTGGGGTCCGGGAAATATTGCAAACTTCCTTGCGTACCCCAGAACGTGATTCGCAATGACTCGACGCTCTGGTTCATACCCAAGACTCCCCCAGACAATCAACTTTCGAACGTTTCTCCTCCTCCAACCACATCGCTGGTTTTCTACCAGTCCGAGTGATTTGAGACGTTCAGACGTCGACTCCTCCCAGAGAATTTGTCAGATTTGAAAGTTCACAAGGCCGGTACGCAATCTCCAATTGGGTACACCGCCGTCCACAAGACGATCCGGTCTCGCACATATCAAGAATGACGCGAATCTGCACGGAGTTCAACCGAGAAACCAACGGATTCTCTGGCCTGCCAATGAAATCCGTCATCGGGTCGAGTTCTAACAAAGCTGCGGACTAGTGCAAATGGACAAGTCCGGCGAATGCTAGAAATCGTACCAAACTCCGAACCCGAAGGCTTCTTCGTGTTCTTCAATGAACGAATACTGCAACGAGTTACCGTTATAGTACTGCAAACCGATTCGGAATAGCCGTCCCGGTCCGTCAGATCGCCACTGCACGCCCGTCACAATGTTGACACCGCCGGAGAAATCGACTTCTTCCATGATCGTTCCGTTGATCGCAAAGAATGGATCCGGAAGAAATCCTCGACTGGGACGAACGGGAGAATAATCGTACCCAAACTGAAAGTGCCACGGTTCCGAACCGCCCATGTGATGAAATCCGTACTCGGCTTCAGCGTAAACCCTTGAATCAGGCTCCGGGAAGAACCCAACACCGAGAAAGACGGCGTCGCGGAAATACTCCCGAAAAATGTAGTCCGGATTGCGGAACAGAAATTCCTCACCAACGTGGGCACTGAGGTGGTACCAGCCGGCCTTGAGCTGCCAAGGACCTTCGCGATACGTCAATGGGATGCCGACGCGGTAATCAGTCGCATCGAGATCCTGCTCAAATTCCGAGTTCAACCTCGGGAAGATGGCGGCTTCAATGTCGAGTTGCCATCCTTCGGGGTTGTCGTTCCCAGGACGACCGTAGCGGAGAAGCCCTACACGAGCCCCAGCGGTCAATTCCAGAACTTTGTCGTAACCATCGTGCTGAAGTGTCCGTGCCGCCAAGCGTGGTGCTCGTGGATTGCCAAGATAGGAACGATACAACAGCGAGTCCGGCAGCAGTTCCCATTGGCTCGGTTGTTCCAAAGCCAAATGGTACTCGGCGGAGACAACACCTGGCGTTGCGGATTCATCAACGCTTGCGTCCGCGTTGGTCACGATGGCCGCTGGTTCGGTGAGCTCCTGTGCGACCACGGGCGACCAATGAATGGCCAAGTTCAGACCGATCATCAACGTCATCGTACGGAGGAAACATCGTCCTCGCCGACCTCGAATGCATCGGCATTCCATGATGAGAATCTCGCTTCAAACCGGTCACGACGTGGAAATACGGTGAGCTGACACCACGTGCCTCAAGCCGCGTTGGTGCCGGTCGATTCGTTAGGTGCAGTCCAAACCGGTTGCTTGGAGAACTCGGTGAACGATGCCGCCATTCGCGTCATCACCGACTCCAAATGACCACGATCATTGGCATCGAGATTCGCCAACAACTGCTGCATTCGGGTTTCGTGACATTCCTCAACGCGATCGAGCAGTTCCCGTCCGCGATCGGAGAGGATCAGCGATTTCCGACGGCGATCTCTGGGTGCCGTCAGGCGATAGATCAACCCATCGCGACGCATTCGTTCAATGAGCGTGCTGATACTGGATTCGGACTGAAGCAGTTCATCGGCAACTTGTTTCTGAGAACAACCACCGTCACCTGCGTTACGAATCATCTGCAACACACTGTAACGGACGTCGGTGAGGTCGAATTCCGCGAAATGCGAAGCCAGAATTCCCCGCAACTGGTGCGAGACTCGCAATAGCAAGTCGACCGCTCTCGCGGACGTGGTCATTGAAGGATTCGGTTGGGAATCCAACTCATGATCCGCCTCAGACTCTTGCACACCAACGAGTTGCAATGAGTGAGGACGATCCGACTGTGGTGGGTGATATTCAGACATGGCAGTTTCCCACTGACCGACATCGCCGAGCGTGGACGCAGTGTCCAAGTGTGGCTCTTCCAGAATTAGCATGTGTCGTCCTTCCTGATTTCGGCACAGGGGAGTGGTGAGCTGTAGTAAAATATGGAAGATTTAACGATTTTGCCGACATTGACGGATCAGAAATCCGGTGGACCGCTTGGAGTCGCTTCGCCGGGGTGATATGTTGTTCCCGGATGATGTCTTTTGGTTCCGTCTTGTGTCGAACTTCATGAATCAACGATCAGAAAACGACCGCTCCCACACTTTCGCTGATTTACAGGGTCGGCGTGCGGTTGTGACAGGGTCGTCCACCGGCATTGGACGAGCCATCGCCTTGGAATTAGCCCGTGCCGGAGCAGGTGTGCTGGTCCATGCGGCCCACAATGCGGATGCAGCTCGATCGACCGCGGAAGAAGTTCGCGGGCTTGGAGTGTGGTCGGAAGTCATCATGGCGGACTTGGCTGATCCTGTGACCCGCAACCGATTCATCGAACGCGCGTGGAAATGCTGGGACGGCGTCGACATCTGGGTTAACAACGCCGGAGCAGACTTGCTCACGACACCTGCTGCCCGAGCCGACTACGAGAAAAAATTGCGAATTCTGCTCGAAGTTGATGTGTCCGCCAGCGTGTTGATTTCCAAAGCGGTTGGTCAACGCATGAAGTCAGGTGGCGGCGGCGTGATCATCAACATTGGTTGGGATCAAGCGGACCGTGGTATGGAAGGTGATAGTGGGGAACTGTTCGCAGCTAGCAAGAATGCGGTGATGGGATTCACGCGGTCATTGGCCGTGAGTTTGGCACCGGAAGTTCGCGTGAATTGCGTTTCGCCCGGTTGGATTCGCACAAAATGGGGCGAGAATGCCAGCGAGGAATGGCAAAACCGCGTGCTGCGGGAAACACCACTTAACCGTTGGGGCACGCCTGAAGACATCGCCAAAACCACCCGTTTTCTGGTCAGCGATGAAGCCAATTTCCTGACCGGGCAGGTTGTGAACGTCAACGGTGGAGCCGTCCGGTGAGGGCAGGGCTTTGAACGGCCGAATAGGAAGACACGAGAGCCGACTCCTCCAAGTCTGGCGTTCGGTTCCCGTGGGAATTTGAATTCAATGACCAATCCGGCCACACGTGATGAATCCTCGTCCCGCCCCGAGCGAATTCTGTTCGTGACCGGCCGACTCGCCGAAACCGCCCTACGAAACGTGGTCCGGGAAATCGAAAGTTCCGCTGGATTCGAGGCTGACGTTTCCGTCCTCGGAATCAGCGTGGCGGCGTTGATGCACACGAAATGGGTCTCTCGGAAACTCGAAATCACCGAGCAATACGATCGCGTGGTTTTGCCGGGTTGGTGCCAGGGCGACCTTGAGCCGTTGGCGGACCAATTTGGCTGCCAATTCGAGCGTGGACCGAAAGACTTGTACGATCTGCCGCAGTATTTCGGTCGCGGAGCCCGTCCGCCCGTGGCCCTCACGAATTACGACATTGAAATCCTCGCGGAAATCAATCACGCCCCTCGACTGATGGCAACGGAGTTACTCCAACTAGCCGACCGTTATCGGGAAAGCGGCGCGGATGTCATCGACATTGGATGTATCCCGAATGAAAGTTGGAATGGGGTGGCCAACGCCGTGCAGCGGTTATGTGCGAATGGGCATCGGGTGTCGATCGACAGTTTCGATCAACGGGAAGTGGAAGCGGCGGTCGACGCGGGTGCCGAGTGCGTGCTCAGTTGCAACGCGACCAACCGAGACTGGGCCGCGAATCTGCCGGCGGAATTGGTCGTCATTCCCGACGATCCCCGCCACCCCGAAACCATGCAAGCCACGATCGACTGTCTTAACGCAGCCGGAGCGAAGTTCCGTCTTGATCCAATCTTGGAGCCAATCGGTTTTGGTTTCGCAGCATCTCTCGGGCGATACATCGAATGTCGAAAACGCTGGCCGAACATCCCGATGATGATGGGCATTGGCAACCTGACGGAACTGACCGAGGTCGATTCCGCCGGCGTGAACATGCTCTTGGCGGGGTTCTGTCAAGAATTGAACATTGGCAGCGTCTTGACCACAGAAGTGATTCCGTGGTGTCAATCAGCGGTTCGAGAGTTCGACCTCGCACGTCGACAGACTTGGCATAGCGTCAAAACGCAGTCGCTGCCGAAACATATCAGTTCGGACCTGGTTCTATTGCGTGATTCCAAACCAACGATTCGCGGGGAAGACACGTTGCAGGCGATGGCGTCGCAGTTGACGGACCCGAATTTCCGGATCTTCGCCGAACGCGGGGAAATTCACATCATGAACCGTGACGGGTATTGGCGGGGCACCGATCCGTATGCGGTGTTCGACCAACTTGCGGCTGACGTGGGCATCACCGATCCGAGTCATGCGTTTTATCTCGGCTATGAGTTCGCCAAAGCTATTACCGCGCTCACCTTGGGCAAGCAGTATACACAAGACGAGTCCCTCCGCTGGGGCTTTCTGACGGTGCCAGAAATCTCCGCCGTACAACGACGCAAACACGACCGAGACACCAAATGAAAATTCGATGATCCTGGAAAAGCGGACGTAGGCGGCTTGGCGTTTTTCGAGCCGCTCCGCTACTCTGGGGCAACGTCCGAAGTCTTTGGGAGCCCGGCGATGCCAAGCGTTTTGTGTTGTTCGTTGAATGCCGAGGAAGGTCCGCACTTTGAAATCCTTCGCAAAGCGGGGTTTGAAGTCGATGTTGTGGACCGTGCACTCGATCTTTCCAACCCCGAGGTGTTCGCAGATCAACTGCAAAACATAGACGCCACCATTGCCGGGTCGGAACCGTATACGGCCGAGGTTTTGGAGCGTTGCCCACGGTTGCGTGCCATCGCACGAACGGGTGTTGGTTTCGACGCTGTCGACTTGGAGGCTTGCGACTCACGCAAGATTGTCGTGAGTACAACGCCGGGAGTGAATCACCATGCTGTCGCGGAACATACGATTGCCATGCTGATGGCGGTCGCTCGCGGTTGGCCGGACAACGACATGCGTGTTCGAGACGGTCGTTGGAAACGTATTGCGCGTCCGCGGGTGATGGGACGAACGATTGGAATTGTCGGGCTTGGTCGCATCGGCAAAGCGGTTGCCTGGCGTGCCGCCGGACTCGGGATGAATGTGCTGACGTACGAACCATATCCCGATGATGAATTTCTGAAACAACATCGGATTGAATCAGTTGGGTTTGACGAGTTGCTGTCGCGTTCGGATTTCGTCTCGTTACACTTGCCGGCGACGGCAGAGAATCATCATCTGATGAGCACCGAGAATCTCGGCAAGATGAAACCCGGAAGCGTGTTACTCAACACAGCGAGGGGCCGGTTGGTCGACGAACCGGCATTGTGCGAAGCCCTGCGGAGCGGTCATTTGGCGGGAGCCGGTTTGGACGTCTTCGAAACCGAACCGCTACCAACCGACAGCCCGCTTTTGGAATTCGATAACGTGCTTCTCGCGGGACATCTGGCTGGGCTGGATGAGGAATCGCACGAGGACACGTTTTCGATGGCCGCGGAAACGATCATCGCACTCCATCGCGGTGAATGGCCGGGGTTCTGCATTCAGAATTTGAAAAACGTCAAAAACTGGTCGTGGTAAGTTCGAGACCGCTTGAAGTCATCTCACCAGTGATTCCTGTTCTCTGAGACTCATCAACGACGACTGTAATTGAAGTTGGGAGAAATCGCGTGCTTGCCGGTCCGATTTTTGCGAGAGAAGCCCTAACGACGCCACGCCAGTTTCGGCATTTCCTGGTGCGGGCGGGGTACATCGCGGCGTTGTTCCTGCTGATGTTCACGGCGGGGCAGGTCACGTTCGGTTGGAAACAAACCCGAACCGTCGGTGATCTCGCGCGTTTCGGTGCGTTGGTATTCCAAGTATTTTCGCTGGTTCAATTGTCGCTCGTATTGTTCTTCGCCTTGCTGTTCGTCGCGAACAATGTCAGTCAGGAAAAGGATCGTCGCACGATGATTCTGCTATTGATGACCGACATGCGCGACCACGAACTCGTCCTCGGAAAACTGAGCGCGAGCCTACTTAACGTGTTGATCATGTTAGGGATATCGATTCCCGCCTTCGTGCTGCTACACGTGTTAGGTGGGGTGATGCTCAGCCAGATATTTTGGGCCATCGGCATCTGCACAGCCGCAGCAATTGCAGCGGGAAGTTGGGGAGCATTGGTGGCTTTTTGGCGAGAGAAGACGTTCCAAACACTCGCAATCAGCATGCTCGGATTGGTGCTGTTTATCGGTGTCGTGGAAGGACTCTTGCTCGTCATGGGGTCGGACTCCGGCGTCGGTCGTGCGATTGCTCAACTGAATCCGTATCGGTCCTTGTTTTCGGTCCTTAGTCCGTTGCAAGGTCATGTTAGTTTGGCACCGCCGAGTGTCTCGGGCTTGTCCTCGGTGTTGGCGTTGCTCGCCTTGGCGGTTGGCTTGAATGCGGTCACGATTTGGCGACTCCGAATTTGGAATCCGTCGCGGTTCATCTTCTTTCAAGCCAACGCGGATGCCGACGATGCCACCGAACAACGGGCTAAATCTCGCGAAGTTAGAGGCAATCCGGTTTATTGGCGGGAGGTTGGCACCCGGGCGTATGGACGCAAGGTGTTCGCGATCAAACTCGCGTATCTCGTATTGGCTGGGTTTGTGTGTTACGCGATCTCCGGAGCCGTAACACCGGCAATTGATGACGGTCCGCAATTTCTGGGAATGCTCTCAACGCCTGGTTTCGCATTGCTTGCGTTAACGATTCTTGGACTGATCTTGATCAACGCTCAAACCGTGACCTCGATGACCAGCGAACGCGATATGAAGACGCTGGAGTTGCTATTGGTCACTGATATCACCGCCAAGGAGTTCATCTTTGGCAAGCTGTTGGGTTCGCTGTGGAATACGAAAGAACTAATTCTGGTCCCCACCGCGATGATACTCTGGTTCGCCACCGCAGGGTTGGTGAGTTGGGAAAACTTCCTGTATCTGGAAATCGGGTTGTTCACTTTGATTTTGTTCGCAGCGTCGCTCGGACTTCATGCGGGGTTGAGCTTCGAACGGTCTCGTTCCGCCGTCGCCAACAGTCTGGGCACCATATTCTTTCTGTTTATTGGAATCTTCGTCTTTATGATTTTGCTTGTGGAAGCGAGTAGTTCGTTCTTCCTCCAATTCCAAAGTTTCGTGGTCTTCATCGGTGTGGGAAGTATCGCGTTGTATGCATCGTTGCGGCACAAAATCCCGTCCGGTGCGTTAACCCTCTCTGCGGGGATTTTGCCGTTCTTTACGTTTTATGCGATCACTTCGTATTTGCTCGGCGGTTCTTTGGGAGTTTGCTTGACGATTCTCGCCGCCTACGGATTTCCCACGATCGCGATGCTTGTTCCTGCCATCAGTGAGTTCGACATGGCACTCGGACGCACAACGCACGATCGCTAAACTTCGCTCGCTCAATCGCACGACGCCGCCGGACTTGCCCAGCTATGTTTCACGAATTCTTGGAATCTATGCAACTTTGGTCGCATTGGTTGATCGTGATGGGCGGGTTGGTGATCGGGTCCGGTTTCTTCTCCTCGAGTGAAACCGCGTTGTTCTTTCTCTCGCAGGACGAGCTTCGGCGATTTCGTGTTGGCAAAGCACCAGAGCGAATCGCGGCGAGTCTGATGCGAGAGCCCGATCGCTTGCTGACGGCGGTTCTCTTTTGGAACCTGGTCATCAACCTATTGTACTTCGCGGTGACAGTGATTGTGTCGCACAAGCTCGCCGATGCCGGTCAGAGTGCCGCCGCTGCCGGTTTCGGGTTGTTCAGCCTGTTCTTCATCATCCTGATCGGCGAAGTGTTGCCGAAGAGTTTCGCGGTCGTCTTCCGAAAGTTTCTTGCTCGCACGGTTAGCCTACCGCTCAGTGTCGCCGTGAGAATTCTCGACCCGATCATTCCGCATCTTGCTCGGCTCACACGGATTGCCCGTCGAACGTTCTGGCCGGGTTTGGTTCGCGAACCCCATTTGGCCGCCGAGGATTTGGAACGCCTGATCGAAGTCGCTAAGCAAAGTGCCGAAGTGGTCGAACATGAACGGCATGTGTTGCAAAACATATTAGACCTTTCGGTGATTTCAGTGGAGGAAGCGATGCGGCCTCGTGGCACATATGTGACGATGTCGCCACCCGTGAATCTGGCCGACTTGGGCGGCGAAGTTCCCCCCGGGGAAATCATCGCGCTCGTTCCGGAAGGCAGCGACGAAATCTACGCCGCGGTTTCAATGAATCAGGTCCCATTCTCGCAGCAGACGAACTTGGAACGGATTGCCGACGTCGTGCAACCCGTGCCATGGTGTTCCACGCTGACGTACGCCTTGACGGAGATGAAAGCCAATTGGACCAACGTGCTGTCCGTTGTGAACGAATATGGTGAAACGATCGGGATTGTGCTGAAAGATGACATCCTCGACGGCATGCTCGCTGCTCAGCCCAGTCGTGCCCGACGATTGTTGCAGCGGGAACCGGTTGTTGAGGTGAAACCGGGTGAGTTTCATGTCGATGGCGTGACGACGTTACGGTATCTCTGTTTGCGACTTGGCTTGGAATACGAACCCACGCCGGACGGATTGATCACATTGGCCGGACTAATGTATGAATTGCTCGAACATATTCCCGTCGTCGGTGACGAATGCGATTGGCGGGGCTACCACCTGAAGGTGACTGACGTTCCGCAACACGGTTGGATTCGCGTGCTCGTCCGACGAATGGAGTCAGAGTCACTTTGAAAGGGACGTCACAACCCGCATGATATTCTCACTCTTGTCAATTCCCGATAGCTTGCAGTTGATCATCGCTTTGGTGATTTTCGGGGTCGGCTTGCGGTTGTCGGCTTTCTTTAGTGGATCAGAAACCGGCTTCTATCGGCTCAGCTATTTGCGGATCAGCTTGGACGCGAGAACCGGCGAACCGGCGTCGCGACGACTGCTGCAGTTCATGCAGGCACCGAGCACATTCGTTTCTACCGCACTTGTCGGCAACAATGTGGCCAATTATGTGACCACACTGGCGATCGGGATGATCTCCTTGAGTCTGTTCCCCAACCAAGCCGGATCGATGGAACTCGTCGCGACGCTCATGTTGACCCCCGTCGTGTTCATCTTTGGAGAGTTGCTGCCCAAGAATCTCTACTTCCGTGCCCCGATGCACTTCCTCAAACGCGACTCCTGGAAGCTGCAAGCTTGTTACTATGCTCTGCTTCCCGTCAGTTTGCCTTTGATGATGGTGGCTCGCCTGTTCGAGCGGTTCGGAGAAGCGGAAGATGTCCGTACGGGGCGTGTGCTGAGTCGAAATCGACTTACGCAAGCGGTCACGGAAGGGCACCGACAAGGCTTGCTGACAGAGCTTCAGAACAAGCTAGTGCACGGGCTGCTGACCATCGCCGATGAGCCGGTTCAACAGGTCGCCACCGCTCCGGCAATGGTCATCGGATGTGCTGCGGATGCCTCCCGTGCGGAGATGCTCAAGACTGCTCAGCAGTTTGCCTTGCCAGCGATCCCGGTCCACCGGGTCGGCGATCCCAATGCTTGGCATGCCTATGTGCGAACCGTTGATCTGATGGTCACACAGCGTTCCGTCAAAGATCTTTTGCGGGAAATGCCGCGTCTTCCAGCGAAACAAAAGAAGCTGGAAGCACTGCTCCAACTTCGGCGACTGGGGGAAGACTTGGGCGTGTTGGTCGATGAAAACGATCAGGTGACAGGACTCATCCGACAACGAGGCCTGATGGAACATCTCCTCCGTGACCATCACCCCGCGACTCGCAAAATCATGGACGATTGAGCCTCGCACGATTCCGCATGTCGGATTCCGACGGATAATTCCCATTGCAGTAGATCGCATCCCCCCCCCCGACAAAAAGTGTCGCATGCTCACCCAAGTCCAAATCAACCCAGTGTTCCAAAAGATCATGATTGCGATTTGCCAGTGCCCGCATTGACACTGGTCGCGGTACAGTTGCATGGGCGACGAATCGGGATTTTACTCGACAGATTGCGATTATTGGCGATATGATAGATGTGAATTGTTCTCTCATATCAAACACCTCTCTACAAATGATGGGCCGCCTCCCCGACTGCCGGTACGCACAAGGACTTCCTCAATGGCGTTGCAATATGAGACTGACATGACGATCGTTCTCGATCGTTCCGGGTCTATGGGCAGCGTCATCAACGAAACCATCGAGGGTTACAACCGGATGTTGCGGCGGCAACGAGAACTGCCGGACCGCTGCCGACTCACGTTGATCCAGTTCGACGACCGAACCGAATCCGTTTACGTCGCGAAAGATCTCAAGGAAGCAGCGGAGCTAGACTTCGAGACCTACCAACCTCGCGGAGCCACCGCACTTCTGGACGCAATCGGCACCAGCATTCGCTTGGCGTCCACACGGTTACTTGCCATTCCCGAAGACGAACGTCCAAGGCATGTCGTGTTCGTGATTTTGACCGACGGACTTGAAAATGCGAGTTCGGAATTTGATCGCAAACTCGTGTTCGACATGATCCGACATCAACGTCGGCAAAACCGATGGCAATTCGTCTTCTTGGGAGCCAATCAGGACGCGATCGCGGAAGCACGTGGCATTGGAATCCCGGCTCATGCGGCGAGAGGTTTTGAAAGCGAAAATGGTGGGTCGCTGGAAATCTGGGAAACCGTCTGCAAAGGACTTCAGTCGCTGAGGACCAGTCAAACTCGCGAAGTTCCGTTTTTTTCCGCTCCCGACACGCCGGCTCGTCCTCAGAAGACCACCGACCCATCTTCTTCGTAAAACCTGCGAAATCCCTCCGATTGCCAAAATCATTGTTCGCAACGGAAACCACGTTGCCGAAGAAGGAAATCAGCCAAGTCGTTTCCCGGTTCATTGGACTGGCGGTTTAGGCTCTATGTGGGAAGTTTCGCGATTGCTCACCGAGCCATTTCGATTTTCTCAACCTCTCGTCAAATCTTCACTGTTCGCAAGAATATGTTATGTCCTACGCCGACAAGGAAGAATTCACATCCTCCGATCATGTGGTATCCACAATGACGGCGGAACCAAGTTCCCATCAGACCGGGAATACGGCCGCGGATGATTCCGCTACGGATGCCGACGAATTGGTGCTCCAAGACAAGATGCCCGAATGGTTTCGGACCTCGTGGGTGTTTCCCGCTGGCGTTGCGTTACTCGGGGTCTTCTTTCTCTACCTGAGTTACCAACCCCTGTGGCATACCGATCTCTGGGGACACCTTTCCTACGGTCGTGTGCTTGCGGAAGAGGGGTTGGGGGCACTTTACGGTGAAGAACCGCTGATGCCGCTCGCCGTCGGTGTGGATTTCATCGATACCGCCTGGCTGTCGCAGTACCTGACGTACTTGGCTTACGAGAATCTCGGCATTTCCGTGTTGCAGTTCTTGTACGCTGTGAGCATCACCGCATGCGTCTCGATTCTGATGACCCGGTTCTATCGGCACACGCAGAACTTCGTCGTCAGCGTGCTCAGCGTGTGCGCGTTCCTGTGGGTGGATTGGCAGCAACTACTCATTATTCGTCCGCAACTTGCGGGCTTAGCGTGTTTCATCGCGTTGTTTGCGGTACTCACGGCTCGCCAATGGAAATCCGCATTCTGGGTGACGATTCCCGCGTTGATCGGGCTGTGGGCCAACCTGCATGGGTCATTCATCATGGGGTTGGTGCTGATCGGATCGTTCGCAATTGGGCATGGGTTCGATGTGCTCAGACGGACCCGAAACCTGAAAGCCGTCGTGTCCAGCCGACAGACTCAACGCTTGGTCCTTGTGACACAACTGGCAGCGGTTGCCGCATTGATCAATCCGTACGGGTTGGCCCTCTACACAGAGGTGCTCACGTTTGGCAGTAACCCGAATCTCAGTGACCTCATCGAATGGGACGCCTTGAACCTGCGGATGTCCCAGGGACAGGCTGCGGCAGCGATCAGCTTTGCACTCATCGTGTTGTACCGGCTGTCGCCTCGACGTGTGCGTTCGGTCGAAGTCATTCTGCTCGCCGGTTTGGGTGTGGCCACGCTGTGGTATTCCCGCATGATTCTCTGGTGGGCACCGGTGGCAGCCTATTACCTCGCCCGACATGGTGCCGCGGTCTGGAACCGATTGCAGAACCGCTCTCCTGTGGAAAATACCCGCAACGTGGCCAGCTTATGGACGGTCATGGGGTTAGCGTTGATCTGGCTGTGTTTCGCACCGACCAACTTCGCGTTGCGGGTCTTGCATGGCAAGGAACCTAGCCTCCAAAGTCAGCGTCGAATGCTCTCGCCGAACACGCCGATTGATGCAACAGCCCACCTTCAGCAGATGGCGGCGGACGGACGCATTCCCAAAGGCGTGATTTTCAATCCCTATTACTGGGGTGATTACCTTCTGTGGGCCGGCCCCGAGCAACTCGATGTCTTCGTTGCTTCGCACGTGCAATACATCCCGCGCACGGTTTGGGGTCATTATCGCACCGTGTCGATGATGCGGAATAGCTTCGAACAAACTCTGGACCGCTACGGTATCAACTTGATGATCGTGGACAAGTTGTACAGCGGGCGTCTAATCGATCACATGAAACGTGATCCGCAGTGGCGAGTCGAGTTTGAATCAGCGTTGGCTGTGATCTTCACACGCACCGAACCCATCTAGACGTTCCTCATCACCGCCGTGTTTAACTGACCGAATTCTCAATTCACCTTCGGATAATTCGATGCGTCGCCAACAATCCTCATGGAAAACAATCCTCATCGTGCAAGCTCTCTTTCTGGGAGCGTTTGCCGTCGGATTTGCGGCATTGAATGAACGAAACACCAGACGCTTCGAGAAACTCGTCACGCGGACCGAGACTCGTCCAGAACTTCCATTACCACGCCGTGAACCGCTGACGATCGCACCGCTGTACGATGATCCGTCTGTCGTCACGGATGCCGAGTTGGCCGCCGTGTTGGCAAAGATTCGCCCGAAATTCCCGGCATCGCAACGAAAGCCGAACTATGTCGAACACGCGTTGCGAGCGTGGGGGCAATCGGCTGAGTTCCGCGATCCAGAAGTGATGTCCGGCGCGGAACTGCGGGATTTTCTCGTCGACCATAGCCAATACGCGGCTTCGTGGAGTCTGTCCGGTGACGGGCACGACGTGGAGCCGATTCTCGTGGAACAATCGCATGGAATCGATGTCCGCTGGGGCAGTCAGGCCGCACTTTCGGTCCATCACGACCATATGTTAGCCTGCTTGGCGGAAGCTGGGGTGTCGCTCGATGAACGCGTCTTCACGCCGTCTGGGTTGCATCACGATGTGGAAGACATGCTCCAACAAGCCCTGCAAGACTTCCGACTGGACGAACGAGAAACGGAATGGTCGACGTTGTCGTTCGCGTTGTATCTGCCGCCCACCAAGGAATTCCGCACCGCGACCGATCGCCGCATTGATTTCGACATGCTGGCCCGTCGTCTCATTCGTGGACAACGACAACTCGGTGTTTGCAGCGGAACGCATCGTGTGTATTCGCTGATGGTCTTGTGGCGGTTGGATCAGGAATTCGACATTCTCTCCGATGCCGCTGAGGCCGAAGTTTGGAACCATTTGGAAGGCGTCCGTGATTCGATCATCGCGTCCCAGCATCCCGATGGACGTTGGCCGACCAACTGGCCGGATGGCGCGAACGCACTTATCAACCCGGATCCGAACTCTGCCGAGTACCGTGAAGTGATCGCCACTGGTCATCATCTGGAATGGCTCGCCATCGCCCCGTTGGAACTTCACCCACCACGTGAGCAAGTCCGCAAAGCCGCAGCCTGGTTGATTGCAAACACCACCGGCAAAACCGAAGCGGAAATTCGCCAAAAGTACACGTTCTACAGCCATGTCGGAAACGCCTTGGCACTTTGGCGAAACACGCACCCGGCGGTCTTCTGGAAGTCCTGGCAAAGTAACGCTGGCAGTCCCGCAATCGCAGAATGATGCGACTGATCGCCAAGAACGCATTTCGCGTCTGCCTCACATCGCCAGTCGCGACCTTAAAACGGGATGAGTTCTGGTCCATGCTTCACGATTCCGCGATCCATGATCGGCGGCAGCGTTCCCAATCCGACCGCCGGATCTCGCACATCACGCATATTTGACGTGACGAAACGGTCTCCAAAGCGTAAAGTGTGCAGATTGCATCCGAGCCGATTAGCGGATTTCCCAAAGTTGTGGGAATAAAACCGGGGCGGCGGGATCATATCTCTAGGGAGATCCATGGACGACCAGACGATCGAGCCAATCAGTTTGGCGAGTTTGATCGACGATCACTACCAAGTCTTGTATCGGTATGCGTACCGTTTGTCCGGTTCGCAAACGGATGCCGAGGATCTTACCCAACAAACGTACTTGTTGGCTCAGGAGAATTTGGACCAATTGCGTGACCCAACGGCCGCCCGCAGTTGGTTGTTCACAATTTTGCGGAATGCGTACCTGAAGTCGAAGCGGTCTCAACGACATACGAAGACGGTTTCACTGGAACGTGTTGGCGAACCGGAAGAAGAGACAAATCCGCCGAAAACCATCGATGAAAAGAGTTTACAGAATGTAATCGACGAGCTTCCCGACGAATTTCGCATTCCGCTCATCTTGTTCTACTTTGAAGAATTCAGCTACAAAGAGATTGCAAGCCAGTTGGATTTGCCGGCGGGAACCGTAATGAGTCGGCTTTCACGAGGCAAAGAACATCTCCGGAAGAAGTTGCAACCCGTTGCAGTTGAAGTTGCTTCGTCACCCGGGAACATTATTGAGAATTGATTCAGAACCAACGGCGAGAGCAAGGAGTTTTCGCATTTTTTGTCCGACGGTGGAACTGTCGGCTAATCGCAGATTTTTAGGTTTTTCCTATGCATCCTAAAACCGCACTTGAGCAGTTGGAGGCCGCCCGACCGGGCTTCCTCGATCGGGAGGATCCCGATTTGGCTGCCGCTCTCTCCGCCATTGAAGATGACCCCGCCGCTTGCAAACTATTCGAGCAACGACAAGCAACCGATCGGCTCATCGGAGAAACAATCCGATCGGTCCCAATTCCTGAGGGGCTTCGCGAGCGACTCCATGCCGCCGTAACGGAGAAAACTCAGGTCGCGAATACTCCAGACTCGCCTCAGAAGCCCACGACAAGATCGCGTCGCTACTTTCGCGGTGTGGCCGCTGCCGTGTTGACCTTCTCGTTCGTCTTGGGTTTTTGGCTCATTCAGTCGCAACCGTCACAAATTGACTTGGTGGAAGTCCAAACTGGCATTCCATTTGAGACAGATTCCGTTAACGCCCTGCCGGCGTTCCAAGGGGACTTCGAACCGATTTTGCCTTCGGGTGGTTGGCTCGACGAACGTCGTATTTCCTTCGGCCCGTCGATCAAAGGTTTCCCGGTCGATGCGGCCTCGCACTCGATCGCCGTCCGAGAATTTCGATTCCGGGATCCACGAAGTTCCCATCGATCTGATTTACGGGGCGTGCTCTTAACGATTCCGACCGATCGGGTTAGCTCCGTGCCTGAAGGGCATTCTTTCATGGATGGCGCTTATCGTTCCATCGCCACCCGACATGGGTTGGCCATCCGAAGTTGGCAAGAAGACGGTCTTGTTTACGTCTGCTTCGTGCCGATCTCACAGCAAGATGCTCTTGTTCGCTCGCTGGAAGTCCGCCCCGTCTGACATCACGTGGGGTGACGAATTGCGATTCACTTCACTCGACTCCCTCTCGCAGCCGATAAGATCAATAGTGACCACTGCGAACACCGAAACGTTGCGTGGTCCAGTGATGGTTGCGATCAGGCCCAGTCTAGCTTGCGCGTAGTGACTGTCGGTTCACTGAAGAGCCGCACTTGTTGAACGCGACGCATAAGCGACATGCGCTGTTGTGGGGGAGTGGAACCAATGCGAGTGTACCTAACCGGGCTGCTGTTCGGCCTGACACTTCTCACGGCAGGTTTCGGTGAGGCCGCCGAACCTCAGACATCTACGATCATCTGGCCACCGGCGGCAATCGCGGAATCACCGAACCGGGCTCTTGCGAAACCAATCGTTTCGTCACCACCGCTCACAATCCCCCAGGAGCGATTGGAACGATATGAACGCACAACCGATACCGTTGCCGATACCTGGACTACACCTGCACCGATTGTAGACGTGGACACGCCTCCGACGATCATCAGTCCAGTGATCGAACTCCCGCCTCGCGACACCCGCACCCCGTCTGCTGAAGAGCAGGCATGGGAGCAAATCCGCCAACGGGAACGCATCCGTGCGAACGCAAGACGTGCGCGAATCGCTTATCGCAAGGCGATCGGTTACTCTACGGCTCGTCCCACGCTTCGCGGGTCGATCTTTCCTCCGCAACGGATCTACCGTCCGGTCAATCCGTATGGATTTCCGGTGCGTTAAAACGAACCGCGATTTTAAGTTGCAACGGTTGCCGGATTTCCTTGAGGAAAACCAGAGAGTTGAAAGGCGAGACGGCAGCGAATCGCGTTGACGAACCGCAGCCTCCCACGCTACAGCACGTTGCGAATCTTCTGTAAGAACTCGGCGTTGGAAGGGAACATTTCCAGCTTCCGTGTCAGCTCTTCCATTGCTTCCGTGGGATTCAGCGAGACCAAACTCCGCCGAAGCAGCGTCACGGTGTCGAGAGTTTCCGGTTCGAGGATTTTCTCTTCGCGACGAGTTCCGGACTTGCCGATGTCGAGAGCCGGCCAAATGCGACGGTCCGCAAGATCCCGACTCAGAATCGCTTCCATGTTGCCGGTCCCTTTGAACTCTTGGAAGATCGCGTCGTCCATTCGGCTACCGGTGTCGATCAGAGCGGTCGCCAAGATCGTCAACGATCCACCTTCTTCGAACCGACGAGCAGTCCCGAAGATCTTTCGCGGAATGTCCATCGCTTTGACATCCAAACCGCCTGTCCCGGTCCGTCCACTGTTTCCGACCCACTTGTTGAAGGCCCGAGCGGTTCGAGTGATGCTATCGAGCAGCACGAACACTTCACCACCAGCTTCCGCCAGCCGCTTGGCACGCTCGATCAACAATTGGCTGACTCGAATGTGACTTTCGACCTCACGGTCCATCGACGAAGCGATGACTTCGCCGTTGGTGCTGCGGCGAATCTCGGTCACTTCTTCCGGACGCTCGTCGATGAGCAGGACCATCAACTTCATCTCTGGATGATTCTCGCTCACGGCGGCGGCGATGTCGTGGAGCAACATCGTTTTCCCGGAACGCGGTGGAGCCACCAGCAGGGCACGCTGACCTTTCCCAATCGGAGTCAGCAAATCCATTACTCGCATGGTGATGGGGCGTGGTCCAGTCTCGAGCCGAATTTGCTCGAACGGATTGACCGGTGTCAGCTCATCGAAATGCCGAATCTTCTGGTACTCTTCGATGGTCCGACCGTCGATAGTTTCGATCGATTTCAGTCGAGGACCTTGCCCTTTGGTGCCAGGTCCGACTTCCCCACGAATCAACACCCCTTCACGCAGCCCATGCTTGTCAATGAAGGAACTGGATACGAAAGCGTCGGAATCTTGGGCGGAGTAGTTCTTCTCGGGGCTTCTCAAGAAACCGTAGTTCTTGGGGTGCAACTCGAGCACACCTTCGATCGTCCCGGTGATGTCCTCGTTGCTTTGATCGTAGGACCGTGTTCGCGTGGTTCGCGATCGACCACGATTTCCACGAGAGTTGTGGGAGCCGCCTGAATTTTGATTGTCGTTGTCACGCGATCGGCGTCGTCGCCGACGTCGTCGCCGACGGCCACCAGATTCGTCATCGGAATTGCGAGGAGGGCGGGTGTCGGCTGACGAGGAACGCTCGTCCGATTCACTCGACGATTGAACTTCGTCCTGCCGAGATTCCGATTGTGACTCGACAAACTCCGCTGATTCTTCTTTTGCAGACGCCACGGGCTCAACCGGTGGGCTTTCTACCGCTTCAGCTTTGGGCTCGTCCGCTTCTGGCTCTTCGGCCTTTGTTTTCGCGGACTTTCGAGTCCGTGTCTTGGTGGTGGACGCCTTCGTGGTCATCGCTTTGGTGCGTCTTCGGCGAGTTTTTGTCTTCGGTTCCGGTTCGATGCCGGCTCCGAAATCGTCGGTTTCGGTCGCGCCGTCGTCGGCCGTTGGTTCTGGTTCGGCCTCCGCTTTCTTTCGCGTCGTTCGACGACGGCGGGTGGTCGTGCTTTTGCTCTTTTTGGTTTCTTCCGCCGCGGAGTCTTCGTTCAGCGACGATTCCGCATTCTCGGTCTCGGCGGAAGTTGACTCGTCATTCACAGTGTCTTCCGCGGTAGACTTTTTGCGAGACACGCGACGACGAGTGGTGCGAGCAGTCGACGTTGAACCCTGAGTTGGCATAAACCGATTCCGTTGATTTTCCGTTAACAAAGATTGACGCAGCGAAAAGCTCGTGCGTAACGAGCCGATCCAGCCTCGCTTCGGATTGTGAAGAGCCAACTAAGCTTGAAGATGGCTAGAGTCGCCATGCGCTCGATTCCGATTGAAAACCTTAAATCAGCAATCTGGCAGTAGATTTCCCGATACCAACGGTGATTCCACGAACCCATTCGGCGCGGCCGAACCCGTCGGACAAAGGAAGCTACGGAGTAGCGAAAACTGCTTTTGCGCGGCCGGGAATTCGATTTCGCGTTTCCCGAAACCCGCTGACCATTGACTAAGTAGAAACGAGTGCGTTGCCAAGGAACGACTACCGAAACAGGTCAAAACAACCCGTTCAACCGTCGCCCTTACGACTCTTCGACCTGGATTCTTTCAGCTGATGATCCACGAAGGTGTTTGTGACACACGGACACACTGAACCCTCAGTTGACGCTCAATGAAACGCTAGCGATGACCCCAGTAAAAACCCATCAGAGAGACTGGGCGTCACAGCTAACTGGCCTGCAAGCAAATCTTGCTAAACCTCACGGAGCCCACCACATGAATCCAAGCCCGAACGTAACAACGGGCCAGCTTCAGCCACACCCCTCGAAGCAAAGTCATGCACCCAGTTCTCACAAACATCAATGTGAGGATTTAAGCGATGAGCCCAAACCAACTGAGAACCAAAAGAGGAGCGTTGAATTGATAATGTGATGGGAAGTTGATAGCAACAACTTCAACCGAGAAACTAGAAAAGAGACCTCAGGGAGATGTTTAACACCCCTCCAAATCTCAATTACCAAAACTGTGCGTATCATAACGGATCATGAAGTTCTGTCAATCGCACTCGTCCGGCTTTCGGTCGTTTTTCAAAGTTTTCCGATGGATTGTCCGGTGTGTTAACTCAGCGTGTGACAGTGGTTTCCAGCTGATCCACTCGCAAGACATGTCGTGTTCGCGTGTAACGGATCGGGTGTTGCTTGAACTCGGTTCGAGTTTCCTCGGTGGTGAAGAGATATAGCGAACCGTCGAAGTATGCACCGTATTTCGTTGTGCCGGTGATCGCCCGATCGGTGCGATAGAGAACGACCGGATCGCAACCAAGTAGCTGGGGCACAAATTGTTCGGGATTGGCCTCGAAGGATTTCTTTTCCGCCGCGCTTGCACAGCGATACGTGACCCCTTGGTGTTCGACTTCAAATTTTTTCTGTCCGCGTCGCCACTCCCGCCAATTCGACAGGGAAACCGGGCAGTAGCCTTCCAATCCCAGTTGGAAGGTCTTCGGCTTCACTGCAATTTCCGCCGGCTTGGGTGGTTGGCGATCTTCGTGGGATTTGCTCACGAATTTTGCGGCGACGCGATTCATTCGCGCGAGATACTCAGACTTCGGCTGATATCCGAAATCCAGCGAAATGACTTTCCCATCGGGAGATAGCAACAGATCAGCTGGCAGCGAGCGGATGCCATACTGTTTGAGTAATTCTGGGTGTCGGTCTGCGTCGACTTTGACACCGACAAACCGGTTCTTCAATTCCCGAGCCAGTTCGCCAGAACGAAGAACTTCGCGTTCCATTCGTCGACACGGCCCGCACCAAGCGGCATGAAAATGCACGAGTACAGGCCGATTGAGTTTCTGCCCAATCGCCTGTGCTTGGCGAAAGTCATTGACCCAGCCCGGTCCAGCCGCGATTACCGACGCCCCAGAGGCCGCCAGCACACCGCCGACCAAAACGATCCAGTGGAAAAGATGCCCAATTCGCATGTTAGAACAGTCTACTTTTCACGGTCGTGCGTATCGTCATGCGGAACATGAAGACTTAAGGACTGCTAACATCCCAGCGAAACTCTCTCGTGAGTGTTCCAGCCGAAATCAGCGTCTCGCCGATGTTCCAGACAACCGATCTCCATACGGAAACGCGTCGATGCCAATGCTCAACAACGTCGCCGCAAAATGCCGACGAGGGTTGATTACCTCGTCCTGTTGGATCGTATCGACCAGTTCAGTAGGGGCACGTCGATTCTGGTTGGTTGGCTCCGTCTCGAAACTGCCGATCGAGCGCAGTTGTGCCGGTCGTATCGAACCAGTGGGCCGCACGATCGTTACAATCGTTCCCATCGCACCGGTTCTGAAAACCCGAACACTCACCAATGAATCGGGCCGTCGTAGGACGGCAAGTTTGTGTCGCGTGGTGACGGAATCCATTCCGCTGGGCAATCGTATGGAGTGTCGATGCCGCTCAATTGCAAGAAATTCCAGAGCAGGCGGTGCCCAGAGTCGGTGAGAATAGACTCGGGATGGAACTGCACCCCCATCACCGGCCGATCCCGATGACGCAGCGCCATCGGGATGTTCTCCGGCGTTCGTGCGGTGATCTCCAACTCTGGGGGAAGCGTTGATTCATCCACGATCAAAGAGTGATACCGCGTGGCTTCCAAGGGTTCCGGAAGATCGTGAAAGAGTCCTTGGGCGTCATGATGAACGGGACTGGTCTGTCCGTGTACCGGCCGAGGAGCACGGACAATATGTCCTCCAAACGCGGCGGCAATTGCTTGATGTCCTAAGCACACGCCGAGAATGGGCACGCGAGAACCGAGACGCTGCACCAACTCCACACTCACGCCAGCTTCAGCAGGACTACACGGTCCCGGTGACAACACAATGGCCGTCGGTGCGAGGGACATCACCTCATCCACAGAGACATCGTTTCGCCGGACGACGGTTTGGCAGTGCAACTCCTCGAAGTAGCGCGCTAAGTTGTAAACGAAGCTGTCGAAATTGTCGATCAGAAGAATCATGGTGCGTCACACTCGAAGCCCGAGGTTATCAGGGCAGGGCACGCAGCATTCCTTCGGCTTTATGCCACGTCTCTTCGTACTCGGCCTGTGGAGTGGATTGAGCGACGATCCCGCCGCCCACCGAACATTGCAGCCAACCATGTCTTCCAACAAATGTCCGAATCAGGATGTTGCTGTCAAACGCGCCGTTCAACCCCGCCCAGAAGAGGTTTCCACAGTAGGGACCGCGAACCGTCGTTTCAAGTTCGGCGATAATCTCCATGGCACGGATTTTGGGTGCACCGGTGATCGATCCACCGGGGAATGAAGCTCGGATCAAATCAGCGGCGGAAAGTCCGGCTTTCAATCGCCCTTGGACCACCGAGACCAAGTGCTGCACGGTCTCGAAACTCTCCACCTGACACAACTGTGGAACCCGAATCGAACCGGCCTCGCAAACGCGGGATAAGTCGTTTCGTAGCAAATCGACAATCATCACATTCTCGGCTTGGTCCTTTTCACTCGCCTTGAGTTCAGCAGCCGAATACAAGTCCGCTTCCGGACGACTGCGACGCCGTCGCGTACCCTTGATCGGTCGGGTCTCCACGAAACCATCATTGATCTGCACGAACCGCTCTGGTGAAGCACTGGCAAGAAACCAGTCGTCCCATCGAAAAAATCCTGCAAATGGAGCCGGATTCGATTGCCGCAACCGTGCATACAATTCCAATGGCGAACACGACTGAGCCGCTAACAATCGCTGTGAAAGATTCGCCTGAAAGATGTCGCCAGCGTTGATGTACTCAATGACGCGTTCCACCGCCCGCAAATACTGATCTGACGAAAAGTTGCTCGTGACGGACGGCCAATTCTCCAGAGTGTGCTGAGCCTCGGGAACCAATGAGTTGGCGGAGAGTGGCTGCTCGACAATTGCAGTGGCGTTTTTCAGTCGTGACAGGACTTGCGACATTCGTTCCTGAGACCGTCGCTGTCGGCTGTGGTCATCGGTACGATTCGGCAGCCCTTGTGAAATAATCCATGCCTGATCGGTGTGATGATCCCACGCAATCACCCAGTCGTAAATTCCCACTGCTAAGTCGGGAATCTGAAATTCATCACGGTGAGCACGTGGAATTCGTTCCCAAGCGCCCCCCAACTCGTAACCAAGCAGACCAATCGCGCCGCCCTGGAACGGGGGCAGATCGGGTTGAGGTGGTGTGCTCCAGGTGGCAAGCTGCGACCAAATGGGTTCAAGCGGTTCTTCACCAAAACGAACGCGGTCTCGCTGAAAGCAGCGAATCGGATCAGCGGTCACGTAGGAATAACGGCCCAACGCAGGCGACGTCTTCACACTCTCGAGCACCGCCAAATGCGGCCAATCTGCGAACGCCCGTGCGACGGTCGAAACATCCGGAACAGATCCGAGTTCGTGGACGAGAGGAAACTCCCGAGCTGGGGAAATCGATGCGGACATGCAAGCCGATCAAACACGACAATCCAACAAAAACCTGACAATGAAGCCGTTGATTCTAGTTGGAATCCGAATTTTCGCCAGCCTACCTTGTGCGATCAAGACGCCAATTGCATTGCGAGAACGGGCGAAAGCCTTCAGACTGTCGCGTATTGAAACTACTTGCCATTGCCTCCAAGCCGAGACCCGCCATGCGTCTTTGTCGATTCGAGTACGAAAACAGCATTCAAATTGGATTTTATCAAGACGACACCGTCGTTCCTCTGAAGTCGATTGATTCCACTCTCACCGCGAACGATTCGGTCCTGCCGTTCCTACCACACGGTGAGTTCGGCGAACAAACCCAGTCCGCCGCCGAAAAGATGGACGCAGGAACCAGTGTTTCCGTCGATGATGTCAAGCTGTTGGTGCCGATTCCGAATCCCTCGAAATTGATGTTGCTGGCCGGGAACTACTCCAAGCACATCGAAGAGGGCGGTGGCAAAGCCGAAGAACGGGCGAAGACTTTTCCGTACGTCTTCATGAAGCCACCGTTGACGACGCTAACGAACCCGAACGATCCCATCCAAATTCCCGCCGTCTCGCCGAACCATGTCGACTGGGAACTCGAATTGGGCATTGTCATCGGTCGCGAATGCAAAGGCGTTTCCGAAGGTGAAGCGTTGAATTACGTCGCGGGATACACCGTGATCAACGACATCTCCGATCGAAAATTCAAACCGAATCCCAATCGTGCTGATCGGGAGAAAGATTCCTTCTTTGACTGGCTGCACGGCAAATGGCACGACACCTTCTGCCCGATGGGCCCCTGTGTGACCTCAGCCAACACCATCACCGACCCACAAGGTCTGAAGCTTGATCTTCGCGTCAACGGTGAGACCGAACAAGACGCCAACACCTCCGACATGGTCTTTCCCGTCGCAGCAATCGTGGAATTCATTTCCAGCTTCGTGACGTTGGCCCCCGGTGATGTCATCTCGACCGGCACTCCAGACGGTGTGGGCTTCCCGAAAGGAAAATTCCTCAAAGCCGGTGATACCGTCGAAGCGGAAATCGCGGGCATCGGAATCTTGAAGAACCCCGTCCAAGGACCGTAAACCGTTGGACAAATCCTCGTTTTGAATCGAAATAACCAGTGCCGTGAACAACGGCGGTTGATCTCGATCGGCAAACTCGAAACAATACGTCTTCGCCATTCGGCTTCGGTCGATCGAGACAAAATTTCAGCTTGGGATTCTATCGTGTTGAATAAAAAGCCCCCCATTTACAACGAACGTGATCGTCAATCACTGCGAACGGCTGCAAAGTTCAACGCGCAATTAATGGACCATCTTCGGCAGTACGTCGAGCCCGGTGTGACGACCAACGATCTTGATCGCTTGGCGAACGAGTACACGCTCAGTCACGGGCATACGCCGGCGTGCCTGGGTTATCGCGGATACCCAAAGACGATCTGCACCAGCGTCAATGACGTTGTTTGCCACGGAATTCCCAACGATATCCCGCTCCAAGATGGCGACATCGTCAACGTGGATATCACCACAATTGTCGATGGTTGGCACGGGGATCAATCGGAAACGTTCCTCATTGGCGAAGTCTCCTCGGAAGCCAAAGCCCTTGTGCAAACGACTTTCGACTCGCTTTGGAAGGGCATCCATGCCATCAAACCGGGGGGACGCGTTGTGGATATCGGTCGGGCGATTTACCACTTCGCTCGTGCCAAGGGCTACGAAATCGTCCGCGAATACCAAGGACACGGAATTGGCCGCGCATTCCACCAGGAACCGGGTGTGCCGCACTTTCCCGATGCAAAACTTGGCCGACAGATCATCAAGCCGGGGATGTGCTTCACGATTGAACCAATGTTGAACATTGGCGGATATCGCACGAGCCTCGATCGGACCGATGGCTGGACGGTTCGCACGGTCGATGGCGGTTTGTCCGCGCAATTCGAGCACACCATTCTCATGACGCAGGACGGCCCGGAAGTCTTGACGGTTACAGAATCCGGCCCGCAAGAAGGTCATATCTTCTAGGACGCGATTAGCGAGCAATCAACCGGCCGAGTCCGTTCCGGCGTATTCGGTCCGCGGCTCCTTGTCGATCTGGTCCGATGGTCCATTGTGACGCAGATCGTCTGTGTCGTTTGAGTTGGTATTCAGCATTCGCATCCAACTGGGGATGAAGAATGGGCGAATCAGTGTGGTGGTGATGATCATTCCCACCACCATCGCCAATCCCAACTGTTGTAATCCCAGCACGTCACTGGCAAACATCGACAGCGAACAGACAATCATCGCCAACCCGCCGAGAAACACGCCTTCACTCTCTTCGGAAGGCGAATGCGGGCCAGTCGTGAGAAAACTGCGTACCAGAACCAAGTTGCCGGGAAACACCACCGCGAACAAGATCGTGAACGAAAGTGTGACCACCTGCCAATCCAACTCATAAGGTCCACCGGCAACGACGTCACGAAGAACGACCGCACAAACGCCCATTGTTGCCAACCAGCACAGCAATCCGGAACAGACCAGAACGCACACAGCAGAAGCTCGTCGGACCGCCACCCACGAAAGACAAGCCGCGAGCAACACCGACACGATCTGCACCATCACACGGTCATGTTGATCGACGGTCTGCAAATCGTAGATTCGTGCCGTCGCCCCCAAAAAATGAACGCGTGCATCGCTTAACTCCGGCGGCAGGCAGTCATGCACCATCGATTGCAGGCGTTCAAACTCTTGGAAGCCGCTCCGCGAGAATGGATTCTCATCGACGATCACATCCAGTTTCGTGACGTGGCCGTCCCAGCGACCGTTGTCTGCAACATAATGAGACACCGCGGCCCGGTGTCGAAGCATCCGAAAAGGAACAGTCTCTTCGATCTTCCGTTCCTCTCGCAACCCGAGTGGGAACGCTAAGCTGCGAACATCTAAGATGCCGTGTGTTTCTGATGCCGAAGCCATGCACTTGGTCAAATCGGCAACAAGTTTTTTCCCGTCTACAGCGTTGAACTCAACGGTTTTGTCCTCAAGCAAAATCGTGATCGGACTCGTCGCACCTGGTGGAAAGTGTTGTTGAGCAGCCTCGGCACCGATGACACTCGGTGCGTGGATCGGAAGCACATTGAGCAGACTGTAAGTCGTACGATCGGCGTTGAAGACGGTAAGAATCGCGAACGGCAGGACGACCGCAAGCACCAGTCCACACGTCATCCAGGGGGATTGAAGTTCGAATCCACCGCCCACCGTGCCGGGGGTTTGTCGTCGAGACCGCAACCACGAACGTCGTGTGGAGAATCTCGTTCGGGATCGATTGGGCCAAAAGATCCAGTGTCTCAACACCCACATCACGCCGAATGTCAGGATGCTAGTCGTGAGCCAAGTGATGACAAGCCCCACCACCAAGACGGCCCCGACCTGCTGAAAACGACCGAAGTCGGCCAATAACAACGCCGCTGAAATGCCGACCATCGTGAGGGTAGCGATCAAGATTGGTCGCGATTCATGCCATGAAAACTTTGGCGGGGTGTTCGCCGAACGTCGTTGATGCTCGAGTTGTCTCCGATACCGAATCAAGAGCCGAAGGCAATGCTCGGCGGCCACTCCGTAGAAGACAACGGCGGCGTAACATCGAATATCCGAATACAGAAATAGCCAACCGAGTCGCGTGGTCAGCGTGAGAACCCCCAAAGCCGCATGGACGGACAGAAACACCACAAGCAACGGTATCACGACCAAGACCGGGGATTTTTGCGTCAAGATCAGCAAGATGCCCAAACCCAACAGCGACCATAATTCAATTGACCGCACACTCGATTTGTTCGCCCGGTTGATGTCCCGCGTGAAGCCGACAATGCCACTCATCTCCATCGAAAGCCCGGGCGGAATCACGCCTTTCCGGAACAAACTCAGCGGCGACGACGCCAAGGGCTCTCGCTGCGCAATGAGCTGCTCGATGTGATCAATGGCCTTGACAGTTTCTTGATCATCCAGATCGCTCTGCAATTCCACCGCGACGAGCGTGGCTTTTTCATCGTCGCTGTCCAAGAGCGGCCCGATGTATTTGTTGTTGGCGGTTCGCACATTCTTGACGACTCGCGTTCGCGTCGCCTCATCGCCCGGAACAGTCAATGCTTCCAAAGCCGGTTGTAGCGTGTCTTCGACGAAGACACGGTCCGCCGGTCGCAACCCACCTTGTCGCCCCGTTCGACGCAGCACAATGAACAAACTGTTGCTCATCAAGTCGCTAGAAAACGCCTGTTTGTAGAGCGTTTCTGCTTGCTGACTCGGCAAACTCGCTGGCAAAGAGGTTTCGATTCCCCGGTCGTTATCGATCGACCACCACGAAAAACTCTCGATCACCAGCGACAGGGAAATCGCTAACACGCCCCCGATGAACGCATATCGCCAGCGATCAGCGACCTCCAAAGGATTTGCGTTCATAAACTGTTCGCGTTCACAAATTGAGTTCTCACAACGTCACCATGTCCGAGTGGCCAAGACTCGTGGCTAGGTGAAGCCACATCGAGTGGCCCGCAACGACGTGAGACAAGCATTTCCGGCGATACAACCAATCGGAAGTTGGTCGGCCAGTTGTTTCATTTGACACCAAACCACGTTATCTCCGGAAATTGACTCCGTCAAGAAGCGATCGGGCAGCCAAACGGCAATTCCTCAATTGAACATTCCGACAGAGCCAGCGTTACAAGTCACCTTTCCTGTAGCGGAACCTCGCATCTCGAGGCCGTTCACTTTTGATCGAAGTAGCCTCCGTCTTGTCGTGACCTGGAAACAAGCGACTTCTTCAGCTTCCCGGCGGACGGCAACTAGGAATTGAGTCTAGGGATTGGGCAGCACCTGCTGGATCAATCAGCAACCGCGGATATCACTCGGTCCCGCCTACAGGCTCCTGAAAAAATATTCATCACGCAAAGTCGTCTGTTGAATACAGTTTTCTCCGTCATTTGCCACGTCCCGCGAAAACCAACCCTATGAAAACCAACGAAAGTCGGATTATTGGCACGCAAGATGCATTCACACCGACAACCATCGGTTCTTTTGAGAGGAAAAGGGGCGGGCGAATGAAAAAAGTCGAATGTGTCTTCCCGACCCATCATCTACAACAACTGCACGATGTCCTGGTGTACGACGCTTGGCAGTCGGCATCGGTCCTGAATGTTTACGATGGAAACGCCGCGGATTTCAAGGAACTCGGCCAGAGTCAGGCATTCCCGACGAAATGCCGATTTGAACTGTTGGTCGACGACAACGACATCGAAGAGCTGACTCAAACGTTTCAAGGGCTAACGTCGGCCGAAGAGACGATTGAGTTTCTTGTGACCGATGTCGATTCCAGCCGCGTGATTGTCCCGATGCCCACGATCGACCGGAACGATACGCGAAGCGTCTAGGTTGCCCGACGCCGCACATCTTTTCTCTGCGGATGCCCCCGAACGCGACCGACTAGATTCCGGTCTATAGCCAATACAACTCGCCATCCGCCGCGAATCCGTAATCTACGTTGCCAGACGTCACATGCTGACACAGGATGTCGTAACTCTCCTCGCGGAATGACTCCAAATCTTCGTCCGATCGTTTGGGGTCATGATGGACGACCCGGATTTTTCGCGGTAGCCGTTTCGTTCGGACGAGGTAGGGAAACAACAATTCCGGCGTCGCATGTCCCCATCCCACTCGCGACATGCGATTCTCACTCCGTTGTCCGATGGCCATTTGCCCTTCGTATTCGGCGTGTCGGTACTGCATATCCGTGAGAAGCAACCCGGCACCATCGAAGAATTCGACCACGGCCGGATCGATCTCGGGCGACGGTTCATAATCGGTCGCCAACACCACCGGATCGCTCTGTGGGAAATCGAAACGATACCCCACGCAGCCACCGGGATGCGATAGCATGACCGACCGAATCGTGACGTCATCAATTTGTAGGGTGTCGCCGGGCTGGAATTCCTCGTGCTCGCGGGTGGCCCCGGTCTGGTCCAGAATATCCAGCGTCACCGGCCAATAACTCTTACAGAACTCCGCCTCAAGCACGTCCATCATGCAGGGATCGAGCGGACAACTGGACGTCGGTGAGGGACTCTCCGTGGGCAATCCTCGCACAGCGGTCACCGACTGAAGTCGCGGACTGTAGAACCGCAACGTCGTTCCCTTCTGGAACATCAACGCGTTCGCCCGCAAACCTTCAATGTGGTCTTCATGATAGTGGGTTTGCAGAAGATGAATGATCGGCCGTTCGACACGTTCCGCCTTCAACATATCAATGATAAACTCAGAGATAGGCTCGATTCCCAACCCTTGATCGACCACAATCCACGTATCGCGATGTCTCAGAAAATACGACGATGTCCGACTGCCGTACTTCTGACGCGAAAACGGGACATAGCGAACTTGATGAGGAGAGTCGGCATCAAAGACAGGACGGTTCTCCGTGGGAGCTGCGAAACTCCCGGAACAACCTCCCACCAAAAGAAGCGTGTCGCTAAGCATCGAGAGTCTCTAAAACCTAGGAAAACCAGTCGAGTTTGTGCGAAGTCTTCGTGAGATGTCGAAGCAACACGTCGGGGGTCATGCCGATCATCTGTTCGAGTCAGAACCATCAATCGACACAGCTTATTAACGATCCATGCGGTTCGCCACGACTCAATGCGGTGAAACATTGGCACGGCCATAAAGATCGATGCGGGCCGATATGGTACATTACCGCCTGCGTCCTGCCAACGGATATTCAGTGGATACGTATGTGCGAAAACGCGGCTTCTGTTGAACCAGCGGTCAAAACTTAGCAAATTGTGTCTTCATCTGAGACGCTACCAACTCTTCGAATTCGCACTCCAGTCGCTCCATAGGTCTAATTTCCATGACAACGATTACCAAATTGACGGCCAAAGACATCCGTTTTCCGACTTCGAAGAGTCTCGCCGGATCGGATGCGATGAATCTCGATCCCGATTATTCCGCCGCCTACGTGATTCTAGAAACCGACAGCGACGGTCTTGAAGGTCACGGGATGACATTCACGATCGGCCGAGGCAACGAATTGTGTGTCCAGGCCATCGAAGCACTTGGTCCGTTGGTGGTGGGGACGACACTTGAGGAATTCCGTGCCAACCGTGCGGATTATTGGCGGCGTGTTACTGGTGATAGCCAACTCCGTTGGGTCGGGCCGGAGAAGGGCGTCATCCATTTGGCGACGGCCGCGGTCATCAATGCGATGTGGGATCTCGATGCCAAAGCCGCCGGTAAACCGTTGTGGCGGATGGTTTGTGATTTCTCACCGGAAGAATTCGTCGATGCCATCGATTTCCGCTACCTCACCGACGCTATCACCCGAGAATCCGCCTTGGACCACCTGCGGAAACTTGCGGAGACCAAAGCGGACCGAATTGCGGTGCTTGAAGACGAAGGGTACCCATCTTACACAACCTCCGCTGGCTGGTTGGGTTACAGTGATGACCAACTCCGATCGCTCTGCCGGGAGATGCTCTCACGTGGTTGGGAACGCTTCAAAATCAAAGTGGGGCGTGATCTGCAAGATGATATCCGTCGATGCCGAATCATTCGTGAGGAGATCGGCCCCGATCGCAATTTAATGATGGACGCCAACCAGGTCTGGGATGTTCCGCAGGCCATCGAACACATGCGAGAACTTGCGGAGTTCAATCCCTGGTTTATCGAAGAACCGACCAGCCCCGACGATGTTCTCGGTCATGCGGCGATCGCAAAGGCCATCGCCCCCATTCGTGTTGCCACCGGCGAACATTGTCATAACCGTGTGATGTTCAAGCAGTTCCTGCAAGCTGGGGGAATGCAAGTCTGCCAGATCGACAGTTGCCGTCTGGGTGGCGTCAACGAAGTTCTCGCGGTGCTCCTGCTAGCGGCCCACTTCGATGTCCCCGTGTATCCGCACGCGGGTGGCGTTGGGCTGTGTGAGTATGTCCAGCATCTTTCGATGATCGATTACGTGTGCGTCAGCGGAAGCACGGAAGATCGGGCCACCGAATACGCCGATCACCTGCACGAACACTTCTTTGACCCAGTCGTCATGAAAAACGGACGATATCAAGCCCCGACTGCACCGGGCTATAGCATCACCATGAAGCCGGAATCACTGGCGGATTACGATTTTCCAACCGGATCAGCTTGGGCACACCAGGGGAATTGAAGCAGGCGGTTCTGAAATCTTTCCTATCTTTCCCAAATGATTTCAGTTTTGGTGTCGGGTGAAATCCCTGATTTTGCCATAATACGGTTAGCTGGGTTTCAATAAGTGTTGATCCCCGGGCTAACGTTCAAAATCGCTACCATGATGGTCGGTTGACCGGGAAGAGGACACCACAACCATGAAACGCATTGCACTGACATTATTGGCGATCGGAATGCTCGCGGGAGCGACCAACCTGACTCGCCCCGCATATAGTGATTACGATGATGACGACGGTCCACGATATCGCGGACCGCGAATTTACGATGTGGACGACGATGACGGTATCGTGATTCGACGCCGTGGTTATGTGCCACGAGGATACGTGGTCCCGCCACGGTATCCGTCCCGCAGCTACATTGTGCCGCGTCGGGAAACGTACATCGTTCCGCAATCGCGAGTGGTGCCAAGCCAACCGAGTTACGTTCCGCCACCACCGCCCGTGATTGACAACAGTTACGATTACAATGACTACTCCGCACCGCGAACCGTGGTTCCCCCGCCGGAACCAGATGACGTGTTCTCAGGGCCATCGCTGTCGCCGCCACCGGTTCGTCAGGACGCTTACAATCCACCTGCGTTGCCGCCGGCTTCCATCAACGAACCTGTGATCACGCAACCATACCGAGCGGGACAATGTGTCTCGACTCCGATGCAGTGCTTCCCCCGAGTGAAGGTGAAAGACCGAAAAGACATTCACCCCGCCGCCGTGCCGACCAACGTCGCCATCGCGAACCCGTTGGGACCAGGTTTGGTGTTCGTCAAGGTCTTCGTGCCACCGTTCCCACCGGAGAAGCAGGAAGTCAAAGACCGTGGCCGCAAAGTGAAATTGGAATTCGATGACTACAAAGTCGAAGTCGAATCCAAAGACGGCTACATCGAAGTCGACTACGACGACTAAGGCCACACTGTGGCCTTTTGGGTCCGTGGTGGGTGCGTCAACGACTACGATGACCTACTTCCACGAGACCGGCCCCGATTTGAGTAACAAAGAAAGCCCGCCGAAACCAATCGGCGGGCTTTCCTGTTGTATGCGGTGGTAATGCGTCTGAACTATCGCCGTTGTTTGGCTTATCCCAAAAGCGCTACTGGTTCTTGGTCGTACCTATTGCAAGATCGGCAATGCCGGATCGGAATTGGCTTCCGGTTCGGAACCATTCGCCGCCAACACGCCAGGAGCTGCCGTCGTGCTGTGATCCTGATCGCGGTAAACGCCGAAGTCGTTGAACCAGAAGCGTTTGGCCAATCGGTACCAGATGTTCTTCTCCGGGATTTCGTTGCCGGGATTGAATTGCGATGTGCGAACTTTCATGGCGTCTAACTCGGCGAGTGCGGTGCCGCGTGCGGTGGCGTCGGGGGCGGAATGTTCCTCGACCAGTTGCTTCAGCAGATCGGGCCGTTCGAGCACAATGCAGCCGCGTGTCGTCTCCCGCGAGAGTTTGCGGAAGCCGTTGAGGTACGGTGAATTAAATTTCTCGGCGAGCGTTTTCGATTCGTCATGGATGTTGTCGGTCGCGAATTGCACGATCGGGCAGGGTTCGATTCCGCCCCAGGGATTGATGTGGTTCGTGATCCCCGTCGCCGCCGGACACAGGGCTTCACCATTGCCGTCGAAGTAGGCGTCGATAATCACAATCGGCTTCTTCGCCCGCATCTCGACGACAAACTTCCGCGCCCGCAATTGCTGCTCCGGCGTGAGACACAATTCCGGCGAGGCATCCGGTCCCATCGGACGATAGATGTGGAACCACGTGTAGAACACACCCATTTCGATGAGCTTGTCGACCCACTCTTCGGTGAGCAAGTCGTCGATATTCGTCTGACACACGCTCGTGCACACGCCGGTGAAGACGCCCGCCTCCAAGCAATTGTGGACGCCTTGCATCGTTTTGCTGAAGACGTCTTTGCGGCCACGACGTTCATCGGAGATGATTTCGTTGCCTTCCACGCTGATCAACGGCGTGACGTTGCCGAGCTTGTGAAGTTGCTTCGCTTTCTCCGGCGTGATGAACTGCCCGTTGGTGAAGACTTGAAAGTAGCACTCCGGATGGGCTTCGAAAATCTCCAGCAACTGCGGATGCATGAACGGTTCGCCACCGACGATGCCGAAGAATACGTTGCCCATCGCTTTCGCTTCATTGATGAGCTTGTTCATGGCCTCCAAGTCGATCGTCTGCTGCTTGGCGGCCACATCGACCCAACACCCCTGACACCGCAAATTGCAGGAGTTGATCACCGACACATACAGAAACGGCGGAAAGTAATTGCCTTGCTTCAAACGTTTCTTGTGCAACCGCACGCTGCGTGTGCCCTTCACGCCCATTGTCCAGGCGGCTTTGAACAGCAATCGTTTGTCGGCTTCAAACAAGGCCCGCTTGGCCATCTTGAGCAAATACATGGGGGAAGGCTTCCGATCGCGTGGTCTATTGAACCCGTTGAAACACTCGTGTTCGTGTGCCACTGGCGTCTCGCCAGTGCGATCAACCACAACGGTTCGCCGAAAGCACGGCTGACACAGCCGTAGCACACATTTTCAACGGGCGGCTACTTCGGGATGACAACGACTCCATCGTAAGCAATCACCTGCTGGGAAGAAACAGTGTCACCGGTTATGCTGAGCAGAATCGAACCAGAACGGGAACTCACTGCATGTCGTTTGCCAACCCTTGGGGATTACTCGCGTTGCTGGCGATGCCAGCGATTGTGGCGATTCATATGTACCATCGCCGCTTTCCACCGATCGTAGTCGCGGGCGTGCACTTGTGGGGTGTTCAACATGAGATGCGGTCAGTCGGTCGCAAACGAGAACGTCTACCGATCACACCATCATTGCTGCTTGAACTCCTGGCAGCGTTTCTGATTGCCATGATCCTGTCGCAACCGCGTTTCGGGGAACTCGGACGCGCGACGCACTTGGTTGTGGTTCTCGACAATTCCGCTTCGATGCAAGCCGAGCCGAATCGGAACACCTCGTTCCGTGACCTCGCAGCGACGAAATTGCTGGAGCGGTTGGATGAATTGAACCGTGGAAGTCGTGTAACCGCACTGATCACCGGCAACCGACCGGAAACGTTGATCGGCCCGTTGGCCAGTGTCGACGAAGCTCGCGAACAGATTTCCGAGTGGCAACCGACGGCCTCGATTCATGAATTCAGCTCTGCCTGGGACCAAGCCGCACAATTTGCGGGTGATTCCGGGGACATGCTGTTTTTGACGGACCACTTACCGACGGACGCAACACCGCTCCCTCGACGCATGGAAACCTGGGCCGTTGGCGAGCGATTACCGAATGTGGCGATTCTCGCGGCTCGTTGGCAGATTGATCCCGACTCAGCGGATAACGAAATCTACTTACGATTCGTTAACTACAACACAAACACGGCCGTTGTATCTGTGCAGGGCCGAGCAGGGGAGCAGCCCATTTTTGAACAGGATTTGACCATCGCTCCCGGTGCCGAAACGCCGCTGTTGGTTCCTGTTCCGTCAGGCCTCGGCATCATGACCATTGATCTCTCAACGCCCCAAGACGGTTTGGCGATCGACAACGCTGTGACCCTGATTGAACCCCGCGAACGGCCAGTGAAGATCGCCGTCGATCTGGCGGCTGATCCAACGACGCAAGCCGCCGTGAACAAGGCAATCGAAGCAATCCCGGACATCGAACAAGTGTCGGCGGATGACGCCGATCTCGTCATCACATCACCGAATCCGCTGCCACGATCCGACCGAGAATTGTGGTGGTTGGGAATCGGTCCGCTCAGCCGAACGGACGAAGCGAAGGAAGCGGCGGTGGATCTCGGTGGGCCGTACATTCTCGAAAAACGCCATCCACTCTTGGAAGGCTTGGAGTTGGGGAACTTGGTTTGGGGTGGGGTTCAGGAGATCGGTTTGAACGTCAATCCGCTGATCACCGCCGACCAACTTCCATTGCTCGGTCAACTTGAAGGCACTCGTACGACGGCGTTTCTGTTGAACATCGATCTGAGCCGATCGCAGCTCAGCGAGAGCGAAAACTGGCCGATCCTGCTCAGCAACCTGATCGAACTTCGCCGGGACGATCTGCCGGGACTCCGGCGTTGGAATTACCGCGTCGGTGAGATCATCCGATTTCGTTGGCCGTTATCCGAGAGCGATACGGACCTGCAATTGGTCAGTGAGCAATCCGAACGGGAGTTGGCACGTGACCTCTATGGAATCGTCGAAATCGGCGGGCTCGACCAACCGGGTGTCTACGAGATCTTCGATGGCGAGAAACTGTTGGACCGCTTCGCCGTCAACTTTCATGACCCACGTGAATCCGTACTGACGGCACTGAACGACGGTGTCATCGAACCGCAGTCCACCGAAACCGCCAATGACTTCCGCTTCGATAACCCATATTCCTGGCTGATCTTACTGGCACTCGCAGTCGTTATGGTCGCAGCACTTGCAGACTGGCGGGTTGTCAAAGCGTAACGAGTTGTCAGCCGGGGCACACCAGTTAAACGCGACGAGGTTTTTACCGAACCGATGTGTCAGACTCGGTCTCGGCAATGGCATACGGTTCCCTTTTTCGCCTATCTCGCTACGATTCACGGTGTCTCGGCTTGAATGAACCGAAAGTTCACTGCAGTGTTTTAGTGAGGGATGCCAATCTCTCGGAGTTTGATACGAATGAAGTGGTTTTTGTCTTCCAAGATACATCATGCGACCGTTACGCAAGCGGATGTGGAATATATCGGCAGCATTACGATTGATTCCTCGCTGATGGAGCGAGTCGGTTTGGAACCCGGCGAAAAGGTCATGGTCGCAGCGTTGGAGTCCGGGGCACGGCTGGAAACCTACGTTCTCGAAGGGGAACCCGACAGCGGCGTGATTTGCATGAACGGCCCGGCGGCACGACAGATTCAAGCAGGCGACCACATCATCATTTTCGGCTACACACTCTCCGAAACCCCAATCGAGCCGAAAGCCATCTTGGTGGATGGAGAGAACCATTTCGTGAAGTGGTTGTAATTCGGGCGTGGTTCGCTTGATGCAACGAACGCCTCTGGAATGAAGGAGTATTCACACAGGTTTTGCGTGACAGGCATACAGATCGTCGCTACGATCAGAAGAGGTTGCTAAGATCACTTCTTCCCTCCTGTTTCTATGGGCCAACATGCCGGGAGGTCGTCAGATGCCGAAACCATCATCGAAACCAGACTCAATTTCACCTTCATGTGCTCAAGCTCTGCGAGAGTATCGGACTCGTTTGGCCGCCGGCGAGCGGATTCCGATTGAAGATTTCCTCGCCGAACACCCCACGATCGCGTCCGAGTTGCGGGCAGCGCTGAAGGACTTCACCAAACCCTCTGCTTCTGCCAAACGACGACCTCGGCGACACGAGCGAGAAACCCATTCCACCGGGCCTTTGGAATCAGAAACCGGAGAACAACCTCCTATGCCATCGGCTGGTCAAGTCAATGAACTGTCGTTGCCCCTGGAGTTCGGTCGGTACCGTATCGAGAAGCAACTCGGACGCGGAGCGATGGGTGCCGTATATCTCGCTCACGATAAGCAACTCGACCGTCCCGTTGCACTCAAGACACCAACGCTCACGACGAACAAGAACGGTCGACAACGGATCGAACGCTTCGAACGTGAAGCCCGCGCTGCTGCCCGACTGAACCATGAGTTCATCTGCACGATCTACGATGTCGGTGAGATCGACAAGGTGAATTTCATTGCGATGGAATTCGTCGACGGCAAACCGCTTTCGGAACTTGTCGGTACTCCCTGGCCGGAACGTCGCGCCGTATTGATGGTGCGTCGGCTCGCATTGGCGATGGATCACGCCCACGCAGCCGATGTCGTTCACCGCGATCTCAAACCCGCCAACATCATGATCGATCGGCAAAAGCGACCGAAAATCATGGACTTCGGTTTAGCGCGGCAAGTCGATAGCGATGACGAGGAAAGCCGAATGACCCAGGAAGGGGCAATCCTTGGCACTCCGGCGTATATGTCCCCTGAGCAAGTCTTGGGAGACCTCGATACCGGCCCTCCCGCCGACATCTACGCCCTTGGCATCATCCTATACGAATTGTTGACCGGCAACGTCCCGTTCCGTGGTGGTACAACGGTCGTGCTTGGGCAAATCCTCGGTGCGGAAACTCCACACCTACGCCAAGCACTCGCAGAAATTGATCCCGAATTGGACGCCATCTGCGCCCGTGCAATGGCGAAGAAACCGGAAGACCGCTTCCGCTCGATGAAAGAGTTTGCTCAACAACTCACAGAGTTCTTGCAAGGGAAGTCGACAGCAGGATCACAGTCAAATGCCGATCCCGTTGCGCCACCATCTGAACTTCCCCCCACATTAGATTTCGACACGCAAACGCCGCCAGTTGCCTCTCCGCCTCCACTGCAGTTTGCCACGGATCCTCCGGTCACGGTATCCGAACCCGCGTCCGCCGCGGTTGGTGGCAGTAGTTTGTTTGCCGTCGCTCCGACACCGACTCGGGCATCCGCGAAAAAGAAGGACTACTCCAACGCCGGGCTGATCACGCTGAGTCTCGGATTCGTCAGCCTCGTGGCGTTGCTGATCGGTGGAGCAATCTTTCTTTCACAATCGCCAGCGGAATCAGTCGAAACCGAGGCGGTCGCCGCTGACTCTCCGAAATCGCAACGCTCGACGAAGAAAGCCAAACCCGTCGAAAATCAGCCACCCGCTGAGCCCGAGCCCGAAAACATCGAAGTTGTCGAAGCCCCCGAAACAGGAGAGTCACCGACAAACGACGAAACCAATGCGACGGTCGCCAGTACACAATCACCGTCGACAAGCCCACCAACGAGTCCTGCACCAATCACGATGGGAAATCGCGGAACAAGGGGGCCAACCATCATCAACCGACCGGCAAACCGCAATCGGAATGGGAGTGGCGGTTTTGGGCAAGGTGGTTTCGCGGGTGCTGGAAGTGGGGGACTAGTTAGCCCATCGAACGCGACAGAGCCGGCGGAACCATCCAAAGACGAGCCGGAACAAACAGACAACGAGCCGAAGAAACCCCGCGATCTGATCGAGGAAAAAAATCAGGCTCGAATTTCTCTCAACAAGACCACCGATCGGCGAAACTTCGATGATTGGTACAAGCTGCTCGAAGGGCAGTATTCCGATGCTGGTGGCGACCCACGCGAGGGAACCTATCAGTTCTTGCTGGTGAATGGTCAACGTTACGAGGCCGACGGTCTGGCCGAGGCCGCCAAATTCATGGCAACGAAAATACCGGTCAAGAACAGTTCGAGCCGGTATCGAGTTTGGTATCAACCAGCCAAATAGGGAATAACCTCTAACGACGCAAAGGACTTGCAGCAAACGACAGAGTTTCGACTCTGGGAATCAACTTGTTTTTCGATTAATCCACCGACCAACTCTGCCGATGATAATTCGCGGCGGTGGCTCCGCAAAATCACGAATCCCACCATCACTGAACTTTCGTCTCGAAGGAGAGTCATGGCAGACCATTCCGAACACCAAAAAAAAATCATCAAACGCTACTATGACAATCGCGATGACATCGACCAAGAACGACTCAGTGAAATGGTGACCAACCTCTACCTGTCGGATTCCGCGAAGCAAAAGGATCGCATCTGGCAACGTGCCGAGGAAACAATGCTCCGTCTGGGAGTCCCGGAAAGTCGAGTTGCCCACATCCTCGCCGAGAAAAATCCAGCCATTCTCGCGGAGGTCGTTGCTGATCTCCAATCCGGAAAAATCTGATTCAGGACAGCACCGCGATCCGCTCCAAATCCCGTCTTGACTCGCGTCAACGGGATTTTTTTGCGTCCGGACAATCTCGGACCGCTTGACTGTTGATTTCTGCACCGAGCTTGTTAGAGTAGCCGTCTTGAAATTCAGTTCAGAACAATTGGACTGCGCAAACAAAAACGCGTGGTCATCTGTGTATGGAGTCGGTCGTTACGATGTCTGTGACCAAAGAGCGGAAATCAGAAATTGTTGAAGAATACCGACGTTCGGACAACGACGTCGGTTCACCGGAAGTCCAAATCGCGGTCGCCACAGAGCGAATCGCCAACCTGACGACTCACCTCCGGGAAAACCCCAAAGATTACGCAAGCCAACGTGGCTTGATGCAACTCGTGAGTCGTCGCAAGAAATTGCTCCGTTACTTGGCTGACAACACGCCAGAACGGTACCGTGAGATTCTCAAGCGGTTGAACCTCCGGAAGTAGTCATTCGCGGGTTAACTTACTCGCGATGTGTCTGTTGGTTGTTGAAGAAATAGTCGTCATTAATCGTTGAAGTGAACGTCGAAGGCTGGTGCTTTCGATGGTTGGATTGGAATAACAAGAGTATTTCGCAGATTGACGGGCGACAAACCAAATGGTCGCCCTGTTGTCAGACGCGGTAAGACACCCACACTAATCGAAGTTAATCTCTTGGCGCTGCGGTTGTCCACAACTGCAGCGTATTCGTAAATTTCGTCATGTCTTCCCGCCGCGTCCCCTCAAATGCGATGTTCTTTCGCTGGTCGCTTCCCCTGCCAGCAGTGTCGGTGTGTCGTCAAAATTCTGAATGCTAGGATGGAAAATCGTGAGTAAAGTAACAGTTGAACGGGAAATTGGCGGCCAAAAGCTGAGTTTGACAACCGGAGATTGGGCGAAACAGGCAAGCGGGGCAGTTCGGGTTCAGTACGGGGAAACAGTTCTTTTTGTTGCCGCTCAGAGCGGGCCGGCACGTCCTGGCATCGACTTCTTCCCACTCCAAGTCGATTATCGTGAACGATTGGCCGCATCCGGTAAATTCGCCGGTGGCTTCCTCAAACGAGAAGGTCGCCCCACCACCCGTGAAATTCTCGCTGCTCGCCTCACCGACCGTCCAATTCGCCCCTTGTTCCCCGAAGGTTACAAGGACGAGCTACAAGTTCTTTGCAACGTCTTGGCCGCTGATCCCGAAAACGATCCCGATGCCTTGACGATCCTCGGTGCCAGTGCCGCCATCATGTTGTCGCCGGTTCCATTCCAGGGCCCGATTGGCGGGCTGCGGGTCGGTCTTATCGACGATGAATTCGTCGTCTTGCCGACCATTCAACAGATGAAGGAAAGCAAGCTCGACCTCATTGTTGCGGGAAGTCGGGAAAGCGTGTTGATGATCGAAGGGTTTGGGGAGGAAATCCCCGAACAACAAATGGCTGATGCCATTGCCTTCGCTCACAGTGAAATTCAAAAGCTCTGCGATCTTCAAGACGAGTTCGTCAAGAAGGTCGGCGTTGAACCCGTCGAATGGGAAGCTCCACCGGAAAACCCATTCGAAAAGATGCTCAAGAACAAAGCCTATTCGCGGATCAAGAAAGCGAAGATGGCTGGCAAAAAGCAAGAGCGTCACGGCGAAGTCGCGGAAATCCGCCAAGAGTTTATCGACGAGTTGTTCCCGGATGACGCCACCGAAACCGAAGATGGCGATTCGCTCAATGACTTCAAAGATGCGTTCTACAAATTGGAACGTCAGGCCGTTCGAGACTTGATCCTCGAAGGCAAGCGACTCGATGGTCGCAAACCAGCGGATTTGCGTCCCGTTTCTTGCGAAGTCGGCGTGCTTCCGCGAGTTCATGGGTCGGCGGTCTTTACCCGTGGTGAAACGCAATCTCTGGGCATGATCACGCTGGGCACCGCTCGCGACCAGCAACGTGTCGACGGATTGTACGAGGAGATCTCCGAGCGATTCATGTTGCACTATTACTTCCCATCGTTCTCGGTGGGCGAAGTGCGACCGATTCGTGGACCGGGCCGTCGGGAAATTGGTCACGGAATGTTGGCCCAACGTTCTGTCGAACCCATCTTGCCCACACCGGACAAGTTTCCCTACACGATCCGAGCCATTTCCGACATTCTGGAATCCAACGGGTCCAGCTCGATGGCAACCGTGTGCTCGGCGACGTTGTCGATGATGGACGCAGGCGTGCCACTTCAGCAACCGGTCGCCGGGATTTCCATCGGAATCGTGATGGAGAGTGAATCGAAATACACTCTGCTCACCGACATTATGGGTGATGAAGACCATTACGGCGATATGGACTTCAAAGTCGCCGGAACGCAACGCGGAATCACCGGTATTCAGCTCGACCTCAAGAATTCAGGGATCACCGAGGAAATCGTCCGAGCGACGTTGACGCAGGCTCGACAAGCCCGAATTCAACTGCTCAAGACAATGCTGACGACCATTCGTCGCCCACGCGGGGACATCTCCGATTTCGCTCCACGTTTGCGACAAGTCAAAATCGATCCCGAAAAGATCGGCTTGCTCATTGGACCGGGTGGGAAAACCATTCGTGCCATGCAAGAAAACAGCGGTGCCCAGATCGACATTCAGGACGACGGAACCGTCACGATCGCGGCCAACAACGGTGAATCCGCTGCCAAGGCTCTTGCGGCTATTGAAGCCATGACCGAAGAGATCAAAGTCGGTCGCATCTACGCAGGTACCGTCAGTTCCATTAAAGACTTCGGAGCGTTTATTGAAATTGCTCCGGGCAAAGATGGGCTGTGCCACATCAGTGAATTAGCCGATGGCTTCGTCAAGAACGTATCTGACGTCGTCAAAGTTGGTGACCAGATCGACGTCAAAGTCATCGCAGTTGATGAGCAAAACCGCGTCAAGCTCTCGCGAAAGGCCGTCGTCGCAGAGCAAAATAGCGATGAAGAAAGTGACGACTAGAACGCGTTTCACATAGGTGTCGTGGTCAACGACCGGTTTTCCTGCGGGAAAACATATCGTCAACCACGACACCGAATCGATCCTCGTCCTCGTCATCATTCCGTATTTTGTGATCCGCATCGGTCTCGGCTGCCGATCGTTTCAGCTGACACTCTTGCTCGCCTTGAAGAAGCATGAATGCGGATCGTTCTTTCTCCGATGACGAACGCAAGCGGTTGCAATCACAGTCGGCCGAAATTGCCACCCTCGCAGGTGGCTTGGCACACGAGATTCGCAACCCGCTCTCAACCATCAGCCTGAATTTGGAGTTGATGGCGGAAGACCTCGAGCAAACCGACGGCAGCCAACGCGACCGTCGTTTGCTCAACAAGGTCAACTTGCTCCAGCGGGAATGTCGGCAGCTTGATCAAATCCTCACTCAGTTTTTGCAGTTCGCAAGACTTGGGGAACTCCATCGAGTCGAGTCCGATTGGAACGCCATCGTTCGCGAGTTCATCGAGTCGTACCAGATGCAGGCAGACGACGCCGGTGTGGAGATCAGTCCGCATTTGGCGACAGATCTCCCCGCAGTGTGGATCGATCAAGCCCTGATCCGCCAAGCGATTCTCAACTTGGCGATCAATGCTCAACAGGCAATGCCAGACGGCGGAACGCTTGAGTTACTGACCTATGCCGATGGCGAATTTGCCTGCCTTGACGTGATCGACACGGGCGTCGGTATGCACCCCGATATGCTCGATCGCATGTTCCGTCCGTTCTTTTCGAGTCGGAAGGGAGGAAGTGGACTGGGTCTCCCGACGGTCAAACGAATTGTCGAAGCCCATGACGGGAAACTGACCTGCGAAAGCGAGGTCGGTCGCGGTACCCGGTTCCGAATCTGCATTCCCATCCTGTATTCACCGAAATAACGGGAATTTCAAAAAAATCGGAACCGTTGCTTTTTTGGTGATCTCCCCAGCCGCCTGCTCGTTTCATCTATCAGAATCGAGTAAAATACCTGTGTCGGACGTCGAAACTTTGAATTCGACCCCACACACGGAAGGGGATGACTCCAATGGAATTGGAAACGCTCGTCAACCGGACGAACATTGAACCGCGTCCGTACCAAGCTCGCATCGTCAGTAAAGTCGTCGCGATGCTGGAAGGACGATACACGAACGGCCTGGGAAACCTCGAGCCGGCTGCTCGCTCCGCGATGATCGAATCGCCCACCGGTAGCGGCAAGACCGTGATGGGCCTGCTCACAGCGAAGCTGCTGCAAGAACGACACGGTGTGCGTGTGGGCTGGGTGGCGATGCGTCGCAATCTGCTGACTCAAACCGCGGCGGAAAATATTGAGCAGGGAATTAACGTCGAACCAATCGAATTTGTTTCGATGTTCGACAAGACCCCTGCCACGAATATTGACCTACTGATCGTGGATGAGGCTCAACATGACGCTGCTTCGTCGATGGCGTTTCTTCACAATCGAATTCGCCCTCGTTGGATTCTCGGTTTGACCGCTACGCCGTTTCGAGCGGATCGTGTCAAACTCTGCTTCGACAAAGTCATCAAAGATGCAGGTATTCACCAGCTAATTCAAGATGGTTATCTCGCGAAATACCATCACTTCACAATCCCCGCCTTTGATGTGGAAACGGTGGCGGATTTCTATCTTCGCGAACCCGAACGCTGGGGCAAAACCATTGTCTTTTTTCGCAAACTTGCGGAATGTCACGAGTTCGCCCAGCGATTGGAAGAGCAGGGGGCCAGTTGCGAGACGGTGACCGGATCATCGGACCGCGAAGCCCAACTGAGTCGATTTCGAGACGGAAAAACCAACGTGCTTGTGAATTGCATGGTTCTCACCGAAGGCTTCGACTGCCCCGATTTGCAAACTGTGTTTTGCCGGGATTCCGCCAAGGGGCCGACCATGCAAATGTGTGGTCGGGCCTTCCGGAAACACCCCGATGTTCCGTTCAAACAAGTCATTCAAAGTAAACTTACACGGTATCCGTTTACCAAGATGGCCACCGCGCAAGAGCAACATCTTTGGCAAGAGGATGAATGGCGGACACTGACGGTCAACCCCATGATTAACATCGCAAACTCGCGAGCCCGGATGGCGATCGCGAACACCGATGTGGAAATCCCGCTCTACATTCGTCGCCGGAGCGTCGGTTTTCCCAATCATTGGACGGCTGAAACGCTCCCGATCAATTGAATGCCCGTCGTCACCGTGAACCGCTTGGCCGGTTGTTTTCAGATTTCGCGTTCTGGTGTCCAGATCGCAATTAGCCCCGAAGGAGTGCTGTTCCATGTCCGTCTGCGTCAACAATTCTCACACCTTTGAATACGGCGTCACCACGATCGGTCAGTTGCGTGTCGAAACGTCGGAACCGGAGGAAAAAACCGCTCGTCATCGGCCGGTTACCAAGGTCTTTGTTGGTGATGAGCCAGTCACGCCGACGGACCGTTTTTGGAATAGCTTGTATGTCCGATACGGATTCAGCAAATCGATCTTTAGCTACTTCAGCCACGAGGAAGTGTTTCAACGCATCGCCGAAAAGTCACCGCACGAGCGAATGCGATACTGCATCGAACGGGATCGAAAATCCGGACGTGCCCGCATCCTGGGTATCTCGAACCCCAAACGCGCGGTTGTGGCTCACGATGAATTGAAAGACCTACTCGCTCGATACGAAGGTCAGAAGACGACCTATCACGATGGGGTCGTCGAGTCTCATCATATGCCGCGGACGGGGTCGAATCGCTTCCGGATTTCCGGAGACGATTTCGCTCATCGATTCGTATTGCGAACCCCAGTGGACGGGTTTGGTTTGCCGAACATCTATCTGTCCCTCCTTCGTGAGGTCTGCTCTAACGGTATGATTGGCTACGCCAAGGCGTTCCGAAGTGAAATTTCACTCGGTCGCGGCGACGATTCCCCAGTTTACTCCTTGGTGCGTGCCCTCGACGGATTCAACAACGACGAAGGATACGCCGCGTTGCGTCAGCGGTTCGAAAGTGCCACGACATCCTGGGCGAGCGTTCATGAAACCATGAGTCTGTACAACCTGCTCGCAAAGTTGGTTGGCGGGCGACAGGTCAATCACGAAGTGCGTGGCCATGACGGAGCAGACGTCCGCGGTTCCAAGGACGGTACGCCGCTGTTGAAAGCGTTCCATCAGATGACTGGCGATGTCTCGCGAATTTACGGTCTTGCGAATTTGGATGCGTTGTCGGCGAAACGTCAACGCACGCTGCCGGTGCAGTGCAAGGTTTATGACCTGGTCAACTTTGCGACGGAAGTCGCCACACACCACGCGAAAACGGACGGTGCCCGTCGGTTGCAAGCTTGGCTAGGAACGCTGATCAGCCGTGAATATGACATGGAAGGCACAACCGACAACTACAGCGACTTCCAAGATTTCTTCGTCACTGGCAGTGAAAGCCGCCAGACCTTGGACGATCGCTCAATCCGCAATTGAGGACGAACAATTTCAAATTCACACCGCCCCGGCTCCAACGTCGGGGCTTTTTCATTGAGCAAACCGACCAATCACTTTCTAGCACCGTTTCTAATCCAGCTTGATTACGTCCGAGTTTTCGTGGAACGGGTGACGCGATGTGTTCTGCGATAAAAACCATTCGAAGACGCTACACGTACGGTCAACGCGTTTCAAAGAATTAAATGCGAGATGATCGTTGAAGTTTGCACCAGATTTTCGCACGATCAGAGCAAGCTCATTTCAGCCGGACAACATCACCAAGCGGAATCATGCTTCGATCGCTCGTTCTTTCAACGCTAATTATCGGACTCATCTCACGGGTTTGCTCGGGAAGTGAATTTGCAGCAAAGCCCGCGGACGCTCAGAAGTCGCAGGCCGGTCAAAGCCTGTTCTCGGTGCAACCGAAAATTGTGCCCAATCCAATTCGTCGAGCACCTCTCGTTGCCATCGCAAACTTTGAGACAACCAAGCCAGTTGCCGTTTCAATCGAAGTGAGTGATGGCACACACCAGTGGCGTCAAAACCACGACACCGCGGCCTCCCACCATCGGATTGCCATCGTGGGAATGCGTCCCGACCGAGTGCACCAAATACAGATTCATTTATTGGGGACCGATCACGAGACACTCGAAACGAGTGCCCCTTACGAATTCCGCACCCCGAAACTGCCGGCCGATTTTCCGCCCATCAAAACGACGGTTGCGAAGGCTTCCCACATGGAACCGGGGGTCACCTTGTTTCCGGTCACAACTTGGATCGACGACAAGAAGGCGATGGCTTACGGATACCTAGTCGCAGTCGACGAAGACGGCGAGGTGGTTTGGTTTCTCAATACGGGCAGCCGGATGAATGATGTTCGTGTCCTGAAGAACGGACATCTCCTCTATATTCATGCGAGTTTTCGGTATCTACTCGAAGTCGATCTCTGCGGGAATGTGATTCGACAATGGCATGCGTCCACGACCACCCAATCACCAAGACGTCAATCGATCCCGGTCTATGTGGATAGTATTCATCACGACGTCGTCGAACTCCCGAACGGGGAATTGCTCACACTTGCGACCGAGCTGTGCCGGTCCGAGTCGTTTCCTCGAAGTGTGACCGATCAGGCGGCTGGTCTAGGACCTGCCTATCTCGTTTGTGATAAGCTGGTCAGTTTCCGCCCTGACAACGGTTGGATTTCCGAATCCGTGTCTATGTACGATCGGCTTGATTCCAAGCAGTTCGGCTATTTATCGCGACTCGATTTCTGGACGGATCACTACGATCATCGGATCGTCGGGCAAACGTGTGACTGGTCGCACGCGAACGGGATCGCGTATGACGCGACTGATGACACAGTGATCGTCTCGATTCGACATCTCGATTGTCTCATGAAACTCGGCCGAACCGATGGCCAGATCCATTGGATGCTAGGCGATCCGACTGGATGGGGCGAATCGTGGCAGAAACACTTTCTCGAACCAGCCGGAGAACTCGACTGGCCCCACCATCAACACGCTCCGCAAATCACGAGTCGGGGCACTCTGATGCTCTACGACAATGGCAACTTCCGAGCAAAACCGTATGCTCCAAAGACTCTAGCGGCGCAGAACTATAGTCGTGTCGTAGAATTCCAAATTGATGAAAAGAAGCATCAAGTCCAGCAGGTTTGGGAGTATCGCGGCGAAGACGACGAAACATTCTATTGCCCGTTCTATGGCGAAGCGGATCTGTTGCCGAACACGGGTAACATACTCGTCACCGACGGTGGTCATGTCGAATCAACGACTGGTATCCCGCAGGATGTCATTCCGAGCCACCGACAATGGGCACGTGTTTTTGAGATTCGAGATGCGAAGCATCAGCACGAAAAGGTGTTTGAAATCGTTCTAGATAGCGGAATCGGCAGCCGTTTTGGTTGGTCGATCTATCGAAGTATTCGGCTGCCCACGTTACAAGACTTATCCTGTCGCGTCATGCCTTTTTGAAGTGTCCATTGACGTTTCGATTGTCTGCCGATTGCGTTGGTAGACGACACCACCTGACCCCACCAATGACTTAGTTGGTCAAGTTATCGGTTTGCTCTAGACGAGTTTGCAACGAGACTTCATGCGTCGGTTTAACAAAATCCATGTCATTGCGTTACCACGATGTGCCACGGTCTCGGTCTGCGATGCACTCCGGATGCTTGGTATTCGCCTTGCTCATCTCGGGCGAATCGATCCGCAAACCGGCGATGAGCATCACGACACCTCACGACTGGTTCGCATGCATCAACAAATCACGCAGGGTGACGCAAGACTTGACATTCTTGAGGAATGCGATGGTCTCGCAGATTACCCCGCTTGCATTGCTTCTGTCTATCAGACGTTAGATCGGCAGTATCCTGGAAGCCTTTTCATCAACGTCCGACGCGATTCCAATCCTCAAGCGTGGCTAAGTTCCGCCCGGCGTCAGTTCATCGGGTTGCGTCTGCTCAAATCAAGACCTAACGCCACCGGTGGCGATCACGACTTTGTCGATGTCATGAACGAATTCCGCGAAATGACGTTCGGCAGCCGCGAATTTGACGGCGACAAATATCTGCACGCATACCATGCCTATCAGCAAGAAGTGGAACGCTACTTCGCCGAGAGGCCAGACGCATTATTGGACATCCCTGATATTAGCGTCCTTAACGGCCAAGGGTTCGATCGACTCTGCGACTTCCTCGACTGTGCCAAGCCTTCGAGGAAGTTCCCCTACAACAATCGCCACAGTATCGCCCCTGAACAGGCCTATCGCTCCGCACTATCGAACGGCACCATCAGGCCATCACTCGAAGACGCTGACGACTCAAGACTTCCCCCGTCACATACTTAACGAGGATGTGGCGTTATCCTAATGGTTTGATTCACATAAATCAAAATCGCCTTCGGAACACATTTCCGCGAAAAATGTCTCGCGAAATCCGAAATAACCGGAAAAATTGTTGAAATTTGTGCGCCCATTGTCCATCATTACGATGTTGTCGTAGGGTTTGTTTCTTCAAATCCTCAAATGCGCACTCGTGCAACAGTTTTGAAAGCCAGCAAAGAACCAGTCGTTACGACTTAGGAATCTGCGTCTTTTCACATCAAAATTCTGGCAACCTCCCAAGTTTTGACTATCGATTCTGAGCGACTTCCTTCTCACGACACGTGGGTTGCTTTTCTTTCAATAAGCATGTGTGTGCGTCAACTCGTCAGACGTCCTATTCTGGACTGACAACTAGGTCGGTGTCGTTTCATCTTTCTATTCGATGTTCTTCCACACCCCAAAATCTGAAGGAGAGTCGTATGGCCCGTCAACAAGCCAGGTCACGGTCTGGGTTTACGTTAATTGAATTGCTCGTGGTGATTGCCATCATCGCAATTCTCATTGCTTTGCTCTTGCCCGCTGTGCAACAAGCCCGTGAAGCCGCCCGTCGTACCCAGTGTCGAAATAATCTCAAGCAGATCGGCATTGCACTCCACAATTACCACGACGTGAACGGAAACCTACCACCAGGGGGAATCAACGCCGGTGGCAGTGTCGAAGCGTGGGGTTGGGGAGCGTTCATCCTTCCACAAATGGAACAAGTCAACCTGTACGAAGAGATGGGAGTTTCTTCTCGCAGACTGCGAGACATGCTCGCCACAGCCGATCGCTCATTGGCCCAGACGAAACTCGACGCGTTTATTTGTCCATCTGACCGGGGCAAACACCTCATGGATGGTGGATCTTCAAGCCTCAATGGTGGCAAAGGTCGCCATTTCAATGGTGCAGGTCTCCCAAGCCCGCCTGGAAATGGTTTCCGAGTGGCCAAATCAAACTACATTGGGGTTTGTGGATTCGGAGACGTCAGCCGAACCAACAACGACGGTGCTCTTCACCGCAACAGTGGCGTTGGATTTCGCGATATCATCGATGGCTTGAGCAATACCTTCGCAGTGGGTGAACGGGATTTCCGCTGTGCCCAAGGTGCTTGGGTCGGAAACCGGAACGTGACCGGAAGTGGTCCTCAAGGTGCCGACTACACGATGGGCATGGTCAGTCGGCCGCTGAACGACGCTAGCAACGCCACGCACCGTTGCCTCGAAGGCTTCAGCAGCCAACACCCTGGTGGTGCTCACTTCTTGTTCTGTGATGGCTCAACACAGTTCATCAGTGAAAACATTGATTACAACGATTCCGGAGTCCTCTCGACTGTGACTCCCTCGAAAGCCAATACGACACAGAAGCAAAATTCCGGAACCTACCAGCGTCTTGGTATCCGCGATGACGAGCAAGTCGTCGGCGACTATTAATCCTTCCTAAGGATTCGCTAACAATGAAATTCGTTGGCGATGTGCGTAACGCACATCGCCATTTTCGTACCCTCTGTGAATGCGACCTTCAGACCGATTTCTTTCTGCACTTTTTAGGAACCGACCGCTATGAATCGTCTTCCTCTCATTGCTATTGCTCTTTCTTTCATCGCCATTGGTTGTGGTTCCAGCGACGATACACCGGAACTTGGCACCGTGAGCGGCACTGTAACGCTTGACGGCAATCCGGTTCCCGATGCCATGGTCTCTTTCACCCCCAAAGAAGGCGGACGCCCATCGTCTGGCAAAACCGATGAGTCTGGGTACTATGAACTGCAGTACTCGCCCAGCAATAACGGTGCGGTCCCAGGCAAACATCAGGTTCGTATCACGACCGCGACAACAGTCGCCAGTGATACGGGTGAGGATGTCGAAGTCGCCGAGAAGATCCCAGCACAGTACAATGCGGAAACTGAGTTGATCGAGGAAGTCGAACCGGGAGCACAAACGATCGATTTCGATTTGAAAGACGCTGAGTAGTCGACCTCAAATTTTCAGTTTCTTGTCGGAAGATGATGCCGTCACTGACTCCGAGTTGGTGACGACAATTTTCTTGCCGTAGTGTGTCTCAAGACGCTCTCGAAGTTGCTCGATTTGTGTCGCATCGGCTGAACCACCGTTCGCATCACATTCGGCGAGAACGGTTTGTAGCTGTTCAAGACACCGTTGTGTCAGTTGTTTCGAAAAGACAAGCATCAATCGCCGCTCGACCAAGTCTTCGAGCGTCGTCACCCATTCGTGCTGACACACCCACTTTGCGAATGCGACCGGGATTGTCGTTCCATCCAAGTTGTCGAGCGGTCCCGGTCCGATTTGCTGAAGAATTTCCTCAATCCGAGTGCCCCAGAGCAGCCAGATTGCTTCGACTTGGCTAACCTCAACGTCATGTGCTGTCGCAAGCCGCTCGATCTCGAAGTTCTCGGCGTTTGAGTCTGGCGGGAACAATTCCCCCCCGGGAAATGGACGATCCTGAGTGTCGGCCGTTCGTGAAACTGCTAACTCTTCCATGACGCGATCTGCAACCGACTCACCGAACGCACGAGCCGTTGTCAATTTGCCGCCGACTAACGTGCAAAGTGGGTAGGGACCAATCCATTGTTCCTTGAGGGAATGGTCACGAGAAATAGCCGACGTTGCCCCATCGGAATACGGCAACGGGCGAACTCCCGCGTAGTGCATAGCAATGTCGTCGCGAGTGAGGTTTAATTCATCGAACAGACTATTCACCATGCCAATGAGATAATCTAACTCCTCATCATCGGCGATGGCCTTTTCCGGTGGTCCCTCGAAGCGTTCATCCGTCGTGCCGACCATGACTCCATCGTTGAACGGGAGCACGAACACCAACCGACCGTCATCGGCCTCCGCATAAAGTCCTCCATCACGCAGCCGGCGGCGAAGTTCAGCATGGTGGGTGAAAAAGTGACTCCCCTTGGTCCCCCCGAACAATCGTGGTGATTCGACCCCCAGTTTGCCGAGCGTCAGATCTCCCCAAGCACCAGTCGCATTGACCACCATGCGTGGCTTGCAAACCACCGGTTCGTTGGAATCTCTGCCCTCACTCACCAACTGGAATTCTTCGCCATTGAACTGCGTTTCCGTGTAAGTGAAGACGCGAAATTCGGTGCCAGACCGCTGCGAAATTCGGCGGGCATCTTCAACCATCGAGAGGACGAACCGTTCCGGGAACTGCATCCAACCATCGGTGTAGCTGCATAGCCAGCGAAACTTTTCCGGATCAACATCCGGCACGGACTTCGCTCCCACGGCGTTGGACCGCGATTTTGGGAACGCGGCATCGGACACGAAGGCGTCGTACATTTTCAGTCCGGTGCGAACGAGCCATAAGCCGCGTGAGGTCGTCTGTTTCGACTGACCAAACAAGAATCGTTTGGCCGACTGCATCAGCCCGCTCGAAAGTTTGGAGACCGGAATCGACAACCGCAACGGACGCACGAATTGCGGAGCCAACTGATGCAATCGCGACCGCTCCCGCAGAGATTCTCGGACCAAGCGGAACTCTGCATATTCGAGGTAACGCAGCCCGCCATGAATGAGACGGGATGATCGCGAGCTGGCGCCGGAGGCGATATCCTGTCGATCGACCAACCAAACCGGAACACCGTTGAGGACGAGTTCCCGCGCCACCGCACATCCATTGACACCGGCTCCCAAAATAAGAACCGGCTGCTGATCACTCGACATCCTCGGCCACCTTCAAAGTACTCGCAATGAGGGTCATTCATGGTTTTGCTGAAGATATCATAGCAAGCACGTCCCTCGAATCGAGGAGGGAAATTGTCGAGTGACCGTCTGTCTCAACGGGAATGTGGATCAGAATCCTGTTTGGAAACCAGGAACAAAATCGGAGTGTGGCTGCTGGGGCGTTCAACGTCGACACGCTCCATGACGATTTTGCGTGCTTCCGACCACCTCTGGAACAGCTCGATCACGGCTTGCGTCTCACGTTCGCCTTCCGGGTGACCGGGATAGGCGACGACACTCAACAAGCCGTGCGGCTTCAACACTTGGATGGCAGCATCAATTGCCTGGAGCGAGGACGCGGTGCCCGTCGTTTGTGTTTCGTCGCCCCCCGGGAGATAGCCGAGGTTGAACATCACCGCATCCACGCCTGTTTCGGCAGCATTGGCGATGAGTTCCTTAAGATCCGCATGATCTCCCAAGATGAGTTGAACATTCTCGATCGAATTGGAGGCCAGACGCTCGCGAGTCTTCTCGATGGCGACGGATTGCTTGTCGATGGCGACAACGCCCCCACCAGGACCGACTCGGCGGGCGAGAAACAACGTATCGTGTCCGTTGCCGGCGGTAGCATCAATGGCGAATCCCCCGGTCGGGAGCACCTCGCCAATTCGTTGCTGAGCCAACTGCGTTAAACGCATCATTGGAATTTCCGTCGATTGTGAAAATCGTACTCGGGGTCAATCGGCAGACCTTCACACGCCGCAGCAACCAAATGAGCACCAACAGCCGGTGCTTGCAACGCTCCCTTGGAGGCCAAACCATTGAACAGCCACAGTTGCGGATGTTCCGAATGTTGACCGATGACAGGATTTCGTCCAACGACGATCGGTCGAACAGCGGCATCGTGTTGCAACACCTCCGCCGCATGCGGAACAAAGTCCCGGAGCTGCTTCAAAATCGTGTCTCGTCCTGACGATGTTCGTCGCCCGTGCAAATCCTCGCGATCGTACGTCGCTCCGACTCGAAAGACGTGCTGTTGCGAGTGCTCGCCAGTTAACCATAACCCCCGATGAATCGTCCGAGATTCCGTCAAACCGGGGATGCGCACCGTGAGAATCTCACCAGCAGCAGGATCGAATGGCAATTCGGCAAACCACGGATTCCGCATCGCGGCGATGCCTTCGCAAAAGAACAATCGTTCGGCCGTCAGATCGAGTCTTGGCAATCGGACGGCTTGCGAAGTCGGTTGAATGTCCGACTGGGAGTCGATCTCCGTTTTCCAGTAGTGACCGGTTCGTTCAAGTCGATTCCGCGTGAGTTCGAGGAATCGGGCTACATCCAATCGGGCAGCGGACGGCATTTCGAACGCGCCGAATGGAACCTGAAAGTCTCTCGAATTCAATGACGGATTCGGCGGACGGGTGTCGCCGGTGAGCCGTCCGGCGTCGAGCCGTTTCGCGTAGTTCTCTCGTTCGGTTTCCGTTGCGAAGATGCGAACAGACGGTTGGATCCGAAAGATTGCCGCACCGGTTTCCTGTTCCACCCGCCGATAGAATTCCGTAGCGGCGGACCAAAACTCATCGAATCGCCATGTGCGCACAAACCGCATCCCAGTAACGGGTGTCACCAAACCTGCGGCAACTCGTGAGGCGGTTTGCGTGTCCGCACGGTCAATGACCAGCACTTGGCGGCCTTGCCAGTGGAGTTGCCAAGACAAGACCGATCCTGCCAGACCTTGCCCGATGATGATGTCGTCCACCGTTGGCATCACATACTCATCGAAAGAAAAACGCCACCGGGAATTCGGTGGCGACGAATACTTGGGTCTTCAATGATGTTTGGAACCTGAGCTGGCAGCTTGCCATCATCGTTCCAAGCGGCTGCGTCGATCTTGCCAGGGTACATCCAACCCTTGAACCGATTTCTTGAGAAAGTTCACGATGGTATTTTGAATCGGAGCGATCTTCAACATGCTTGATCCGCGGGCCGGAGTTGGGAATGCGGATTTGAAGACGCGATCTTCGATGGGCTTGACGTGAACGGTGTCATAGAGCTTGTCTGCGACGCTTTTGTCTTTCGAGTTGTTCCCGTACAAAAACACGATGGACGGCATCATTTCCTCACCAGCCACGGCGTAGAAGGCCGTTGCGGCATCTTTCAGTAAGCGAACGGCCGCTTGGGTTTGCACACCCGGAACCGATTCCGCCGGTGAGACCAGAATCAACGCTCGCACGTCTTGGCCTTTTCGAGTCTTTGCAATTGCAGCTGGGGCGTCGTTGTAGGGAGCTTTTGCCCAATCCGCCGCCGCCCACGCGGCCGCCACGGGTGCGGCTTCTTCGGACGCAACGATTGCCAACTTCGACATGTTGAGCTTCTCATCCATATGCCGATCGAAGATGAACTTTTTCACGCTTTCGATATCACCGGCGGCCCGACCAGAACTTGCAACGGCTTGCCAATCACGTCGTGTCATCGATCCACTCGACGAAGAACCGAAACTTGCTTTGGCTTCCCCGTGTTTGCGGTAATCCATCGCGATGACGGCAAATCCGCTCTTTTGCAATGCTTCGGCGAAACCGTTGCCTTTCCACACCAACCGATTCTTCCCTTCGCCGTGCAATAGCAACACGACAGCCGCGTCTTTGCCTTGTTTCGAGGGATAATAGTGGAAGGGAATCTTCCAGCCGTCTGCGGTTGTCACTTGCTCGGTTTCGGCGTCACTTTGGGCCATTGCGATCGTGGGCATTCCGCCGCCGAACGTGGTTGCGATCAAACCCAACAGTAGATACCGAAACGCGACGGATGCAGTCATGGAGCGGATCATCGGAACACCCTCTGTGTGAGTGGGAATATCTGAGTGGAAGCTGGTGTGTCTTTGTTTTCAGTGTAAGGTCGGCGATAGAAGGGGTCAATCTGCGATTGACACAGGTGGGCGGATTGAATAATCATCGCGTGCGATTGATCCGCAAGGTCGACCTTGATTCGTAAGTTTGCCGTCCTTCGGTCATAACGTCACATTGAAGTGATCAACCGACGATCCCAGATGGAATGGATTCATCCAGGATCTTCCATCGCACAGAACGATGAACACCAAAGAATCTTGGGAGGCAGGATGCCGATTCACCCAACAGCTGTCGTTGACCCACTCGCCGTCATCGATCCGACCGCCAACATCGGCCCATATACCGTTATCGAAGGACCAGTCGCGATTGAATGTGGCTGCAAAATCGGTCCTTTTGCTTACATCACTGGCTCGACCACAATCGGAGCCAATTGCACCATCCATGCCAATACGAGCATCGGCGACTACCCCCAAGACCGTGCCTTCGACGGGGGCGAAAGCTTCTGCCGCATCGGTGCCGACACCATCATCCGTGAAGGCGTGACCATCCATCGTGGAACCGCAGCCGGTTCGATCACCAGCGTTGGTGATCGCTGCCTGCTCATGACGAATTCCCACGTTGGTCACAACTGTATTCTCGAAGACGACGTCACGTTGGTGAGCGGAGCACTCCTGGGCGGCCATGTCACCGTTGGATCGAAAACGATCATCAGCGGCAACGCGGCGGTTCACCAGTTCGTCCGAATCGGTGAAATGGCGATGGTCAGCGGATTGGCCAAAGTGGTGCAGGATATCCCGCCGTTTTTTATGACGGATCGCGATGGTCATGTGGTTGGAGTTAACAGCGTTGGACTGCGTCGTAACGGGTTCACCGCCGAGGAGCGTGCAGAGGTGAAATCCGCTTTTCGGATCGTTTACCGATCAATCTCCAACGCCCAGAATGCGTTAGATTTGCTCCGGGAAACGATGCGAACCCGGACCGGATTGGCCATTGTCGATTTCTACGCCAACGGGGGTAATCGCGGAGTGGCGAAGGCACGTGAACGTCGTCGAGCCGCCGCATAACCGTTGAACGACGCGGCCTGACTGGCGGTGCTGAGTTGTAACGGAAAGTTGCTAAACACTTTCCGTTCGTTGATCGAAACGGTACAGTTTTGTGCTCAATTCGTTTCGTATCATCGGCAGCGGACAATTCGGCAATGACGGTCAACCAGCGTAAGTATCTGGCGGAAGTGATTGGAACGTTCGCGCTCGTGTTCACCGGAACCGGGGCGATCGTGGTCAATCAGGCCATCGACGGGCAACCGGTCACACACCCGGGTATTGCATTGACGTTTGGCCTGATCGTCATGTCCGTGATCTATGCCATCGGAGACGTGTCGGGTGCCCACATCAATCCGGCAGTCACCATTGCATTCACTGTCGCTGGACGGTTTCCCGGCTCGCAGGTTCTCCCTTATATCCTCAGTCAGTGCATCGGTGGTTTGGCAGCGAGTGGCTTGTTGCGAGTCATGTTTCCGGCCCAAGAGTTCCTCGGTGGAACATTACCGGCGGGATCATGGTCGCAATCGTTTATCTTCGAGGTCGTACTGACGTTTATGCTGATGTACGTTGTCCTCAGGGTGTCCAGCGGCGCGAAAGAGAAGGGCATCATGGCGGGGGTGGCGATCGGTAGTGTCGTCGCACTGGAAGCCATGTTCGCAGGTCCGGTTTGCGGAGCCTCGATGAATCCCGCGCGATCGTTGGCACCGGCGGTAGTCAGCGGGCATCTCGAGTCGCTGTGGATCTACCTCACCGCACCAGTCATCGGAGCCGTGCTGGCCATTCCAGCCAGCGACTTGACGACACTTCCCGATTCTGATGAACCAACAACTTCCGCCGATCAAGCTCCTGTGGACGCCAACTGAACTGGCTCCTCGGACTCAATCCCATAGAGTCGATTGAGAGCCGCCAGCATTTCCTGACCCATTTCGGTCAGTTCTGGCCACATCGCATTGTGCCCCTCGGACTCGTATTGATCGTTTTCGGCTGTCGAAATTGCATCGAGGTTTGATTCGATTTCGTAATCACCGGCAATTTCACTGAGGGTAGGAATCATACCGTTCATAGGTTCACTTAGCCCGCTCGCAAAGGAAGGATGGTAGGACAGATGGAGAATTTGCGGCTTGGAGGCTAAGAGTTCCAATTTTTGAGCCGACCTCTCGCACGGATGGGCTCTACCTGAACTTCAGCCTCGTCAGCAACATAGGTTACCTATCCGACTGCGAGGCGTCATTTTTAACAAAGAAGATAGAAAAGCCCGAGAGTTTGTTCGGTGTGGAACGAATCAACGGGTTAAAATGGTTTTCGCGAGCCGAACGAGACTGATCCGGCTGAAATCTATGCGTGGCCCTTGACCAGACTGATCATCCTGTCATAATTCGATCCGCGTCTTCATCTTTGTGACAAAGAGCGAGACGCCACCTTTAATTGGGGTGGGCGCGTGTGAACCTGGTCAGGCCCGAAAGGGAGCAGCCATAAGCATTGTTGTCCAGGTCCATGCGAAGGTGGCGTCCCGCTCTTTTCTTTGCGCCCTGCAAAAGACCTCGGGTGTCACGACTTCAAGAGTTGTGCTGAGCAATGTCCCGGAAAGCACGGCTAACAGAGCCGTGGCACACCGGGTCGGTGATCTGCTATTGTGAACGGTCCCGAGTGTCTTCCGAGACCGTTCGATTGCTGGAGAGCCGATGGATACCAATTCGCCTCACTACACTGTGCTTGCCCGTCGGTTTCGTCCGCAAACATTCGACGAAGTCATCGGTCAGCAACATGTGGCACGGGCTCTGCAAAACGCCATTCGACACGAACGAGTGGCCCATGCCTATCTCTTCACGGGTGCGCGTGGTGTCGGCAAGACCTCGATGGCACGAATTCTCGCGAAGGCTCTGAACTGCCCGAATGTCAACGATGCTGTCCCGTGCAACAACTGCGACATCTGCCAAGCGATTTCGGTCGGCAACGATGTCGATGTGCTGGAAATCGACGGTGCCTCAAACCGTGGGATCGACGACATCCGCCAACTTCGAGCGAATGTCAACGTGAAGTCGATGCGGAGTCGGTACAAAGTTTACATCATCGACGAAGTTCACATGCTCACGACGGATGCGTTCAATGCGTTGCTCAAAACGCTGGAAGAACCACCGCCGGGGGTGAAGTTCGTTTTCTGCACAACCGAGCCTGAGAAACTGCTCGACACAATTCTCTCGCGATGCCAACGGTTCGATTTTGCATCGATTGAAACGCAAAACATTGTGGAACGCCTAGCCGAGATTGCGACAGCCGAAGGGTATGAGGTCGCGCCGGAAGCGTTAGAACTCGTGGCCCGACGGGCTGGGGGTTCGATGCGCGACAGTCAATCGTTGTTCGATCAGGTCCTGGCGTTCGCGGAAGATACGATTACCGCCGACGATATCCACCAGCTTCTGGGAACGGCCACCGACGACCGCTTGGTGGCATTGGTCGATGCCCTCGTCAGCCGTGATCGTCCCAGCCTGGTTCAATTGTTCGACGCCGCCCTCGCGAGCGGTGTGCAACTGACGGAATTGACGGACCAGCTGCTGCGCTACCTCCGTGACCTGATGCTCACTGCAACTGGCGCGGAAACCACATCGTTAATGAGCGTCAGTGAGAATCATCGCGACACTCTCCGTCGCCAGGCCGAAGACTGGGGGTTGCCGACGATTATTGCGGCCCTCCAAATCCTCACGGAAGCGCGGTCGCAAATGAACCGCGTGAACTACGGACGCGTGCTGGGAGAACTGGCGCTCATCCGAATAAGTTTATTGGAAGACCTTCGTTCGATCGACGCCATGTTGCATGCGATCCAGACGAAAGATGAACGGACGGACTCAATTCCGTCGCCTCGCCGGATCAAATCTCAGGATACAGCTGAGAGACCCGCTTCCGCAAATTCAGCGCCAACTCCACCGCCAGTAACCGAAAAAAAAAAGCTAGAAACTGAGCAAAAACCGGAAATCCCCCATCAAACCGCGCCCCCCAGTCGCCCAAAAGTCAAGATCAAAAAAGGTTGCGAGCCGGAATTATTGACGCAACTCATTGAAACATCAGATGTTCGGTTTCAAAGCCACCTTAGAACTGCTTCATTAGCAATTTTTGAGCCAAACGGTCTGGAATTGGCATTCGATACAAGCTATGATTTTAGTCGAAGGTTTTGTGAAAAGAATCTCGATGAAATTCAACGTTTGGCATGCCGATTGACTGGGCAATCCGTCGCGGTCCGCATTGCGGCTCCGGCGGAGTCGACAAGTCCCCAGCCAAAAGCGCCGGTCGCCGAAAGCCGGCCACGCCGATCGATGGAGGATGTCGAGAACATTCCTTTTGTCCGAGACCTTCTCAGTGTTTTCAACGCTAAAGTTTTGCAGGTTCAGACTTTGAAAGCTGCGGAAGTCGCATCAATCCCCGATTTGAACAGCGGAGCGGCAGCCGAAGTTAGCGGCCTTTCCGAGCCAGATGGTGAAGAATCGCAAGACTTGCCCGAATGATGGGTATGTCATTCATAGATAAAGGTGGACGGTCATGTTTGGAAAGCTCGGTGACATCGCTTCTTTGATGAAGCAAGCTCCGGAAATCATGCGGCAAGCTCAGCAAATGCAAAGCAAAGCGGCCGAAGTGCAGGAGCAACTCAAGGAAGTTCGTGTCGAAGGGGTAGCCGGCGGTGGGATGGTGAATGTGTCGGCCGACGGACAACAACGAGTCTTGAATGTCAAAATCGATCCGACACTTCTCGAAACCCCTGACGCCGAAATGCTTGAGGACTTGATCCTCGCTGCCACCAACCAGGCTCTCGAAAAGTCGCGGGAAAAAGCAGCGGAGATGATGCAAGGGCTGACCGCGAATATGGATATTCCCGGCATGCAAGACATGATGGGCAAATTTGGTCTCGGGCCGACCTCTGTTCCGCCAACGATGCCGGAAGACGAGGACGAGTAGCCCCTTCGATTCCAGTTTGGCTTCTCTCAATCGGGTTTTGGTCTGACTACTATGGAAAGTTCCGCACATCCGTTTGGCCCGGCTGTTGGCGAATTAATCGAACAGTTTTCTCGCCTTCCCGGCATTGGTCGGAAATCGGCGGAACGTCTGACACATTACATGTTGGGTTGTACCGGCGAGGATGCTCGAGCTTTAGCGGAAGCAATTCTCCGAGTAAAAAACTCCGTGCATCCTTGTGCAGTATGCTTTAATTTAACAGAAGCCGAGACTTGCCGAATTTGCCAAGATCCCAAGCGTGACCGCGATGTCGTTTGTGTTGTGGAACACTCGAAAGACGTGGTTGCGTTGGAATCGACTGGTGCGTTTCACGGGTTGTACCATGTGCTCGGTGGACGAATTTCGCCGCTTGAGGGAGTCGGTCCGGAAGATCTCACCATTGCGGCATTGGTTCAACGGATTCGAAACGACGGAATCGGTGAGTTGGTGATGGCGACTAATCCGACTTTGGAAGGCGATGGAACGGCACTTTTTATTTCGAATTTATTGGCCGACGACGGCGTGCAAATGACAAGGCTCGCCCGCGGAATCGCCTCCGGGAGCGTCTTGGAATTTGCGAACAAAGAAATGTTGGCCGACGCCTTACGGGGTCGGCAGGGGTTTTAATCGGTATCGCAGAACTTACGCGGGACAAGCTGAATTCGGTTGTCGTCTCGATCACATTTGTCGTGACGTCACGTTCGATTCTGATCTATCAATGACAGTTCAATTCGTGCTAAATCGGAGCAGGGCGGTTTCGAACGGGCACCACCTTGATTTTGACATGGATTCACCATGCAACTGAATGTCGGTCAATTTCAAAAAATGAGCCAACAAATGAAGTTGGCTCCGCGGATGATCCAGTCAATGGAGATTCTGCAACTTCCCGTCATCGCGTTACAGGAACGAATCGACCAGGAACTCGAAGAAAACGTTTGCCTGGAAGCTCGAACCAAGGACCGCGAGAACACCACCGATTCCGAGCGTCAGCAGGAAATCGATAAAGCTCGCGAGGAAGCGAACGGCAAAGACACCGACCAAAAAGAAATGGTGTCCGACGACAACAACGAAGCCGATTTCGAACGCTTGCTCGATATCAGTCAGGATTGGCCCGAAGACAATGTCTCCGCCGGCAGTCGTGTGTCATCGAATCGCATGGGCGACGAGATGGACCGCCAGCACGACCTGATGAGCAACATGGTCGCACGTCCGCAATCACTGCAAGACCACTTGATCGAGCAATTCGGATTCTTCTCCTGTGATCCCGACGTCCGTAGCTTCGGTGAGTTCCTGATCCAAAATCTGGATCACAATGGTCGTCTGCAATCCAGCCTGCCCGAGATCGTGCAGGTCTATCCGCTCAATATCGATCTGGAAACCGCTGAAAAAGCACTCGCGATGATCCAGCGATTGGAACCCGCAGGTGTGGGAGCACGGGATCTCAAGGAGTGTATGCTCCTGCAAATCCAACCGGAAACACCTTATCGTGATGTGATTGTGACGCTGATCAACGATCACCTCGAAGACCTCAGCCAAAACCGTCTGCCGGTGATCCAGCGAAAAACCGGCTACGACTTGGACACAATCAAAACCGCCATTGAAGAAATGCGGCATGTGGTTGATCCATACCCGGGCCGCGGTTTCGTGGAACAACCGGTGCAGCGTGTCACGCCGGATGTGTCTGTGGAGCAGGATTCGAACGGTCACTGGACGGTGAAGTTGATTGACGAATACACACCGGAACTCCGCATCAGCAAGCGATACATCAACATGCTGCGGAGCAATCCCGATCAACAAACCAAGGAATACATCAAGAAAAAAATCGACTCGGCGAAGTGGCTGATTGAGTCCATCGAGCAGCGGAACGGCACACTTCGGAAAGTCTCACAGGCAATTGTCGATTACCAGTCGGCATTTCTCGAGCAGGGTCCGGAAGCGATTCAGCCGCTCAAGATGCAGCAAATCGCCGATCAAGTTGGCGTGCACGTGACGACGGTTTCGCGAGCCGTCGATGACAAATGGATTCAAACCCCGCGTGGTTTGTTCCCGCTCAAACGCTTTTTCGGTGGCGGTACGCAGACGGACGACGGTGAGGAAGTCGCCTGGGACATCATTCGGCTGAAACTTAAAGCCATTATCGACAACGAAGATAAGAAGAGTCCGCTCAGCGACGATGCGTTAGTCGAAGCCTTGGCAGAAGAGGGCTACCAACTCGCTCGGCGAACCGTTACGAAATATCGCAAGAACATGGGCATCGCGTCTTCCAGACAACGCCGCGAATACTAAAACGGACCGGCCCCGAAGCGGCTGTTTCTTAAGTCAGCCGAAAAACGTTCAAACAATCCGGTGGAATTGCAGCCGGCGAAGGACTTCGTTCTTCGCCGGTTTTTCATGTCTGGAAAGTCGCTCGTTTGATTCGAGATTCGCATCGAGTTCTGCTAGGATCAAGCGGCTTCGAACCATCAACAATCGCTATTCCGTATCCCGGCCATTGTGAGTGCCCCCTATGCTGCGGCTTCTTTTTGGACTTTCCCTTTTTGTGCTTCCCGGTGTTCTCGTGGCGGAAGAAACCGGAACTTTGACCGGTCAATTCCTCTACGACGGGCCCGCACCGAACCGGGAGAAACTCGAACTCAACAAAGACATCGAATACTGTGCTCCCCACAATCTGAAATCGGAAGAATTGATTGTCGATCCCCAAACTCGGGGCATCAAGAACATCATTTTGTGGTTGGACACGAAATCCAGCGGACAGAAACCAAAATTCGAATCCGCTCCAGAGCATTCAAAACAGGTTGTCTTCGATAACAAGAATTGTCGGTTCAATCCCCACATTTCTGTGTTGATGACCACTCAAAAACTGCTCGTCAAGAATTCCGACCCGATCGCTCACGCCGCTTTGGTGAACGCCTTCGTCAACGACCCACTCAATGCCGTCGTCAACGCGAAATCGACTGCGGACACCACGTACAATTTGCCGTATGTCGAGCCGTTGCCGATCAAGATCACATGCCCGATTCATGCATGGATGTCAGCGTATCTTGTTGTGCAAGATCACCCGTTCGTTGCCGTCACCGATGCCAACGGGCAGTTCGAGATCAAAGGATTGCCGCCGGGCGAATGGACATTCCGCGTTTGGCAGGAATCCTGCGGCTATGTGAAATCCGCTACGCAAGCCGGTGAAGAACAGACTTGGGATCGCGGACGCATGACGGTGACCATCGAGCCTGGAAAAAATGCCATCGGCGTGTTCCAATTGAAGCCGGAACTCTTCCAAAATTGACTTTTCAAAGATTTGACCATTAAGAGAACTCCCCCTATGAAAACGCTGCTTGCTTGTTTGTGTCTGACAGCGACCGCTGTCGCTGCTGAAGTTGACACCTCACCGGTTCCCGCGAAAGCACAGCGGGTGTTTCGCCAGTTGCGGTTCGATCGCCCGATTCTTGTCAGTCATGCGAACGATGGTTCCGACCGAATTTTCGTCGTCGAACAGAAGGGCCAAATCCGCGTCTTCCCGAATCAACCGGACGTCGACGAAATGGAGACATTCCTCGATATCCGCGAGGACGTTGTCTACAAGGACAAGCAAAATGAAGAAGGCCTGTTGGGCATGGCTTTCCATCCCAATTACGAAAAGAACGGCGAGTTCTTCCTCTACTACACGACGAGTGACGCACCGCACACGTCTGTGGTTGTCCGTCGCCGAGTCTCGAAAGACGATCCCAACAAGGCTGACCCGAACTTCTCGCAGGAGATTCTGCGAGTGAAGCAACCGTTCTGGAATCACAACGGCGGAACCATCGTCTTCGGACCGGATGGCTACCTTTACATTGCCCTCGGTGACGGCGGCAGTGCGAACGATCCACAGGGCAACGGGCAGAATTTGGGCACGCTCCTTGGCGCGATTTTGCGAATCGATGTCGACAAAACCGCTAAAGGCAAGAAGTACGCCGTTCCTGCCGACAACCCGTTCGTCGGTCGGCCTGGCGCCCGTCCGGAAATTTACGCCTACGGACTCCGTAACGTTTGGCGGATGTCGTTCGACGAAAAAACCAAGATGTTCTGGGCAGCCGATGTCGGTCAGAATCTTTGGGAAGAAATCAACATCATCGTTCCGGGAGGCAACTACGGTTGGAATGTGCGTGAAGGTCTCCATCCGTTCCCGCCCGAATCGAAATCGGATGCGTCGAAGTACATTGATCCCATCTTCGAGTATCCCCACTCCATCGGAAAGTCGATTACCGGCGGCGAAGTGTACCGAGGCACGAAGATTCCGGAACTCGTTGGCAAATATGTATATGCCGATTACGTTTCGGGCTTGGTTTGGGCTCTCGATTACGACGCTAGCAAGAAACAAGTCGTCGGAAATCATCCGATCGAAGCATCCAAGTTGCCGGTCATGTCCTTCGGAATGGATCAAGACGGCGAACTCTACATGACCACATCGGTCAATGCGATCTACAAGATTGTGCCTACCAAGTAGTCGGAAACTCCCACCGTAGAAGGCTCAGCAGGATGTCGAGAACGATTGTCATCACCGGTGCAACACGTGGGTTGGGCCGGAATTTGGTGGATCGCTTTGTGGAATCAGGGCAAACTGTGGTCGGTTGCGGTCGCTCCGAATCCGCTGTGGCCGAACTCCGTGAACAGTACGGATCGCCGCACGCGTTTGCCGCTGTGGATGTCACCGATGACGCAAGCGTTCAACAGTGGTGTCAATCCGTGCTCGACTCGCACGGTCCGCCAGATTTGCTGATCAACAACGCTGCCATCATCAACCGTAGTGCCCCATTGTGGGAGATTACGGTGGATGAGTTCTCGCAGATCGTGAACATCAACATCGTCGGCGTGGCGAATGTGCTTCGCGGTTTCGTCCCGCGAATGAACCAACGCGGTGAGGGTGTAATTGTGAATCTCAGTTCCGGTTGGGGTCGATCGACCTCGCCGGAAGTCGCACCATATTGTGCCACGAAGTTCGCCATTGAAGGACTGACGAAAGCACTCGCTCAGGAACTCCCGAGTGGCTTGGCAGCGATTCCGCTCAATCCTGGGATTATCGACACCGACATGCTTCGCAGTGCATTCGGATCGGCGGCGGGGAGTTATCCCAACGCCGAGCAGTGGAGCCGCACCGCCGCGCCGTTTTTGCTTGAACTCGGCCCGAGAGACAACGGTGAATCACTCACCGTTCCTCATTGATCGCGTTTCGTCACCGCCGTAAGTCTCGCCAAAACTTTGGTGCGTAGCCGACAATCATCCCGATCACCAAGCCCCCGCCGTGCGCAAAATTCGCCACCGGACCAAGAATGCCAGTGAGACACAAGAAAAAGAAGACCACAAAGAACACGATTGTGTTGTGATCGAGATAAATCCCCGAGTCCGGCGCGTAACGAGTCTTCATCCACAGATAGCCAAAGAGTCCATAATTCACGCCGGACATCCCACCGAATCGCGGTCCGCTCCAAAAATACTGAGCGAGATTCGAACCAATCGCAGCGGCAATCACGAACAACAGCAGTCGCCAACTCCCGCGACGGTACTCCATCATCCCGCCAAAGTAGTACAGCCAATAGGCGTTGAATAACGCGTGCAGGAAGGGGATGCTGAAAATCGAACCGTGTAGAAAAATGGGCGTGACTAGCCGCCAAACCTCACCACTTCGGACGTCCGCTAGACCATCCCAATACATGTAGTAATTACTGATTTGGTAGCTGGCGATCGTGAGTTTCTGGTAGAACGCACCCTCGTCTTCCCCGGACCGCGTTACGATCGTCACGAATGCAATTCCGATGAGGAGCCCAATCGTTACAGGCAAACGGCCGGCGGTGGGGTTTTGCCATTGGTCACGCACATTGACCATGCGTTTGGCGGCGGCTTTGGCTTCCTTGAGTTCTCGCGCACGCAACTCGTCGGCCACTTCTCGAGCCGCGCGATATTTTTCATCGTTCGGGTTTTCCCGGAACGCGGTCAATTCTTCACGGGCTCGATCCAAGTCATCTTCTTCAATCACCCAAACCATCCACCGGTCTTCATCCCGTTCGATCGTCACCCGCATACCGCTGGCGAAAAGATAATCGGTCAGCCGTTGGGCTTCTTCGGATTGCTCGAAAGTCGCGAGTTGTCGCATAACGGGAAGAATCTTCTGGGTGTCTAGTTCAGTTAACGGTTGATTGTAGCGGATTGCGTCTTATGGAAACCCGGAAACAACAGCGTGTTCGTTTCCACCGCGGTCATCGAAGACCGAACTGCTGTCTAAGCGTGGAGTTCGACAAGATCACGGTCCGCCAGTTGATGATCACGGCCAACGCTTTGCCCGTCGTGAGCACTCTCGCCCCACACTTTTGCGAATTTCAGGGACTCGGCCAAATCGCGGTGCACCTTCACTGCCAGATCCTCGACCGTACCACCGACAGGAATTGTGAACGGGTCCTTGTACTCGGCCGGTTTGCCGGGGGCTTTGGTGTAAACGCGAATCACTCCGAGCATCTGAAAAACGCGATCGCGCAGTTCTTCTCTCGAATCCTCTCGATCGAATTCCACCCGTTGAATCTCGAAGGGCGTTGGCACCATCTCGCGGAAGTATTCCAGACGTTCCTCCAGTCCATCGGAACCCGCACGGGTGACAACCACCAATGTTTTCACCTGCACGAGACTGAAATCGTCATCGACGAATCCATTTTCGCGGCCCAGCATCGTACTCCGTGAACGGAATTGTTCGAGTAACTCCGCGGTTTCGTCGGGGGCATCGTCTGAAGAACCATCCAGACACAACACCACAAGATCCGCAGTTCGGACCAGGTTCAACACATACGGCTCCAAATGATCCGCTGTGGTGGGCGGGGTGTCGATCAGTTGCACGGTTGCGTCTTGCCAAGGCATCATGCCGGGCATTGGTTCGTGAGTGGTGTAGGGGTAATTGGCGACTTCCGGTTCGGCGTTCGTCAGCTCTGCGAGCACTCGACTTTTCCCCGCATTCGGGGCCCCCAACACAAGAACTTGCCCCGCGCCCTGTCGAGGAAACCGAAACGTGCGGCCAGTCTTCGGAGCCTTCTTCTCGGTTTCGACGTCTTGCTTGGCTTCCTTCAGACGCGTCTTCAAGTCGGCTTGGAGATGATCTGTCCCCTTGTGCTTTGGGATGAGTTTGATCATCTCCTGCAAACACGCAACTCGTTCTTCTGCCGACTGGGCCCGGCGGTATGCGTCTTCGGCTTTGTGATATTGCGGCGTGAGGTTCGCAGGCATGGCGATTCATTCCACCTGAGGCGAATTCAAATTGAGAGCTGAATCTTAGCAACCCAATCCGCGATTCAACAGTAAACGTTCCGCTGCCTTTCCGGGACGAACAGTGTGTTACTCGGACCGTAAAGTCGCCAGGATCGGCGTGCGAACAGCTTCGATGACCGCCATCAACGCAGCCACCATACCGACCAGGAACACGCCGAACAGAATCACACCGACCGCAGGCCAGGGGACATCGGCTCCGGTGCTGGTCAAATGCGGAGCCATCGCCACCAATGCGGAAATTGTACCGGAAGCCAATCCCCACACGAGCAAAAACGCATTCTCGCAAAGAACCAACCAAGCGATCCGTGACTTCACAAAGCCAACGCTCCGCAGCAACGCGAGTTCGCCGCGTCGCTCCAGCACATTCCGCAGCATGACGGTAGCCAATCCCAACGTGCCAAGCAGTAATCCCAAACCACCCAGGGCTTCGAATGTTGATAGATAGGTATTCTGCACCTCCAAAAACTTCTGCAACCGTTGCCCCACGGGTTCGGCGTCGAAACCGTAGTCGTGCAATCGTGATTCGAGCAGGTTTCGAAGTTCAGCGGTCTCCGACGGCGAAGCATCGACGAGAAAATACTCGTAGCCAACTTGCTCGGGATACAACTGTGTGAAGTACGATTCCGCCATCGTCAACACCCCCTGAAACACGCTGCCGTCGAACATGCCAACAATTCGGAGTGCGTGCGTGGGATTGCCTTCAGTCGGCACGGGAATGAGATCTCCCACGGCCTTGTGCAGACTGTACTGCAACGTGTTCATGTCCCCAAAGACGGGGTACGCTGGAACCGTGTGTTGTTGGCCATCGGTGGTTGTCAGCGTGACCTCTTCCGGCGGTTCTTCGAGCAATGTCCATGGATTCTCCCGGTCGGCACCAATAAATTTGAATCCGCCGCGTTCAATCATGCGATTCGGCACGCCGAGAATCGTTGGCAACCGAGTCTGATAGATGTTCAAACAACTCGCATTCTCTCCCGGTCGAACGCGAAATGGCATCACGGTCATTTCATCGAGCAGATGGTTCTTGCGAACGGCGTCGTCACGGGCGGCTTCCAGTTTCGCGGGCTGATCTTGATACACAGCCTCATTGACGCTGATTGGCAGCTCGACTTCATCACGTCCACCGGGCGTGCTGAGGTCGTACAGAATCGGGGTGGACGTGGAGGCCACCAACGTGAACCCACCGTTGCCACTGTTCTTGTCAGGGGTTTCGGTCGCCGGGTTTCGATGGCCTGCGGCAATCGCCACGATCACGAACGTCGCCGAGGCAATTAAGGCGGTTGTTAGATTGCTTCGAGACCGGTTGCGAGATGCGTTACGAATGCCGAGTCGGCCGGAACCAGTCCAACCCGATCCACGAACAAAGACACCGCGATTGCCGCCCGTGTACCAATTCAAAAAGGCAATGCTCGCAGTGAGCATCATCATTCCGACAACAAAAAACGCCACAACTTGCCACGAGATGCCCATAAACGCTTCCGACGATGGGACCAATCCGAGGACGGCCGCAATCAGCACGGCCAACGAGATTCCGGCTCCGATGATGGCAATGCGGAACGATCGCGTTCCCTGCGATTGTTCTTGTTCGGTTGTCTGAGTCGGCTCGCTCACGCCAGCGAGTAGCTCGCGGGTTGAGATTCGATTGAGTTTTCGCAGTGACCACCAAATCGTCGCCAATGCAATTCCCGTCGCAATCGCAAAACCGATCAGCAAACTCAGCGGTTTCACGTAGACGTCGAGAAACCGCGTCCCGATGGCCCCGTACCACCAGGTTTTCAGACCGTAGACCATCAACTCCGCGTAGCCGACCGCCGCGAGTATCCCTAGCAATCCTCCCAAACCGACAACGATCAAACCTTCGCCGAGAAACTCTCGACGCACTCGTTGCGGCGAAAAACCAACCGCCGTGAGCAACCCGATGTTCGTCGCGCGTTGATCGACTCCCAAGCGAAATAACAGACCGATCAAAATCGTCGCGGAGAGAATCAAGAAGAAACTGAAACCGAAAAACAGCCCCGAGAAATCGGTCGTCCCGCTAGCGGCCTGTAAGCTGCGATATTTGATCGGCAAGAACGTCAATTGTGCGTCTGCTGGATCAAATTTCTTCAGGTATGCAGAGACGAATTCTTCCTTCGCCGCTTCCAAATCCATGCGGGCATCGGAATCTTTGGGGGTCATGCGTAGCGATGTCACGTTTCCGTAACGGCTGTTCCACAACTCCTGTGCGGCTGCCAACGACAAGAACGCCTTCGGTGTCGCAGGGTACATTTCCCAAAAGTTTTCGTCGCGTTCGGTAATGATTTCCCGCTTCATCGGAAACGGTTCTTGAATCTCGTCGAACGTGCGAGCATCGGTCACGCCTTTGACAGCCGGAACTAGACCGCCATCGACCGCGGCCCCTTCATCTTTGACAATCGCCGCGACACGGAATGACTTCGTTTTTTCCGGAATGTTGCCATCCGCATCAACCACGTGCGAACCAACGACGTAATACGTCATTGCAACTGTATCACCGACGGACACTTTCAGGTCTTCGGCAAGATAGTCGTTTAGAATAATTTCATCGTCAGCGAGCGGCCATTTTGGTTCTTCTCCGAGGTACGGAAACGGCTCAAACGGTGCCGGTTGCGGGAACGGCAAGCCCGCTACCAGCGTATACATGCTGTATCCTTCCCCCTGTTGCTCCTCGTATGTGCCGTCGTCTTTGCGAATCCGACTGCGGTAAACCACTTGGCTGCTGTCCGAATTCCGCAATTCGTTGGCGACATAAATCAACACCGACGAAGTTGCCCAACCGAGTTCCTTGGCGACGGCTTTCCCGGTCTCGGCGAAGGGATTGGAAAGAATCTGCTGATCGCTTTCCAACGACAGATAGTTGTACTCCTTGTTGACCGAAACCCGCAATCCGAGATCGTCGAACGACATCGATTTCCGAAGCAACGAATCAAGCGATTCCGCCGCCGTGACGGCTTCCGAATTTTCAGCCATCGACGATGACTTTGCCTGTGTAAACAAAGCGTTGACCCGGGCGGGATGCTCGATCCGCTGCTGGGTCTGTCGGTTGCGTTCCGCGTAGGCGGCCAATCCCAATGCCTTCTGCAACGTGTCGAGCGGTATAAACGCATTCAAGGGCAGTTGCTGGGATGGTCGCAACTCCAACCGGCCCACACCAGACGCCTCCGGCAGAATCGCCGCGACGGTGAGGTCCAATTCAACGGACGCTTGTTCTTCACGATCACCGAGCAGAGAGTCTCGCGGAATCGATGCCGGTAATTCAATCCAGAGTCGAACCGAGTCCCCCGGTTTGATGGGTTTCGTGCTGCCGTCGTGCGAACTCGCCAACTGTTTCGCAAGTGGTGCACTGAGCAGAACTTGATCATCGGTCGGACTCGACGCATCGCCGTGATTGGTCAAACTCCAGAACCGCTCATCAATGCCCCACACATTGACTTGCCCCGCTCGCGCGAATTGCTCGTTGCTCTCATCGGCCGTCGAGAGTTCCCGCTCGACCGCACCAACCAACGCAATTGCCGGAGCAATGCTAGGGGATTCGGAATCTGTTCCTTGATTCTGAAATCGCTTGGCGAACTCCGGCTGCGAAGCAATCTGGGGGGCGAGGTCTTCTCGAAAGAATCGATAAGAGGACAACGCAAAGTCGATGTTTCCGAGACGTTCACGGCTCATGGTTTCCAACGAACCGCGAACGGAATCCCCCACGACCAAGGCACCACCGATTACCGCCGTCCCAGCCAACACACCCAGCAAGACCGCCAAGTGCGTTCGCCAATAGTACAACAAGCTTTGTAGGCGAAGTTTCCAATTCGACATCAGTCAATATCTTCTGAGGAAGTGTCGTCTTGTAATCCGTTCCAACGAATGGAACTTTTTTCCAAAAAGTGTCGGGCTGCCCGCAGACTCGCTCATTAAGGGAGTGTGAGAACACAAACCCTATTCAACAATCATGACAAGACGGCTCCGGCGGGCCAAGACCTTGAGGGAGATTTGCGATGAAGACGATCGCCACGACGTTTGCCATTCTGACAGCCACCGCGTTTTCGGGAGCCTGGAGCAACACCGCTCAAGCTCAAGTTGATCCGCACATCGATCAACTTGCCTGTCAGTTGCAACGTCAATCCGCCGCCGCCTGTCGCGAAGTGTACCATCACTTCCGCAGTTCACCGCACTTCCAACATGCATACACGGACCTCTACGAAATTTACACCCTCGCGACGCACATCCATGGGATTTCTCATCTCCCGTGCGAAATGGATCATATGCGAGAAGATGTCGCGGAAATCGATCGACTGTTCCACCACACGGAAACTGTGGTCGCTCGCATGGTCCAATGTCCTCGCACACCACACGGGTACCACATGCAACGGCTTCAAGCGATGATGCGTGGCTTGGAACAGACCATTCACCATCTTGATGAAGACCTAAGTCCGCTGAACATTCCCGCTGTGACTCCGCCCGTCCCGCCGTCGATTGGCCCGGCACTGCCACCGGTTCCACAAACGGGATACCGTGGTGGACGCCGCTCGGCACGATCCCGTGGCTACAACGGACGGACCGTTTCGATCGGCAACGACCGCATCGGTATCTCATTCTCGCTGGGACGATAAGGTACACCGCAACCAACCCCACACATTTTCACTGAAGCCCTGAAGCGACTTGCTTCGGGGCTTTTCTTCTACGCGCGGGGATCGCTAGGATGAACGCACTCGACATGTTCAGCGGCCGATTGGCTTGGTCGGCCGCCTGATGCAATCCTGATTGACGACCATGACACCCCGCACCACATTACACCTCAACCGTGACCGATCGGAATTGGCGTTCCTCGCGTTGGCGGGCATCTTTATTTCATCAATGACGATGCTCAACATTCTCGGTGCCACGCGAATTCTCGATATGAGTTTCACGCTCGCTGGGCTAAGAATCCCACTATCGGTTCCGATTGGTGTGCTGCCGTATCCAATTACCTTTCTGTGCACCGACTTGATTAGCGAAGTCTACGGGCGACGGCGAGCCACTTGGGTGGTGATCGTCGGTTTCATTGCGAACTTGTGGTTGCTCCTGATTATTTGGCTCGGTGGTGTGCTGCCAGGTTTGAATTCCCCCGTCGAAGATGTCGCTGGTCGGCTGCCGTTGTTCTTTGAAATCCGTGCAGCCACGCTCGGGGGAACGGTTGGTTCGATGATTGCCTATTTGATCGCTCAGTTTTGTGATGTGTACTTATTCCACTTCTGGAAAGACCTCACAGACGGCAAGCATCTTTGGCTGCGGAACAACGGGTCAACTCTCGTCAGCCAATTTCTTGATACGTTCGCCGTGCTAACGATCGCTCACTTTTACGCCGGTATTCTGCCGATGGACGCAAACCAACCCGTTTGGCCGCAACTTTGGACGTACATCTTTTCCGGCTACGTCTTCAAAGTGGTTTTTGCACTGCTCGACACGCTACCGTTCTATTGGCTCACTTCATGGCTAACCCAGTGGGTCAACACGATTCCGGAGTCGCCGGAAGCACCATCATTTGAGCAAGTCGTCTAGCCGAAACACCTGGTAGCGGCCGCGTTGAAACAGGGGTTTCACGGACATCTCCTGGTCGGTCTCGAAGATGACATGCGTCAGACCGCCACGATTCGGTTTCCTCAGCACATCCCGAAGTTCTTCATTCGACCGTTGGAACCACTCCACAACATTGACTGCGTCCTGTGGAATGTCTTTGTACGCGAAATACTCCGCCCGCTCGGCGTACCACTTGAACGCCCAAGTGCTCCGTGGCGTATAAAAGACGGCGTCTGTCGGAGTGTTCTCACGAACCCACTCACACGTTGCCAACCAATCGGCCAATCGCTCGGGTTTCATTCGACTGGGGTTGCGATTTGCCGACGGCAGAAAAACCGCGTACGCAAAAACGATGGCGAACAACGCGAATCGTCGTAGTGGTTGGGAAACCCAACGCATTCCCAATCGGGCCGCCATCAGTGAAACCGCCATGGGCAAAGCGATATCCACCAATCGAAACGGATAGAATTTAAGTAGCGATTGCCGAAACTCGAAGTATGGCATCTCAAGAGCCGGACGCGGTCCCCAACCCAATCCGATTCCGACGATCGCAATGAGCACACTGCCGAGCACGAAACTCGTCCACCAGCGATCGTTCGTCGTGCGTTCCGTCTCAGGACGAATTAGCAACCACACCGCCAGCAAGACACCATAGCCGAGATAGGCACCGAGCGGGATCTCCATGGGATCGAGATGGTGTCGCAGCCGAATGAAGACATGAATGTAAGTGCCTTGCCGAGTTTGCTTCGGTGTCGCGTCCGCCAAAGTTTGCAATGCAGGGACGATTCCCGGTAACGCGCAGACGGTCAGAATACCGATCGCGATGAGAATCTTCGACCACGGTATGACATCGACGGACGGGTTCTTCCACGTCGCCATGCGACGCAGCAACTCCGCAAACCCTCCGCAAATGACTCCCCAGATTCCGACAACCGGATGAAAACTGATTGCCAAACCAAGACAAACCGCACAGCGATAGAGCCGTGAATCTAGCCAGTGGGCGATGCCGGCAAACAGCAATCCATAGCTGAAAACTTTGCCTTCTACACCGCCGACAACCCACTCACCCGAGAAGTTCCCCACAGATTGCATGGCTAAGAATAGCCATGCTGCATACAACGGGGCCCACCGAACAAGCCCAAGACTCCGCGAGAGCTTCGTCCAACCAAACGCGAGCAATCCCAGCGCCACACCGCGACCAACCCAGGCGGCGGTCGCAAAGGAAGTGAACTTCGTGAGCCAACCGACGGTGAGATAAAACACGTAGTGTGTTTCACTCGAGTTCAGAAAGAAGTCGCTCGGTGCGAACTCCGGCTGCCAAAAGTGCTTCGCGCGGGCAAGATAGTGCGGTTCATTCACAGACGGCACTGGCGATTGCCAAGCCGACACCAGAAGAAAACTCCCCCAGACCGCCAAGCCCACCAGGCACGTCCATCTGCGACGCTCAGAGAGTGACGATTGTGTAGCGACCGCTTCACCCATGATGAGTCGTTCCCAAAATTGAGTTGCTCATGGCCCACACTTCCGGGCCAAGGGGAACAACGATCGATTACTTCTTCTTTTTCTTAGCGGTCTTCTTGGCACCGGCTTTCTTCTTGACGGATTTTTTTGCGACCGTCGACTTCTTCGCTGTCGTTGACTTTTTGGCTGCCGTCGACTTCTTTGCCGTCGTGGATTTCGCCTTGGCTTTCGGAGCCGACTTTTTCGCAGTGGTTGATTTCTTCTTCGGTGACTTCTTGGCCGAGGATTTCTTGACCGTCGTTTTCTTGGCGGTTGTCTTCTTGGCACTTGTCTTTTTCGCGGGAGATTTCTTCTTGGTTTTCTTGGTGGTCGATTTACTGTTCTCACCACCGAAGATGCGATCCCAACCTTCTGAAAACTCGGGATTCGCGCCGACTCGAATGATCGGTCCACTCATGATGCTTCCTCGTGCTGCCTGACTCGATGAACTGAATAACTAACGAACTCGATTTTCGAGTCCGATGACTTCATGTCTAAAACGATTGCATTGAATGCGAGCGGGAATTGTTTTCGACACGCGAAACCTTGTCAAGCTGGGAACAGCGTTTGGTCGGTTATCCGTTGGAAAAACCCCACTTCCGACACCGCTACCACCGAACAAGTCTCCATTCGAGTCGATCTGTGGACGACTTTCGCAGAACGTCACGGAATTCTTGAGTGGTATAACGATCCGCGCGAACGCGTCGGGCCGTGACCGAAACCGTGCATGGGTCCTGATCGAAGGGATACGGCGACATCGCAAATTCGACTTCGTTCAGTGGTGTCATATGGAGTGAACTTCCTTCGGGCAGCGTCAGCTCCTCCGTTTTCGACACTCGCCCCATGCACAACAATAGACTCAACCGATCGAAGAATTGCAGCCAGCGGAACCCATCGTCTTCGATATCATGTCGCCATTCCGAATCGCCAAGTTCCTCCCGATATCGGCGTTGCGTTTCGAGTTGTCGATTCCGAAATTCAGATGCTGCCGTGAACTCCGTTAGTTCGTCTTTTCGACTCTCGATCGCAGACTCTGCCAGAGCGGTGAAATGTCGACTGACCCACAACCCGCCCCAGACGGAGCCTTGATCAATCTTCCGCGTCTGTCGATACCCGTCGGCGGCACCGCCAAGTGACATTCGCTCGATCAACCCGGCTTCCAGCATCAATGCAATTGTTCGGAAAGCGGTCGACCGGGAGATCTTTGTGGCATCGTCGCGTGTCGGCAGACGGTGCCACATCAACTCGGCATCGAATGCGTCGTGGGTCGAGAAAATTTCTTCCGCGACAATCGTGCGTTCGTGCGTCATTCGCAGACCGCGTCCCTGCAAGAAGCTGGCAAATTCTTGCAACACCGGCACACTCGATTGCCGCCCCGAATGGCAAATCGCAATGCTTTTTTCCCAGATGCGTGTCGAGACGGCCATGGGCATTTCCGTGAAATTCAATGGTCGCCCGATGGTCTCGTCGACGGTGGGAGCCTGTTCCCAGTCCAGCCATCCCTCATCGTGATCACGGACGGCGGGGATCAAGTTGGCTCGTTCGGGAAGACGAGGAACTTTTGCATTCCCCCATGCGACTGCCAACGACTCGGCTAAGCGAGCATGATCAATCTGTGAAATCAACAACCAATCGGAGTCGCATTCCCGTCGTATCATGCCGCCTCCCCATTATTCACATATCACGCGGCGGAAGACTTTTCTGCTGCATTCGCAAGAGCGATTGACTTTTAACCGTATCGGGTCCAGCTTCGCGGAAGTGAGAAGCTAAAGACATTTTCCACCCCTCATCGAAACAGAAAACCATAGCACAGTCTAACCGAGGGATTCCGGCAGCAGGAATTTCACTTCGCATTCCGGACACCGAGCCTTTCGTCCCTTCATCTGCTCGAACATCGCTTCTGGAAGCTTCAGCGGGAACCCACATCGCGGACATGCAATGAGCAGAATTCGTCCTGTTGGTTTTGGTTTGGAAGTTGCGACTTCCTTTTTTGCACCTTCGGATGCGGCATAGGACGCCGTCGATGGGGGATCTTCCGCGGATGTCTCAGGAGGTTCAGCGGGACTCGGAACCGGACCTTTCCGAATCACGTCATCCATCGCCGGTTGGGATGGTACGTCCGGTGCGTCGGCCTCTTGGTCAGCGACAGTTTGCAACGCCATTTTCGCACGCCAAGCAGCCGGCATCGCCCATTCCGCGGGATAGCCGTATTTGTCTCGCAGCAACTCCACAATCACCGCTGCTTGGTGTTCCGTCCCCGATTTCCCACCCGATGGGTGTTCTTGCACGGCAGCGAGTGTCGGCGTGTCGTCTTCGTCGGCAATACTTGGCAGACGGCGTTCGACAACCGGTTTTGACGGAGTAGCTGGCTTCGCAGACGCAACGGGCGTTGCGGATCCTGGCTGCATTGCGACCGCTTCGGAGGCTCGTTTAGCGGCCTCAGTGGCCAACATCGTCGGGTAGTTGTATTTCTGGACCAGCAGTTGTTCGATCTGCTGAATCTCGCCGGGATTTGTCATCTCTCACAGACCGTTCCAGGTGTTTTGAATTCTCACCGCTCCACTGACGGACTCGAAATCGTGGGCTTAGCCCGTTGTTCTAAAAGATACCCTAACAAATCATTGAGATCGGTAGGAGTGAGACTTTCCTCCCAGTTGCTTGGCATCAACGACAACTGCGACCGAACCCGTTCCAGAATTTCCGACTTCCGCACGGAAAACTCTTTTCCTTTGTTATCGGCAAATATCAGAGTTGCATCCTCGGTGCGGCGAAATAACCCGGTGCGAATTTGTCCGGAGTCCAATGCCAGCGTTTCACTTCGGAAGGCGGCATCGACATTGCGATTGGGGTCGAGAATATCTTCAAGTAGACGCGTCACCCCTCGAATTCCCACGCCGTCCAATTGCGGACCGATCAACGCCCCCTCTTGGCCGATCCGATGGCAAGCCGCACAGTTCTTGCGAAAGACTTCCGCACCGTGCTTGGCATCCGGTGTCGCTTCCTGGAATCCACGAGCACGGTCCGCAATGACACCGACCAACCGCTCATCTTCTTTCGGAACTCGCTTGATGAGCGATTGCAGTCGCTCCGCGAAATCGTTGTTTTTGTGTGCCAAAATCTTCTGACGAACTTCCGGACGAACCAATAGACGCGGCGACGCCCGACCGTCGGCCACCAAGTCCAACAGTGTTTTCGTGCCGTTCGCGTCCGCAGTCAGCGTTTCCGCCAATTCGCGTTGTCGAGTCCCCGACGCCAATTGCATGGCCAGTTTCAGCAGCCTCTCCACATCATCACTGGCAGACTGATGTTCATCCGAGTCCAAGAATCGGTTGAGAATTTCCGTTCGCAACTCCTCCGAAACCTGCGGGCTTCCAACCACACTCAGCAACGCCGACCATCGTGAGTCCGGATGCAACGCCAACAAAACGCGTGCCGCCCGTACCTGCTCGTCCACGCGTCGGGTGTCGTCGCGAAGGACGGCCCGAGCCGATGGCACCATTTCTTCGAGCCGAAACCGCCGAGTTAACTCCACCACGGAAACAGACGCTTCGTTTTCGGTCGGATTCAGAGGTTCCCACGAGAATCGACCGGCAGCCAACCAGGCATATGCGGAAGCATCATCACCATCGACGATCTCCAAGTAGACCCGTTTGCCAACCACGTCTTGAGACGACCAAACGACCTTCTGAGCCGTATCATTGCGAGGTGGGAAAGCCCGCTCCAAGACAACGTCCATCTGAGCGTCACGCAACTGAATGTAGTTCTTGTCGTGAGCTTTGCGATCGGGAAACCCACGGTGTCCGGCGAGAAAGAATTCGAGCGTCTCGGGCATCGTAAACACAGTCGACCGCAATCGTCCGGTATACTGCTCGCCCAACGGAAAACTACTCAGCAACGTCGCCGGTTGGTTGTCCGACGACGGACGATGACCGATCGGCCACCCGTTTTCTGTCGTTCGTTCTTTCGATGGTGGCAGCCGTCTCCAGACGATTGGTTTTGGTTGCTGCAAAACCCTGGTTGCCAGTTCGAGTGCCCAATCTCGCAGCCGATGATCGACCTTGCGGCCGGTATTCCGAAGTCCGTCGTGAATCGCAATCAGATGTTGATATTGCTTGCTCGGCCAATCGGCGAACCGTTGTTGAATCACGGGTTGCAAACCTGCCAACGTTTCAGGATCTCCATACCGAGCGATTTGCTGCAATGCCGTGTTTAAATTGAGTTCCGAGTCTGGCACGGCTTTCAAATGTCGTGCGATCAATCGCGTTGCAGGTTGCGACGGCACGGCGAAACACAGTTCCGCAATGAGCAAGTCCTCTCCGACATTGCCATCGTTCAACAGTGCAGTGCTGATGTCGTCTTGCTGAAGCTGATTCCGCAAGGCAATTCGAATTGCATGCACGAGATGAGTATCCGTCGGCGATGCTCCCAACAATGACTCGTGAAGCGGTCGGAAATTTTGAAGATGCGGGTGTCTTCCCATCGCTTCCGCCGCCGCTCGTTGCACATGCGGATTCTCGTCCCGCAACAATTGACGGGCCAACGAACGAACTGAGTCGTCCCAATCCGTTGTCTCTGCCAAAATTCTCGCCAAGTGTGTCCGCACGATTTCCGACGGATCGTTGGCCAATCGACTCCGAATTTCCTTCGTCAGACCATCAAGCCGAAAAAGAATCCAGGCGGCATGGGCACGTTGGGTCGGTGACATCGCCGTGAGGATTCGTGCTTGCACAAACGGAACGGCCTCGCTTGCGTGAACTCCAACGATCTCGTTGGTGGCGAGCGTGCGTCTCACCAAATTCGCCCCGGCCAGTTCTTGCCAGAGGTGCGGAAGACCTTTCTTCAAACTTGAGTCACTCGTCAACGGCTCAGCATTCTCACCGGTGTACACGATTCGCCAAACGCGACCGTGTGTGCGGTCCCGCCGAGGGTTGTTAAGCGGAACCTCGTAATGACCAATGATCGCGTTGTAGAAGTCGGCCACATACAACGCTCCATCGGGTCCCACTTGGCAATCGACGGGCCGAAACCACGGATCATCGCAGGTGATGAAATCGGGTTGCGTGTCAACTTCGGGCGTGGAACCATGCCACTTCAACTTATCGCGGTGAACCCGTCCCGTCACCGGGTTGCAGAGAAACAAATTCTGCCGATAGTCCTTGGGGAATTGATCGGCGGCATAAAACGCCGGTCCACAAATCCCGGTTGAACCATGATTGTGATTGATCATGTCGGGCCCAAACCCCAGCCCATCGTGCGGCTTGCCGAAACTCGAATAGTACGCCCCGCGAATCAGTTGCGTGAGCGGTTTGGAATGGCAATCGGCGGTGTAGATGTTGCCGAATTCGTCGAACGTCAAGCCGAACGGATTCACCTGCCCCCACGTCCATTGCTCGAACTTCGAACCGTCTTCGCGAAAGCGGTACGTGTTGCCGGAATTCATTTCGGTGACGAGACCCTCACCATCCGTAATTCGCGACGTGTTCCGAAACCCGTGACATCCGTAGATCCAACCGTCGATCCACCGTGTAAAACTGTTTGCCATGCCGTGCGTGTCGACGTTGCCGAACTGGCCATAAAGTTTCTTCCGCGAGTCCGCATTGAGGTTGCCATCGGCATCCGGGCAGAACCAAATGTTCGGGATGCTGAAGACAATCGCACCGTCATCGACGGGAACGTTACCAATCGGGATGTTCAACTTCGTCGCGAAAACCGAATGCTTCTTCGGTTGGCCATCGGTGCCGATGCCGGAAAAGATCGTCAGCCGATCGCGGGGTGGGGGTGTCCCCGGTTTGCCGAAACGGGCGTCTCGCGGCTCGACACCGGGCATCTCCACGGGGTAGGGGTACTCGACCGAGTGCGTGACCCACAACCGACCGGCAGCATCGAAATTGAGATTCATCGGCTGCCCAATCGTCGGCTCACTGGCCACCAATTGAATCTCGAAACCGGGTGGGAGATGAAACTTCTTACGTTGCTCCGCTGGTGAAAGTGGCTTGGTTGGGGCGATCAATTCTGGTGACTGAGCGAAGACTGCTCCAGTCAGGAGAAGACCAACCCCGCAATAGAAAACCGACCAACAACAAGAGCGCGACTTCATCAAGACATTCTCCGGCGATAAACCAAATTCGCTCGCCAAAGGTAACAGATCGCCCACAACGGATGCCACCCGTCCACAAGTCCGCGCGGTCACTACTCTGGTCGCAAGCCGTTGATCTCTTCGACGAATTCTCGGACTTTCTGCGGGTCGAGATAGCGATCGATCAACAGGCTAATTTCATCGCATTGCTTTTGGATTTTTCGGACGGCCACATTGTTGCGTTGCTTGCGGGCCCGTTCCAGACGTGGAAGGCGAATTTGCGTGAGGTCGGCTTGCAAATCGGCCCGGGTGGGCAATTCTTGCAGCGTCTTCAATTCACGATCGACGCCTTTCCAATTGTTCGCTTTGGCGAGTGCTCGTGCCCGAATGGTCGCCGCCGCACGACGAGCGACGACATCGACGAGTCGGCTTTTCAGCTGATCGATATCCCCCTCAACTTCCAAACGCACACCGTCATCCGGCAAATCGACGGTTGCGAACTCTTCCAAACCGGGTGCATAGGGCAGTTTCGCGAGAAGTTGTTGGCCGCTCTTGATGTAAATCCACACGATCCGAGCCGCTTGAAAAACGGGAATCTCGACCGTTCCGCTGCGGTCGGTAAACAAGTCCGCAAGTTTCGTCTCCGGTTCGGTCGCAAGTCTGGCGGAGGTCGCGACAGTCACATCGTGGGCAGCCAATCGACGATCGTTGTTTCGTCGTAGCCGAAGTTGCAACGCCGATTGCGGAAACAACGGCTTCACCGCCAAACCGTAGGTGCGAACACGTTTACTCTGGGCACTGCCCAACGGCACGCGAATTCCGGAAACGAAATGGCTCACCCCGCGACCACGCTCGACACCATCCACCACGAGATAAGTCCACGGTAGAAACTGGTTCTTCCGCAACGAACCATCCCGGTTGCGGTATTGAATGAATGGCAAGATCACGTCATTGGGATGCACCTGCGCTCGAAGCGGATCGGTCGTGGAATCCTCGATCATTTCCGGAGGGGTGAACGCCCCCGCTTTCAAGGTGAATGCGACCGCGCGAGTTCCCAGATCGACTTCCCCAAGTTCCACGATGGGACGAAACACGTCCCCCATGAGATCGTAAATGACCGGTGGACTGGCCGACAAATCCCGCACACTCGCTGACTTGGTTGGCCCCAATGTTTGCGAGAGGGTGTCCCATTCACGAACGGAGATTTCCCAGGCTGCTTTCGAACGAGCGATTCCCACGAAAAAACGCTTCTCGAATTGATCGGTTTTTTCGCCCTGCATCGACAATGCCGTTGCAACGTCCATTCGCTGCAACCCCGATCGGCTGGCGAACATCGGAAGTTTCTTGGACGAAACAGTCGCGTTCCACGAGTTTCCAACGTTCTCGTCGACTCGGTCCTGCAATTCCGCCAACACGTCCGATGCGACCGACGGAACCAAGTCACGCGAGCCCGAAAAGAACACATCGACGAAGCCAGTGTACGGAATCTTTTCGAATCGCTCGACGTCGGCGGCGTGCACAGGCAGCGCGACGCACAGCGTGAGCAGGCAGAGATATCTCAAAGAGTTCGTCAGCATGAAATCACACAAGAAGGGTCTGAGATGCCGTCAATCAGGCCAAGCGGCCGGTAGTTTGCGGCGAATCGTCCATTGTTCAATGTTCTGATACGGCGTGAGCGGGGACGGCAGGAAGCCTTGCACATCGCGACGGAATGCCAGAAATTCGTCAATCTCCCAAAGTGGGATGATCAACACTTCCGATTGCAGCAAGCGGTGCATTCGACGCAACCGAGCGAGTGCCGTTTGCCGATCAGACACCGTATCCAATTCCAAGAACTCCCGTCGCAGCCAATCCGGCAAATGTTTCAATGAGGAAACTCGCACATGCTCATCGAGCGTCACGAATGGCCACAACTCTGTGAGTGGATCAGCAATGGATGCCGTGCGATAAACGATATCCCAATCGAGCGAATCCTGTCGCACCGGCTGACTGGGATCAATCAGTTCCACATTGATTCCCGTACGCTTCCAATCGGCTACCAAGATTTCGGCCGCCTTCCGAATGTTGGCGTCGGGTTCGCAAATCATCTTGAGCTTGGGCAACTCTTGCTTCATAGCCTTCTTCGCTGCCAAGCGTAACGCGACCGCCAACGTCAAATCCTGGGTTCGTGGTTCGACCAACGAATTGTAAGCCGTATGTGCAGATGGAAACGGCGCGGAAACGATCCGGCCGTGTCTTGCGTCGGCTCCGGCGAGAAACACGTCTTGCAAAATCTGTGGCCGTCCAATTGAGTACGCCAATGCTCGTCGAAGTTCGCGACGTTGCAGCGGTTTGCTAAGCGGATTGAACTGCAAGACATGTGTCACCAGCAACGCCATCGGAACCACAACAAATTCGCTCGTCGCATTCAACCGGTTCAAGTCTTGATGCCGTGTGGGCGCGAGCATCGTTAAGTTGCCTCGAACCAAATCGCGGACGGCTTCGTTCTCATCTGTGTACTTCTTCTCGACGACTTCCGCCACACGATATGCGTCCGATGGAAGATCGCTTTGCGGAACGGCTCGCTGATACCGAACAAGATTCTCATTCCGTTCAACTTCGACAAAACGCCGAGACAGGAACTCGCGATCCTCATCGATTGGGCTCGCCGGAAGTGGGAAATGGAACAATGGCTCGATCCGCAACGGTACACGAGCCAAAGCGATTTCGAACTCCAACGGAGAGCGAATCCGGATGGAATCGACGTAGTCTGCAAACCGTTCGTCGTAAGCCGACGATTGGGGATCGAGTCGCCGACTCAGGGCATCCGCCAAACGTGGCGCGGTCACCGGCTCCCGACTTTCCCAAGTGGCCATTTGCGGACGCAACCGAAACGCAATCCGCCGCCCCAAATCGGTTGGTTCCCATTGTTCGAAGAACCGAGTTCCATACTGGGGTTGCTCCTCGAAGCGTCCCAATTCGAACAGCATCAACCGCTTCAGGTAATTGGCTCGGCGATCGGCTTGTGTCGGTAGAAAGTAAGCGGGCGACTCTCCCGGAAGTTGCCGGACACCGACCGTGAGACGTTGCCAGCGGGATTGCAATTTGCCATACAACGCTGGCAAACCCGGCGTTCGTGGCCAGATTTGTGCGGCTTCTTCAACGAGGGTCACCGCCTGCGAATAATCGCCCGCTTCCTGTTTGGCTTCGATCGCTGGGAACAACTCGCTTGTTTGCTTTTGCAAATCCGCTTCCCAATCTTTCACAACAGGATGATCGGGATTGAGCCGATGCAGCCGACCGACGTAGTGACGTGCCTTGCGAAAATCGTCTTTGTCGACCGCAGCCTTGACCAGACTTTCCGTTGCCTCACCCAGTTGCTCTTTAAGGTTTGGAAAACGTGGGTCACGATCGAACAACTCCTCAAGGTAGACCAACGCCAATTCCGGTTCGCCGGCTTCGTACTTGAGTTTGGCTTCCAAGAGCAACACCCCATCATGCCGACGTTGCAAACCTTCCCAGTTTGGATCGCGACGATCGAGATGCGCAAGCAAATTGTACGCGTCCTTACTGTTCTTTTCGCTGATGAGTTTGTCGATTCGACGCAGAACAAGGTCTTCGTGATGGATGATTTCTTGAATGTGACGCGGATGCAACCGGAACTCCGGTGCCTCACCACCATCAGGAAGAATGATGGTCACATACTCCAATTCCTCCAATCGCTTCGCGCGGTCGGCACGTTCCTGTTTGGTTCGGGCCCGCTCCTGCTTGATCTTCTCTTGCTGCCGTTTCAGCTCTTCGATGGTGTCCGGTCGTGGATAGATGGGTTCAGAGACGATGACTTCATCGGTCTCGAGGTGAACCCAATCCTTCGGGGTTTCCGAGAGAAACTCCGCTGCGGTCGGAAGTTTCATTTCACTGTAGAGCGGCAGTTTTTCTTCATCGTCGTCCGCATTTGGTTTTTCGCTTTCGGCATCGGATGCCGGTGCGTCATCCTGACCGAACGTGACGCTCCCCGAAAATGCGAACAGCCACAAGAACACCGAGAGCCAAACCCAACGCATGCGAGATTCCCAAGAAAATCGAAGATCAATCTCGTGTATCGTAGCCCTCATTCGGGCCCGACCTCAAGCGTGTATGGTGAATGCGGAACTGGTGTCTACCGCGGTCGCCGCCGGAGGCGTTCGGTGGCAGAGCGAGAATCGGACTCGATCACATCGCGTTGCACCTGCGAATCAAACTCGGTGGCGGTCATGGCGTGAATCTGTGAATGACTGGCTTGATCTTTCGTGACCAGGAAATACCGATTCACGAACCCATCCGTCACCCGAGCTTTCGCATCCAACGGCGCGACGATCAGAAGTTGCAAACCGAACCGATCGAACAAATTCAACGCGTACTGAGAATAGCGGTCGTCGACCTTTGAAAACATTTCATCAACGACGACAAAATGAAACCGATCGCTCGTTTCGGCGGACGGATCGATGTTGTACTGGTACGCGATCGACGCCACCAAAATCGTGAACGCGAGTTTGGCTTTCTCCCCGCCGGACTGGCCGGTGCTGTCTTCATAGTAACTGCGTTCGGCCCCGGTTTCGGTCTCGGTTTCCCGCGCTGCAAAGTCGAACCAACGCCGCACATCGATGACTTTGTTTCGCCATCGGTCCTCTTCACGCAATCGGGAAATGAGTTCCTTGATCTTCAGGAACCGTCGTTCGTTTGCGTTCGCATCGTCGTCGAACGCATCGGTCAGACAGGCGGCGAGCGTCTGTTGAAACTCGATGATTTCTGGATCACGGACGCTTCGCATTTCGAGTTGCATGTGCGTGCCGGTGCGGTATTCCAACTCGCGGAGCGACTGATTCAGCAAGTCAATCTTTCCCTCGATCGCCGCCCGTTCCATCTGCAAACCCGCGTTCAGTTGGCTTAGTTCGCGCGTGACTTTGTCATTGAGTCGCCCACGAAAGCGTTCCTCATGCCGAGGCAGGTCTTCCTCTCGGATCGATGTGAGCAACTCGTTGAACTGGTCTAAATACCGAGCCGACGGCTGCAGGTCCGCTCGTTCTTGCGGAAATTTCGCCAGATACCGCGCCATCATTCGCACCAACTCATCGTGAATCGGTTCGAGTTCTTCTTGCAGTTCCTGGCGGTTGGACAGTTGCAGTTTTTGCAGGTCATCGCGGCGGGTGAAGAAGTTCTCCACCGTTAACGGGTCCGACTCGACTTCTTCTTCGAGGTGCGTCAACGCCGTCTGAGAGAACTCGGACTCGTCCTGAGATTTCAATTGCCGATATGCATTTTCGATCAATTGATCGGCTTGCCGACATTCGAGCGACAACTCACCTTCCCGCACGCTCAACGCATCCCGCTGCCGGGTGAGAGCATGCTCGCGGTCGGTCAACTCGGTCAACCGATCCCGCAACAAGCGGACCTCATGACTACCGCTTTCCAGAGATTGACGCTCTTCTTCGAGTTGTTGAATGGCGTCGTCGTGAGCAGTCGGATCGATCGTTTGGAAATCGTAAATCGTTTGCAACTCGGTGAGGGCGGCGAGTGTCAACCGATCACTGGTTCGTTGCGATTCGATATCCGCGATCTGGCGATTTAGTTCCTGCTCTTGGGATGCCAGTTCTTCGATGCTGCCAACCAATGAGACCCGCTTCTCGCGGTTGTCCCAGCCGAGCACGAACCGCTGCCGATCGACCGACCAATTGCGATCGTCTTTCGTATGACGAACCGAACCCGATTTGATGTGCCGATCCTGTGTGACCGCCAATCCCGACGCGGCTTGGAATTCATCAATGGAATCGCAACAGCGGTAATCAAATCGGCTTTTCAACTCAGCCTTCAACCAAGGCAACAGAGAATGCCCCTCGCGAAATTCGAGTTTGCGGATCAGGGATTTTGCATTGGGAATCCGTTCGGTTTTCAAGCTGCGTGTCGGTTCAACTCGCAGATAAACGAGCCGTTGTCCGGCACCTGCGGAGTTTCGAAGACGCCTCTGGTTGATGTAACTACTGACGGTGCGGTAGTGCCGATCAGGAACGAGCAAACTTAACGCGAAACTCCGCAGAACTAGTTCGATGCTCGGTTCCCATGCAGATTCGGTTTCGGCGACACGCATTAACTCCCCAGCGAAACGCAATTCATCGATCGGCAAACCGAGGTCGTCACAAATTCGCTGCCGGAGTTCCACCAAACCAAGCGGCAGGTTCTCACGACGGCTGTCCATTCCCGAGACTTCGGATTGAATGTCCGACATTTGGCGTCGAATTTCAGCTCGCTTCAGAACGAGCTGTTCGTAGTCGACATTGGACCGACTTAATCGTTGTTCGGTTTCGGTTTTGATGCCGGGAAGCTGTTTCTGAATGGAAGACCACTGCTCGGCGTTGGACACAGTCTCAATCACACCAATGCGTTGGAGCGATGCATGAAACTTTTGATTGGCTTCCCGCACACGGTCGGCTTGCAACCGATGCGACCGCACCAGAAACGGGATTTCACGAAGACGATCACTGCCAGCATTTTCGATTTGGTTCTGCAATCGCCGGGCGTCGTCTTGCACGTCGCGAATCGACTGAGCCAACTCCTCTTTCTGCTGTCGCAACGATTCGAGTTCCCGTTGTCGTTCCGCGGCCGCCGGTTCGAAGACCTCGATGGTCTTTTTGAGAAAGAAGTGATTGGAGGCGTCGATCATCTCCTGCAAATCGTGGAGTTGCATTGTGTGCCGTCGCCATTTTGAGCCGTGTTCCTCGATGGGTTCGAGAAGTTCGGCTTGCTGGCGGACACGCATCAAACTTTGGTGAGTCTGATCGAGTAAATCGTAGTGCGTGAGAAGTTTGTCGATCTGATCCCCATGCAGCGAGGGTTCGAGCATGTGGTTGCGAATGAAATCGCTGAGCCGCTCGATGTCTTTCACGGCGACGGTCTGATTGAAGGTGTCCATCGCCTTCGGTTGCAACCCGGTCGCTTTCTGAAACCAAGTCTGATACTCACTGAAATTCCGAGTAGTGCGAAAACCGCGTTCTTGCAGTTGCAGCGGGAGTTTCTTGCCACTGGACTTCAACCCCGAGCAATCGGTCGCAATCGACTTTTCCGCATCCGCAAAGCAGTAAATCTTTTCCACGCGACCGTCAGCGTTCAGGTGCATGACCTGAGCAATCGAGATGGCCCGTTCGGATTGGGCATTCCGAAAGCATGCGAGCAGCACGGAATAGTGTTTGCCGTCGGGTCGGAGGAACTGCACATCGCTGCCACCGTCTTCGCTACGACTGCGACGATCGTACGCTCCGCGAATATAGGTGCGTTCGTCGCGTTCCCGCTTTTTGGCTCCGGCGGCGACGTTGTAATTCCGAACCGCTGGGCGAACCAGAAGCGTGAGTAGGGCATCGACCAAGGTGGATTTTCCCGAGCCGTTCTCACCGATTAAAAGCCCCGTTTGACCGTCGGGTTCCAAGCGGTAGACCAATCCACGACTCGCCGCCGAGGTGCTGTCGAAGGTTCCCCAGTTGGTCAGTTCGAGATGATGGAGACGATATCCGAGTTGTGTGCCGACTTGATGTTCCTCTGTTTTAGTCATCACCATGATCGCGTTCGATCTCCTTCTGATCTTGAACCGCCAGCAACCGGGCTTTTATTTTTTCGAGTTCCGCAACCGACAACCGCGCTTTGAGTATCCGCCGAATTTCCCACTCATTCGCATCTTTATCCAACCGGCGAATGAACTTGAGGTCTTCCAGTTTGCTCAACGAAGTTTCGAGCGACCGCGACAGCCGAACTTCGTCCGATTCGTGCGTGAAGAATGATTTCCAAATGTCAAAGACTCGATCCGTGGCAATCAGGCAGCGTTCGCCGTCAAGATCTTCGATCTCAAGTCGCCGCAGTTCCTCACGGAGTATCACGCACAACAGTGTGGCATCATAACTGAGCCGGGTCCGTCGAAAGAGTTTCGGCAGCTTGTCGTAACCGGTGGGAAGATCGCCATCGTCGTCGGCTTCCCACTGACGCACGTACGCAAAGCCTTCTGATTCATTCACGACCAGCCGTAGTCCCAAAGCGATTAGGTAGTTCTGCAATGGAGACTGATGACGGAGCAGGGCATCCCAGGCAGGGAGATCGTCGTGATAGACCGGCCCTTGCAACAGCTTCGCGGCAGCCAAATTCCAATCGCGAAACGCGGGAAGTTCAATTTCCGGCTCCATGACTAATCCCACTCCTTATGCGAAACGAAGGTGACTTCCGGCACGGTGATCTTCACAGGACGATTAATTTCCGGTAATTGGATCACCACGTCTTCGGAGCTTTCCGAATCGATCGTATGCCCGTCGTCATTGGCGATTTGCAGGTACGCCAACACGTCCAACACACCACCAGTCGGAGGATGCTCAACCAACAATTCCGCGAGTGTGGTGGGACCGTCATCTTTGACGGTTTGCCGAATCGTCTGCCGCAGAGCTGCGAAATCAATACGTTGCATCCGCGTGAACGATTCAAACTGCTTTTGCACCGCCTGCGAGTCAAGCACGGAATCGACCAAATCGACGACTTCAAATGTCGGCGGTGGCGTCCAGAACATGCGACTGGTGGGTGAAGACAGTGGGATCGACTCGTCGATTTCCAGATAGAACACGTCTTCGAGCGGCTCGTCTTTGAGTTCGACCACCAAACCTTTGATCTCCTGCAACAACTCCGTGAGCTGCTGGTGTTCACGGCCGCTACGTTGATCGAGCAGTCGCCGGAGACTCGCTGACAAACGTCGCTCGGTCTGCATGACCTGGTTGGCTTCCGCGAGCAACACCGGCACGATTTGCCGCAGCGTTTCCACTTCGTGCTTCGCGTCGGCCAAACTTGGCATGCGTTTCAATTCGCCCACGAGCGAACGCAATCGTTCTTGCTGGTCCGGCGTTTGGATCAGGCGAAAAAACGCGAAGAAACTGGCTCCGTGTTCGTCCTGGCGGAGCGAATCCTCAGCGGAGAGAGCATCTTCCAGAATCCCGCTGCGGGACCCCCACCCCTGGATTTGCCGCTGCTGCACATCACGGGCAATCTCCCGGAAACGCTCTTCGACAACCCGGAAATCCCGCTGAAGTTCCTTGAACACGGTCACCGCCCATGAGAACTGTTCTCGAATTCGGCTATCCGACCACTCGACGGGTTGCTCGGCAGTTTTGAGATACCGAATCTGTTCGTCGATCCGGTCGCGTTCGGCTTCGAGATGTTCAATGTGAACGGTGGGATCCGGCGACGAGCCGACCACGAGTTCTTCCAAGGTCTCGACGATATGGGTCAATCGAGTTTCCGGTCCGACAAAGTTCCCCGTGGTGTCCATGGTACGTTCGAGGAACTCGAAAACGGCTTCCGTTACCGGTGTGAGTTGATAATGTGGTTCGGAACGGTCGAAGTCTAACGTCCGTCTCAGCCACCGTTTTTCGTTGGAGCACCAATCCGCTAGGTATACTTCGGCTTTGTCACCGAAGGCTTTGGGAATTGAGTCTTGAAAACTCCGGAGTGCCGCTAACAGGTCCGAATGGGGAATGACAATTCGGCCGCCACTTCGGAATTGATCGGAAAGAAATTGAACGACATACGGCGCATTCTGAGCCCGCAGAAGGCGAACTGCTGGTGAATGTTCAAAGTGGTCAATCAATTGTTCAAGCCGCATGGTGCCCCATTATACGGGTTTTCCCACCAAGTCGAGCGACAAAAATGATGAACAAACGAACAAAACCGACATTCTAGACGGTATTTACCGGGTTTTCCGCGTGTGTGTCGATCTTCCCATCGCGGACACGGAGCACTCGATCGCCGTCTTCGATGTACCGTTGATCGTGTGTCACGACGACGACGGTGGCTTGCTGTTCCCGGTGGAGTTTCCGTAGGTATCCGAAAATCTCGGCTCCGGTTTGGCTATCAAGTTCGCCGGTCGGTTCATCGGCGAGCACGATTTGAGGGTCTTTCAGCAGTGCTCGGGCAATCGCGACACGTTGCTGTTCGCCGCCGGACAGTTGGTTCGGTGTGTGATCGAGTCGATGTTCCAGCCCGACTTGCTTCAGCAGGGTTCGAGCGCGTTCGCGAAGTTCGGACGTGATCCCACGTGGCAAGAACGGCATCAATACGTTTTCGACGGCGTCCATCGTTTTCATCAGATTGAAACTTTGGAAGATGAATCCCACTTCCGTGCGGCGGTATTCATCGCGTTCGGCCGGTTCCATCTCCGAGAGCACACGTCCGCGGACACGAATCTCCCCCGAAGTGGGTTCGTCGAGTGCCCCGAGCAAATACAGTAACGTACTTTTCCCACTCCCCGATGGTCCCACGATGAATGTGAACGATCCCTCGGCGATCTCACAACTCAATCCCCGTAACGCTTGGACTTCGGTATCCCCTCGATGATGAATCCGCGTGACGTTGTTGACTTCGATCATGAGAGGTTTCGACTCCAGGCATCATTTTCATTGAGTATCATTCGCCACGCTTTGACAATTGCAGTATCCTAGACATCGGGCCGCCTAGGTTCCACTACGATCATCAATCTGAATGTGAGACGAACAACGTGCGGAAATACAAGAATCTGAGATTACCGATCATCGTCTTCGCTGCGTACGCAATTCTTGCGTATTCGTCTGTCACCTCTGCCGAAGACGAGGTTGCAACCAGCAAACTGCATGCGTTGTTCGAAGAGACCTGGGAACGCACGCTACGCGAGTTTCCCACGTTCGCCTCGGATTTGGGCGACTTGCGGTACAACGATCAATGGCGGGATGTCTCACTGGAATCGCTCGAGGAATACCACAAATATGAGGTCTCGGTACTCAAGCGGTTGAAAACCATCGACCCAAACAAACTATCGCCCGAAGACCGCATCAACTATCGGCTGTTTCAGCGGGAATACCAAGATAGCGTGGATGCGTGGAAGTATCGGTGGCATTTGGTTCCGCTCACGCAACGCGATGGCATTCAAGACGCCAGTTCGACGGCAGACGCACTTCGTTTCGAGACCGTCAAGGACTACGAAGACTGGATTGCCCGCATGAATGGCATGCTGACCTATATGGATCAGACCATTGTCCTCATGCAACGTGGTATCGAATTGAACATCGTTCACGCCCGTATTGTGATGGAGCGTGTGCCACACCAGATCGAACGACAAATCGTCGAGGATCCGACTAAAAGTCTGTTCTACAAACCATTCCGCAAGTTCCCGAAATCTATTCCGGCGGCCGAACAACAACGTCTTCGCACCCAAGCTCAGACCGCAATCCGCACAGCGGTTGTCCCGGCTTATGAGAAGATGCTCACGTTCTTCACCGATGAATACCTCCCCGCATGTTTCGACCGAGTTGGCGTTTGGCAGATTCCGCTAGGACAGGAATTCTACGCCCAACGCGCTCGAAAGTTCACAACAACGGAACTCACACCGCAAGAGATTCACGACATCGGATTGAAGGAAGTGAAGCGAATTCGTGCGGAGATGGAAACGATCGTTAAGGAAGTTGGTTGGGAAGGCACGTTCGCGGAGTTCCTCACGCATCTCCGCACCGACGAAAAGTTCTACACCAATTCCCCAAACGAACTGTTGGAAGCTTATCAGGCGGTGTGTCGGCGGATTGATCCGGAGTTGCCGAAACTGTTCAAGAAACTGCCACGAATCCCGTATGGAATCGAAGCGATCCCCGCCCACATCGCTCCGGACACCACAACGGCATACTATCGGCCGCCGTCCGCCGATGGCCGCCGACCCGGCACGTACTTTGTGAATCTTTACAAACCGGAAGTGCGGCCCACTTACGAAATGGAAGCACTCTCGCTTCACGAATCCGTGCCTGGGCACCACTTGCAAATCGCGCTGGCGATGGAACGTGGGGCGTTGCCGGAGTTTCGTCGCTATGGTGGATACACCGCGTTCGTCGAAGGTTGGGCCTTGTACGGCGAGAAGCTGGGATATGAACTCGGCATGTATGAGGACCCGTATTCCCGTTTTGGTCAACTTACCTATGAGATGTGGCGGGCGATTCGCTTGGTCGTGGACACCGGGATGCATTCCCTGAAATGGACTCGCCAGGATGCCATCGATTTGTTCAAAGAGAACACGGCGAAAACGGAACTGGATATCGTCAACGAAGTCGATCGTTACATCGCTTGGCCAGGCCAGGCGTTGGCGTACAAGATTGGCGAAATCCGCATCAGCGAACTTCGCAAACGGGCTGAACAGGAACTTGGCGACGAATTCGACATCCGCGAATTTCACGACGTCGTTCTTCGGAACGGAGCGGTCACCCTTGATGTGCTGGAACAAAATGTCGAGGCGTGGCTGAAAGAGACCTCGACTCGTTGATTTACTGTTTCACGAGTTCGAAGGGGATTTCCCGGATCAATTCCGGAGCTGTGTAGTGTTCGCGAAGCGTGAAGCGAATGAGATACCGGCCCGGTGGGAAATCGTCTTCGAGCCGAAAGCCGATGCTGCTGTATGCGTGCGTTGACTCAAGCTGTCGGGAGAAATGGGCGGTGGTTGTTTCGTCCGGCGTTTTCCCATCAGCTTGCGGCGGAAAGAGCTTCCAATCGAGAATGAATCTCGGATGCGGTTGGGCAAATCGCACCATGATTGTGACGACCTCACCGTGCGTGAACGTAGCCTCATCACCGAAAACGTGACGATGCCCCATCCGATGACCAACCTCGACGCGGTGCACATAGTCCGCGTAATCGGGCTCGTAAGCGTCGATCATCGTCACCGCGTCGTCGGCGTCAATCTCGCGAAATTCAGAGGCATTCGGCTGACCGAAGAAGTCTTCGAACTTGTGTTTTCTCTGCCAGTGCAATCCATAGGCCACCACAAGACCAGCGACCATCACAAACGCCGCAAAACTCGCAGAGACCGCCAAAAATCGCTTTCGATCAGACGACCGATCCGGAATCGAGGTCGCGTTCGTCGGCTGACGTCCACGGAGCCACATCAAATCCTGCTCGTTCAAAAAAGCGGACAGGGCGACCATCATTAATGGCGAGAAAATCTCCAGATGCATCGTGCCCCACAGCGACGCGTGGAACCAAATACCGCAACACAGCATCACTCGTCGCAGTTGAGGAATCCAAACGAGCACCGGAAACATGACTTCATAGAAGACCGTCAGTAGGCTTCCGATCATGAGCCATGTGGGATGCACCGCCAACCAATGGCCCAGGTATGTGCCGCCGTAGGCGTCGTCGAGTAGCGAGAACTCCAGCAAGTCTCCGGTGGCGAAGTCGGGCAGGCGGATTTTCGTGATCGCCGCCCCCCAATACACACCACAGACCAGAAGTTGCATCAACCGTCGGGGCCACACGGGTGACAGGGGCACGGCGGACAACCATCGCCGTCGCAACCAAGCATCAACCGACCAAACAGCCCCCGACTGCGTGAACGCCAGAAACACGAACAGATGAATGGCAATCGCGTTGTACTTAGTGAGCGTTGAAATCGCATCCTGAAATACGAAACCGAGCACCAATGTCGCGGAGAGAATCAGATTGAACCGCGTCCACCAACCGACCGCCACCGCCACCAACGAGACAAGCAACAGCGTGTGCAACACCACTGTGGTTGATGCGAAAAGCGTTATCTCGGGAAATCCGGGAAACGCTCTGACATTCCCGGCAACGGAATACAATTCGATCGTGGCCGGCCATTTCCGTGAGAACTCCCAAAGCAACACGGCAGCCAAACCGATTCGCATCAGGGCACGCGGACGCGGACTTTCCACGGCGAATAGGAATCCTGTCACGGACGAGGCAGCCATTCCAACTCCCCATTCGGCCCGACAGCCGACTCATCGACGATCCGCCACGATTTCCGACGTGGATTCTCGGTCCCATACGCGGCTTCGTAGAGATCGTCCGGAAGATTGAATCTCACCGGCCAAAATTGTTCCAAGAGAAACACATATGTCGGTGGATCGTCCGAGGATGCCGATGAACTTCGGAAGTCGGCCAGGGCGACTTCGGCTGCCTGTCGCAACGCATCGTCGTTACGGGGAAGATCGAGCCGACTGTGTGTTTTCTCGCTACCACGACGGTATTGCTGACGTCGACTCGGTAGGATCTGAAAATACTGTCCGCTCTGTGTTTCGACCAAAGCGATTCGCCGGGCAGACCATGACGGATAGTTCGGGAACATGTCCCAAGTGAAGAGGTAGGGGACCGGTCCACTGGCCGAATCACCGACTGCATGTCGTCCAAGAAACCAAAGCGACATTCCAAGATAGGCCAACATGACGGCAACGATGGCCGCTCGACGTGCGAATCTGAGGCATCTTTGAAGTCCATTCACGATGCAGTCGCTCAAGCAAAGCGGAAGTCGGGAATGGCCAGTGTGAGACAACCGGCCATTGATTTGATGCTAATTCGATGCGGGAGCAGCCGAATTGCTGGCGACTTGCTGTTCGAGCGATTCGAGTTGCTCGATCAGATTCGCGATCTTGTCATCCGCTTGTTTGATCTGGCGACGAATCGCGTCCAATTCGAACAGTTCCGCGTTCCGCTTTTCTTCTTCATCGGCCAACATGGCGACCAAACCAGGATCGTCGTCTTTACCTTCAAGCTGATCGACGCGGTTTTGCAAGATTGTTTTGGCGTCATCGACCTGAGCGGTCTGGGCTTGCAACTGCCGCAGTTTGTCTTGCCGTGCCCGGAGTGCTGTCACGCGATCGGTACGCAAGCGTGTCAACTCGCTGGTGAATCGCGCAGGAATTTCGGATCGCAATCGCCATTCGCCGCTGGGTTGGACACCCGCGAGGTCTTCCGGCTCGACTTTCCACAACGGCTCGAATTGAGCTTGGTTATCATCGACTTGAACGGCTTGGAACACACCGACGTAGCGGGATTCGGTGCCATTATTGATCGTCATGAAGGCGTGCACGATCGGCAACGGGGTGTTGGCATCGACACCGGCTCCCGGTGTCCCCAAACCTTGCAATCGTCCAACCTGAGCAAACATCTGACCTTGTGGATTGATGTTCACCTGGACCGGATACCAAGTGTTGCCCCAGCCGATAGAAAGATCGTGAAGCTGGCTTTTCAACAGTTGAAATTCTTCTTCACTTTCGGCCAACGTCTTCTCGTTCGCGGCCACATCGTCTTGGGCTTTCTCGACCTTTTCCGCCCAAGAGTTTCGTACGTCAAACAGTTTTGCTGTCAGCACGCACGCACCGACCGCGCCGATGACGTTGAGCCACAGCAAAACCTTGCCGAGAGTATGCATCGGGTTCCCTGCCGGTTGATATCTGAGTGAATTCGAGGGGATTCTTCGTCGCTGGACTGAAACCGGTCCAACTCTTGACCAAGCGCAACTCGATTGGACGAGGCTTTGCGTCTTGTATTAAGTGTATGCCACACGTTTTTCGCCGGTCAAGCAGAAAGAGTTCGCCCAGATTGCTCAGTCCGAAAAACTCGAATTCTAACCCTTAATACCGAACTCTCTCCAATGTCCCAGGTTTCGACAGGCATTGGACCGCCATCGACACACACCGTTGTGAAAAGAAGTATCGGCCACTCTTGGATTTCAGGCAGGTCAAATTCGCGAACCGCATTACAACCCGCATAAGCGGAGCGTGCTTGATCAGAGTCAGACCGCCGCATCCAGTGGTGTGACCGAATTACAATCGCTTTGGCAACATTTGCGAACGCAGCCCCCGTTCAAACGGTGAGCCCAGGCCAAACAGGCGGCTCCCAACACCGTCGGATGCTGCCACAACCAGCCCCAATACGGCACACTCGCCATTTGCATGTCGTCGTCTGACTCCTCAACGGGCGTCGCCGCACAACACGCATCGTGGCAACACGCCCCTGCCGCGGAAGCAACGGACGTCTCCGGAATCTGGCAACATTCATCACCCAGGAACGCGGAGTAGTTCATCACCAGCAGTCCACACCCCGCCCACAGCAGGACAGCCGTTCGACGATGCTGCTTCCATCCGGGAACAAGCGTCAAAACGCCAACGGCAATTCCTAACAAAGCCATCGACTTGTGAAACCACGGGCTTGCGAGCGACGACAGTCCCCAACTCGGCAAACTGGTCAACAACACCGGCATAAGGATGCAGTGAATAATGCAGGCAATTGAAAGGACAATTCCAGAAAGATTGGAGAGTGAACGGGCAGTCATGGCGGCTCCTTGCAACGCTGGGTATACGCAATGCGATAGAATAAACAATCGCTATCGACACTGCAACACATGTGCAATTACACAAAACACCGCAACTAACATCACGAGTCCACAAAAACAGCCCCCGAGTAAACATACTCGGGGGCTGCGGAAGGGGTTAAGGATTATCGACTACGCCGATTGCATTTCGGTCAACATCTCTTTGAGTCGATTACGAGCGGTGTGCAATCGTCGTTTGATCGTTCCAATTGGGCTGTCGAATTGATCGCTCATCTGCTTCAAGGATTGCCCCTCGAAGTAGAACGCCAACAATGTCTGACGGTCCAAATCCCGCATTCGATCTAGACTATTCCGGACTTCGGAGGCTCGCTCGGTTTTCATCAAGCCATCCAAAGGCGTTTCCGGTTCGCCGGTGAGGGCACCGAAGGTTTCCGGAGCACATGCGGTTTCGTTCGGTCGACGAACGGCCCGGTTGATGCTCATTCGGACAGCGATCCGTCGCAACCAACCCGCGAACCGTTCCGGCTCTCGCAATTGATCGAGTTTTCGCATCGCCTGAATGAACACGTCCTGAGTGACTTCCACCGCTTCGGCGTGGTTTCGCAATCGACGAAACACGATCGCGTAGACGGTCGGTTCAAATTGCGTGACCAATTCGCCCAAGGCTTCCCGTTCACCAACCTGGGCTCGTTGGACCAGCGAGATCATTTGTTCTTCGTCCATTGTGTCTGCGTTTCCTCTGGTGACGGTCTGCCGGGGCGGTATCTAAAACCCCACGTGGCAGATCCGGATATGTCATGGGCAAAAACGCTGGCTGGTTGTCCGTGCGGGTCCGCAATTCGTGACGGTTCACGAACGCGACCATCGTCGGGCCTTGGAACTAGGACGTCGTGAAGATGGAAACACGACGCGACCCAGCACCGTCGGAGACGACGAGCAACGGAGAATGCCCACTCCCAGGCGATCATTGACCAGGAGTGGCAGCCAGAAACGGCTTGGATGTGTTGTGCTGGCGGTTACCCGGCGAGGGTGTTTGGCAGTTCACACATCATCATTGCATTCCCGGGTTGCATGGTCCCGCATTGATAACTCGCTATTGGCTGCTGATAGCAACTCGCCGGCGAACTCGATGCGAAGGAACCGAATGACGAACTCCGTTCAGACTGGGTGCCGATACCTGATGTGGTACCACCCCAGCCGCTGGGTTTCGTCTCGCCTGTCGGACAACAACCGACAAACTCGGGATGCAATAGCCGTTTCCCACATAACCAGCTGCGTAAGCGAATTTGCCATTGGCGCATAATTCGCGGCAGGACGGCGTTAATGACGGCGGCATCTACCTTCGCTACAACACCGGCGAACCGATGGTTAACGAGAAGGGCGACGGAATCGAGATTGAGATTCTTCCGCAACATCACACGACCTCCTGCGGGCGGTCTCACCCCCCGCAGCCGAAGGAAACGAATTGAGGACAATTCCTCATGGGATATCCGCACCTTTGCGGCGGATTCCCGGACAAGAATGAGCTCGTCCGCGACGAGCAGTAATCAAAGTTATACACGAAAGGCGAACGCAGATGAAACGTCAGCCATCGTCTTGTACTGTCGCAGAGGGCCAATCTTTCAATTTGGTTCGCTCTTTTTCGAAAGTTTTTGAAAAAAGTTTTTCAGCGTCCTATCCCCGGATGGCCCGGAACCCTGACCGAGAATTTGCGACTCGTTTGCCATTCGGTCTCTTGGGCGTTTAGACTGAACGAATCAAAGCCTTTCCCACACCTGTCTCTACAATCAATTCTCGAGGAGGGTCCCTTGGCATCTCAACACCTACAACGTCGCGACTTCTTGAAAACGTCGGCTGCCGCCGCCGGTGCCGCGAGTGTGCCGTTTTGGTTCCCAGTGCAGGCCGCGAATGCGTGGAATCAAAATAGCCCGAACGAACGCCCCGTGTTGGGTTGTATCGGGACAGGAAGCCGTTGGGGAGCCGTTGGCCCAAATGCGATGCAGTTCGCTGACTGTGTGGCCGTGGCGGATGTCGATTCCGCACACGCCGAAAGTGGTGCGAAACGGGTCAAGGATATTCAAGGCAAGAAAGGACGGAAGACGGAGGTCGAAGTCTTCGAGGATTACCAAAAGATTCTCGATAACGACAAAATCGACGTCGTCACCATCGTCACGCCTGACCATTGGCATTCGAAAATCGCCATCGAAGCGATGAAAGCCGGGAAAGATGTGTATTGTGAAAAACCGCTGACGCTCACAATCGACGAAGGCAAACAAATCCGTCGTGTCTTGGAGGAAACGAATCGCGTGTTCCAAGTCGGCACGCAACAACGCAGCGAAATGGGTCTGCGATTCCTGCAAGCCGTCGCGATGCTGCGGGACAAGCGAATCGGTGACATCAAAAAAGTCACCTGTGCGATCGGTGGTGTCAGCGACAGTGGACCGATTCCGAAAGCCGATGTTCCGAAAACGTTGAATTGGGAAAAATGGCTCGGCCAAGCGCCGCTCGTGGATTATCGCTACAAGAAGGGCGGACGATGGGGCAAGACGCGGTGTCACTATGAGTTCCGTTGGTGGTACGAGTACTCCGGCGGCAAAATGACCGACTGGGGTGCCCATCACGTGGATATCGCCATGTGGGGACTCGGCATGGATGATTCCGGCCCGACGGAAATCGAACCAGTCGCCGCCAAGCACGCGGTTGATCTCAAAGACGGCATGCCCGTACAAGATGACCGCTACAATGTTGCGTTGTCATTCCATGTCATCGAGCGATTCGCCGACGGTGTGGAGATGCACATCCGCAATAGTGCGGACGACCTCGGTTTCGGCAACGGAATCATGTTTGAAGGGACCGAAGGCCGATTCTTGGTCAATCGCGGCAAGATCGTTGGGGCTCCCGTCGATGAGCTGAAAAAGAACCCGCTGCCCGAGGGGTTGATGAAAGAGGTTTACAAGGGCCGTGAACCCGGCGGCAACAACGCCCATATGAAGAACTTCTTCGAATGCACCCGCGTCCGTGAACAGCCCATCAGTGATGTCCATTCCCACCACCGTGCGATGACGGCGTGCCATTTGGCCAACATCGCCATCCGACTCGGTCGCCCGATCAAATGGGATCCGGAATCCGAAATGATCGTCGGCGACGAGCAAGCTCAGAGCATGCAGGCTCGTGAGCAACGCAAGGGATACGAGATCGAAGCTTGAATCTAGTGGGTAGATCGTTCCGGTCTGCTCAACGTTTCAGCAGTTGGACCGAAAGAGTTGCCCTTGCGCTCGCGGGTGGCTCTTTCGTGTCTAGCTCACTTTACCGCATGGTGGCCAGGCCAGGTTGATGGAAACTTCAACTCCCCACCGACTCACTTCAGCAGCACGACGATTGTCCCAGATTGTCTGCCTCGGATTACTGGTTCTCGGGGTTTCTCGCCCCTCACACGCCGCTCCACCCCCAAACCTTCCCGCCGGTTGCATCACACGGTTTCAAGCCGCCGACAGTGTCGGCTTCACGTGCTTGACACTCGATGAGACGAAGAATCCCGTGATCGCATTCTGCGGAACATCGGATGGCAAAGTTCAAACCTTCGATTGTTCCAACGGTCAACGGTTGCAAAGTTTTCACCTCGAAAACAACGGCAAACCAGAACCAATCGTCTCGGTCACACTCACTTCCACCCATATCGTTGCGACAACGCGGAACAGAGTAGTTCGTTGGTCGCGTCAGGGAGATATTTCGGAAGAACTTGCTCAGGTCGAGTCGCCCAGCGCAGTTGATCAATCGGGAAAGTTGATCGCGTCGACACGAAACACGACGCCTATTTGGATCACCTCACTCGGTAATTCCAGTAGGGCATGGCGAGTTGATCACCAAGTTCAAGCGGACCAACTTCAATTTAGTCCCGATTCTCGGTGGTTGTTCAGCACACGATTCGGACGGTTGTACTGCTGGGACGTTGCCACCGGCGAATTGACCTGGAAACGCCGAATGGCCAGTCGGATAACCGGGCTGCAATTGTCACCATCTTCACGGGAAATTGTCGCAGCGACCGAGTACGGAACCGGTTATCGGTTGATGATCACCAACGGAGAAACCAAATCGCAATTCGGAGAACAACAACAATTTCCCGATCGCCCCGCAATGGCGTGGTCGCCAGACGAAAGTCTCATTGTCATCACGCAACAAGACAACTCGTTGTCCGTCGTTGAGGAATACAGCCATCACGTCGGTTTACGATTGCCAGGACATACCGCCACGGTGTCGTCGATCCAATTTCTGTCCGATTCGATGACGTTCGTCAGTGTGGACAGTAGCGGACGGGGATTCGTTTGGAATTTGTTTGATCCATCCTTGGTCCAAGTCCGTGACGAAGGAAGCCAGGACCTCACAAAGACCGACGAAATTGTGATGCTCTGGCAACAACTCAGTGAATCCGATACGCCGCAAAATGTTTGGTCCGCGATCGCAACATTGAAAAGACATCCCGAAACCTTCTACCGAATCATGCGAAACCCGCCGGATGGTCGTGCCACGATTTCCCGATTGATTACGGAACTCGACCACCCAGAGTATCAAATCCGTGCACACGCCTCTTGGTCGTTACGGCAATTCGGGGTGCTGGCGGAATCGGCGTTGCAGCGGGCGAGTCGGGAAAAACGATCGGTCGAATCCCAACGTCGGTTGAACCGTCTGCTGTTGTTGCTCGGCGATTCGCGGTCTTCGGAGACCATCCGGCATCAGAAAGCCGACCGCTTGCGACAGTTACGGTGCGTTCATCTTCTGAGTTGGATCGGCACGAACCGAGCCGGTCGGGAGTTGGCCGAGACCTGGCAGCGGACCAGAAACGAACACGTCCGCGACGAAATTACCAAAGTTCTTCGGCAATTTGCTTGGAGACAGTGGACCAAACCGGACGCCTTCACCAAACTGAAACGAACTCTCGCTAGTCAATGGGAGAGGGTGATGAGCAAATTTTGGAACAGGTGAAACGACGATGCTCAAATCAGGAATGGCTGGTTGGTCCGCTCAGCGACTGCTGACCGTTCTCCAGTACAGCGTTTACGGCCACGTCGCATTCTCTGCGGTGATGTTGCTTGTCGCGGAGGGCACGAAAACTTCGCTCCCGCCCCAAACCCTGACCGTGCCGATCGCGTTGGCTGCGTTTTTCCTCGTGGAACGCTGGGAACGGTTCGACCTTCCCACTTGGATCGGCAACGCCGGTGGCACGATCGCCGTGCTGGTTTCGACCTGGGCATTGGTCACCGGTGACAACGAAGCACGTCTCCTATCTCTGGCTCACTTTCTGGTCTATCTGACGTGGATTGTGCTGCTTCAGCGGAAAACTCAACGTCATTTCTGGTCGCTCTGCGCCCTGAGTGTCGGCCAAGCCGCGGTGGGTGCCGTCCTGACGGAAGCTCCAATCTACGGTGTGATGCTGGTCTGTTTCATGTTCGCGTCCGTGTGGACACTCACAGTGTTCTCGCTCTACACGAGCCACCAGGAATTCGACTTTGCCGACCGAGTCTCTACGGTTCCCACGGAAAAAGCCAAACCCCTCAACTCCACACCGACCGCTGAACTCCTGCATGAATTGCACCGTCCAAGCACCGTGACTGGATCGGTTCAGCGAGACCCGTCTCGGAACTGGATCACAACGCGATTCACGCTTGGGAACTTGGGGATGGGAGCCGCTTCGCTGATGATGGCGTTCGTATTGTTTCTCATCGTGCCCCGCAACCAGGAGATTTGGGGATCGGGAAAGAAAGTCAACTCCAACGACCAACTAACAACCGGTTTCGCCCGGGAAATTCAACTGGGTGACCTTGGTGACATTCTCGAGAGCAACAAGAGAGTGATGGAAATCCGACTGTTCGAAAACGGGACCGATCGGGAACTCGACATCGAACGGTACGCTCAAACCATCGGATACGACGAACCCTATTTTCGCGGCTCGGTGCTCGACGAATACCAACGAGGACGCTGGAAGAACCGAACCCGTGGACGATCGTTTCAGCCAAGCGTTTTGCGGAATCCTCTATTGCCCGAACCGGGGTCCATCCGCCAGGAAATTTTGTTGGAACCGGTCGATAAAGAAATCCTATTCGGTATCGCCCCGATCATTGGTGGCAAACTCGACAACATGGATGATTCCATTTCACGAGACGATCGCACCATGATGCTCCGTCTGCCGGAGTCGCAGCGGAATCCGAAATCCCAAATTCAGTACACACTTCTCTCTCCACGACCGGTTCCTTCCAAAGAGCCACGGTTGCACGGCAACGAGTTTTCCGAGCGACGCCACGAACAAACGTCGAAGTTGAATAAGTGGTATGTGCAGGTGCCGACAGAGCTGACGCGTCTTCAAGAATTGGCACGCGAAAAAAGTGGGTATCAGCCCGACAACGGGAATCAGACTTCCAATAACGATACCAACGGACAAAACGAACCAGCCGCCGAGAATCCCAGCCCCCGCGAGCGAGCCGATCGAATCTTGCACTACCTGCGTGACTCGGGGGAATTCGGCTACACGCTCAATGCACGGATCAGCGATCCACGTGACGACCCCATCGAAGACTTCCTCTTCGCTCGGAAAGTCGGTCACTGCGAGTATTTCGGTTCCGCATTGGCGTTGATGCTGAGAGCCGTTCACATTCCGGCTCGCTTGGTGAGTGGTTTCAAGGGTGTCGAAGTGGACGAGTATTCCGGCCATGCTCTTGTGCAAGAGCGTCATGCCCACGTGTGGGTGGAGGCGTTCATCGACGGTGAATGGCGACTTTACGATCCGACCCCCTCCAACCTGCGGTCGGCAAGTGTCAACGAGATCGGCGGCGAGACATCCGGTTGGTCACGCTTCCAGGCTGGGATGAAGAACTTTTGGTCTCGGTACATTGTGAACTTGAACGAAATTCAACAACGCAGTCTGCTATCACCAGTCAAAGAAACGGCCTTGTGGCTGGGCATTCAAATCCGCAGTCTTTGGACCAATGCCGGAAACCATCTTCGGCGAATTCGCGATATTGTCATGTCTCCTCGCCGATGGTTCAGCTGGGAAGGCGGAGCAATTTCGTTTTTCCTTTTGCTGGGATTGGTCGGGGTTGTCGCGTTAGGACGTTGGATCGGGCGGACGCTGCTCAAGCAGTTTCGAGATCGCCGATTGGCTTCACGTCACGCGGAACGACAAATCGCGTTCTACGAACGTTTTCGGCGTCTGAGTGCGAAAGCCGGTTTCAAACGCCACCCCAGCCAAACACAACGCGAATTCGCTCGGTTCGTGCAAAGTCGATATGAGTCTGTCGATTGGAAGTCAATTCCGGGACCGCTGTTCGATCCCGTGGCTGATGCGTTTTACCGGGTCCGTTTCGGTCATGAAGAACTCAACATCGACGAACTGAACAACCTGGAACGATTCTTGGATCAATGGGAGACGCAAATCGCGGCCGGTAAACCGACTTCGTGAATGCCCGCCCGTAATGGGAAAGATTGTGCCAAGCCACGCTACACATTCACGGAGGACTTCGACAGAATGGCAACGCATCGGCGTTCGCTGTTTTTTCTGAGAGACAATAAGGATTGGTTCATGAAGTGGTTTTTGTCCTTGATTCTGAGTGTTATCGCGATGGCCTCGAGTGCGACGAGTGCCCATGCCGAATTCCAAGCCGGTGCCGCGATTGTCAACGTTGTGCCGGACCTGTTCCCTGTTCTTGTCAACGGTGGCATGACCAGTCGGAGCACGGAAACGGTCGTGAAGGCGGTTAACGCTCGGGCCCTTGTTCTCAAGAATGATTCGAGACAATTGGCCATTGTCGTGGTCGACAGTTGCATGATGCCCCAATCGCTTCTCGACGATGCCAAAGCCTTGGCGACCGTCAAGACGGGCATTGCCGCGGATCACGTTCTGATCTCAGCCACGCATACGCATACGGCCCCCTCAAGCATGGGAGCCCTGGGAACCCCCGCTGATTCCAACTACGTGCCGTTCCTTCGCCAGAAACTTGTCGAGGCCATTGCCGCCGCTCAGGCAAATCTCGAACCGGCTCAAGTCGGATGGGGCAGTTGCGATGCCAACGAATTCACGGCCCTTCGGCGATGGATTCGTCGTTCCGATCGTGTCGATGCGGACCCGTTCGGCAACCCCACCGTTCAAGCGAACATGCACGCCGGTCGCAATCCCGACGTTGTCACTGGCGAATCCGGCCCGGAAGATCCCGAACTCGCAATGATTTCGTTCCAATCACTAGACGGTCGACCGATTGCCGTGCTGGGGAATTTTTCGATGCACTATTTCAGTGGCGTTCCCGCGTTGCATCCGGATTACTTTGGACTGTTCTGCGACGGATTGAAAGAGCGAATCGCAAGCACCGATTCCGACGAGCACCCGCCGTTCGTTGGGCTGATGTCTCATGGATGCAGTGGTGATATTTGGCGCCGCGACTATCGAAATCCCTCAAAGTACGAGCAGGTCCCAATCGAAGAATACACGTCGGCTCTGCTCGATCGAGCCGTCGCCGCATACGAAGAAATCGAATATCACTCCCCCGAAAAACTCGCGATGGCGGAAACCCGTATTCCGGTCAAATATCGTGTGCCGAACGAGCAACTTCTGGAGTGGTCACAGAAAATCGTCGACGGAATCGGGGATCGACTCCCCAAAACCCAAGACGAAATTTATGCCCGCGAACAACTCTTTCTCCACGAGATGCAGGAAACAAAAATCGTGGTGCAGGCGCTCCGAATTGGGAAAATCGCCATTGTGACGACTCCCACGGAAACATATGCCTTGACTGGGTTGAAGTTCAAATTGCAGTCGCCGTTCGAGTCCACCATGGTCATTGAATTGGCGAATGGTGGGGACGGCTACATCCCGCCGCCAGAACAACACGTGCTCGGTGGCTACAACACCTGGGCGGCACGTTCGGCGGGCTTGGAAGTAACCGCGGAGCCCAAGGTCGTTGCTGCCGGATTACAACTGCTCGAGCAAGTTACCGGCGAACCGAGAAAACCTTATGCACCAACCATCGGCACGGCGAGCAAGGCGATCTCAGATATGAAGCCGCTTGCGTACTGGCATCTTGCGGATATGTCCGGACCGGTCGCCGTCGATGCGACTCAGAATCACCACGATGGGTTCTACGAACCGCGTGTGGCCTTCTTCCTCGATGGCCCTACCGAGCCAGAATTCACCAAAGGTGACGATCTCAATCGCGCCGCTCATTTCGCTGGCGGGCGGCTTCGTACACGGTTACCGGAGTTGCAAGGTGACTGGTCAATTTCACTCTGGATTTGGAACGGAATGCCCACCGACGCCCGAGCCATGACCGGATGGATTCTCTCCCGCGGACATGAGTTCCTGGCGGATTCTCCCGGAATTCATCTCGGTCTTGGTGGTCAGGACAACAACCCCGGCCGGTTGATTCTTCACTCCGGAGATACCGACCGCACTGAGATTGCGACCGGCAAACAAGAAATCGAACGCTGGACGTGGAATCATGTCGTCCTCGTTTGCAAGGATGGAAAGATTCGCGTCTTTCTCAACAACGCAGACGAGCCGGAGATCACCACGGAATCATCAACGAAACTCGGCACCGGGTTTGAAACAATCTTCTTCGCTGGTCACGCAGCCAATGAGGACAATTGGGAAGGCCGACTCGACGAAATCGCCGTATTCGATCGAGCGTTGTCCGATGCGGAAATCAAGACGTTGATGCAGTCGAAGTAGTCTCGGCGGGATCAATACGCTGGGCGATCACGATTTTCGTTCGCCCAGCGATCTTGGCGTAAATGAGACTCGCCATCGGACCGTCACCAAGCGGAAGTTTTCGGCGAACCGCGTCCGCTTGGACGGGAACATGTCGGCACTTGATTTCGACTTGGCCGTAGTTCGCCTCTCGCACGAACTTTCGCAAGGTGCGATCATTGTTCGGCAATTCCGCCACGACCCGATACGTCCGCAAAAACGGCGAGGAAACCTGGCGATCTGCGGTGAGGTATTCGTCGGCATCGTCCAGTCGAGAGATTTCGAGTTGCTCGGCCAACAACGAAACCAAACCGGCCCGAACAACGGCTGGATCTGGGTCAAACAAGTATTCACCTAGGGAGTTCAACTCCGCCCAAGCATCGAGCGGGTCACCACAGATTGACTCACCGGAGGGCAGGGCCGTTGCCCGCCACAAACTCGGTTCGCCGAGTTCGCCAAACCACACCGTCGCTTCTTTGCATTCGCCATGAAGACTGATGAGTTCGATCTCCGCAGTTGGAAACTTGCCGACAAAGTTCGACGCCGGACTCAGTTTCACTGCTCCACCGCGACCATGATGGATGAGATCAATCAATGCATCCAGGTCCGGTTGGCCGTCTTCGATTCGCAAAGACCGCTTTCGACCAACACGCCGATCCGGATCGACGTGAATCCAATCCCCCGAGGCAACCGCATCTTCCCAAATCTCGTTCACATCGGCGGTTCGCGTGGTGATCCGATCCGCAACGCCGTAAACGTCCGCGTTCCACTCAGTTCGTAAACACGCCGCCGGATTCAAGTCGACTGCATTCACATCGTTTCGTTCGGCCAACGCGATGGAGTCACCACCAATCCCACAACACAGGTCCCAAACGGGTCCATCGAAACGTTGGGCTTTGTGACGGGCGACTTCTTCCGGGGTGGCTTGCTCCAGTCCAACGCGATCAAACCACATCCGGTCAGCTCGCGAAAACTTGCGGCTGCCGCGTTCGCGGAGTTCCGATAGGCTCAAGGCTGCCCGCACGACTTCGTCATCGTACTGACTTCGCAGTTGCTTTTGTCGTTGCAATTCGTTGCCGGTTGCGTTGGCAAGATCGGTGAAGATCGCAGGTGTGTTCCGCAGGCGACGCATCACCTCCAAGTTGGCATCATCCGACATTCCCACACGTTCCTCTTCGTTCCTACTCAACCGACCACGCGGGCTTGATGAGATCGACCATCGATCTTGATTTTCCACGGTAGAAGGTTTCACTCGAATTGCAATGCCCATTGGCAGGGAATAGAGTGCTGGAACGACGCGATTCGCGTCAATCGAACGTTTGAACGAATTTTGTGAGTACGTGAATGCATATTCCCGATGGATTTTTGGCTCCGGAAGTTTGCGCAGCAGCCGGAGCAGCCTCGATCGCGGCAGTGGGTTGGAGCGTCATCCGTTTGCGGGACCAAATCGCCGAACGAACCGTGGCCCTCACTGGGATGACGGCGGCATTCATTTTCGCCGGTCAGATGGTGAACTTCCGAGTCCCAATTGCGTTTCTCGGCGTGCCAGCGGTGTCCGGTCACTTGATGGGCGGAGTTCTCGCGGCGGTTTTGCTCGGCCCCTGGGCTGGATGCATTGCCGTGACGATCGTCGTCGCCATGCAAGCCCTATTATTCAGCGACGGCGGTCTGCTGGCGATGGGGGCGAACGTACTGAACATGGCCGTGATCGGCACATGGGGCGGGTATGGCGTTTACACCATCGTGCGGCGATTGATTCGGGATCGTGCGGTGGGCACAGTCGTGGGTGCGGTTGTTGCCTCTTGGTTGACGGTGATGGCGGCGGCGATGCTGTTCTGCTTGGAACTTGGGTTCTCGGTCGATCGAACCGAGTTCGACTTGGGCCGAGTGTTTTCCATGATGGTTTCCGTCCATTCACTGATCGGAATTGGTGAGGCGTTGATCACCGGCGGAATTGTCAGTTTCGCGCTCACCCAACGTCCGGACTTGCTCGAGCGAGACGAACCAACGTTTCGCCCGCATTCAAGTTTCACACAGATCGTGATGGCGGGTCTTGTTGTGGCAATGACGGTTGCCGCTTTTCTTGCACCGTTTGCATCGTCCGCTCCGGACGGATTGGAAGCGGTTGCCGAGTCGCGTGGTTTTATCGATCAAGCGGATGATGGACCGGGATTTGTCCTCAGCGACTATGCAATTCCGTCGCCGTTTGCCGGTTGGAATCGGTCACCGTGGTGGCAACGAGTTTCGGTTTCGCTCGCGGGTATGCTTGGCACATTGACCGTCGCGGTCGCAGCGTTTCTGTTTGCACGCTCGATCCGTTCTCGAATGCAACTCGAAGCAGAGTCCGTTGGATCGCAGTCGGAAAGTAGATCGGCGTGAACGAGTTCTCACCGTCGCGTTCAAATTCATCTCCCATTTGGCGAGTCGGGTTCTGCCTAATGATCATCGTCGCGGGATTGACCGTGCCGATCGGTTACTGGCCGTTCCATGGAATGCTGTTGGCGATTCTTTGGGCGGCTCATGCGTTTGCCGAAACACCGCTGTCGTACTTGGGACGTCGGCTTGCCGTTTTCCTGCCCTTTCTAGGTCTGTTAGCAATTTCGTTGCCGTTCTCTCAGGGATTTCGCAGCGGTGGTGAATTAGCCGCTGCGATTGCGTTTCGTGGGCTGATCTCGTTTTTAGCCGCACTCTGGCTAACGCGCGTTGTCTCGTTTGACGAGTTGATCCAAACGTTTCGGCAATTCCATGTGCCCGAGTTGCTTTTGAGCGTGCTTGTGCTGTCGTATCGGTACCTCTTTGTTCTTTGGGAAGAACTGGAACGCATGCAAACCGCTCGTGCGGCCCGAACGGTCAATCCACGCCCGCTGTTTGCTCGCTGGCGACTCTCGGTCCAACTCATCGGGATGTTGCTCGTTCGAGCATTGACGCGTGCCGAACGCGTTCACGACTCGATGTGCGCTCGCGGGTGGGATGGACGACACCGAACACTCAACGACATCGGCCCGAACAAATCCTTTCACAACGCTCGAGCTGACCGGTAGGATAGTGTGGAATCCTGCCGACTCACCTCACGCTAGACCACCGAGTGTTACCACCGCATGACCGGTCCCTCCTCAGATACTTCACCCACACCGGCCCCCGCCGTATGTGTGAGTGAACTTTCTTTCCGTTATGCCGGTGGACCGCCGACTCTGCGGGAGATCAGTTTCGTTTTGCAACCTGGCGAACGCGTTGGGTTGGTCGGACCGAGCGGTGCGGGCAAATCGACGTTGCTGATGCATTTGAACGGGTTATTGCCGCGGACTCATGCGACCGGTACTGGAACTGTCTCGGTCTCCATTCATGGACAGCCAGTCAACCGTGACACACTGCCATCGGTACGTCAGCAAGTTGGTTTCCTGTTCCAAGACCCCGATGATCAATTATTCTGCCCAACTGTGGCCGAGGATGTCGCGTTTGGGCCGCTAAACCTGGGTTTATCAAAGGAAGAGGTCCACGAGCGTGTGCGTGTGAGTCTGGAACAAGTGGGACTTGCGGGCTTCGAACGCCGGAGCACAATGAGGCTGAGTGATGGCGAACGCAAACGCGTCGGCTTGGCAGGGGTGTTGGCATGTCAGCCGTCGATTCTGGTACTCGATGAACCGACGAGCAATCTCGATCCACGAGCGCGTCGCTCTCTGATCTCACATTTAGATGCGTATGCGGGAACCCAACTAATTGCCACTCACGATTTGGACTTCGTCGTTCTACACTGCTCCCGGGTTCTAATTTTGGATGCGGGCGAAATTCACGCCGACGGTCCCACGCATCGCGTTCTGCGTAACGCCGCCCTGATGGAGCAACATGGTTTGGAAGTTCCACTACGCTTGGCTATCGGCCCCTAGTTGACGCTGTCGTGGTCAACGAGCACACCCGCCCGAGCACGTATTTCTCAGAGTGCAAATTCGTTCTCAGATTCTGAGCGAAAACCAGCGAAAAGCGACTTTTTCGCCGTACTTCCCCGAAGTATTCGTCAGTGTCTGCCCATGACCCGTATCTCCCGCAAATCCTCAAGAAAACCTAGTCAAGCTGGATACATTTTCAGCCGAAAATAGATAGAGCGACACGTTCGCGACCTGTTTTTGGTACGCCGAAAAGGATCTCTCCAGCATGACCGATGACATTGTAAAAGAGTTTCTTGCAGAAAGCTGGGAGAACCTAGGGCAACTCGATTCTGAGATCGTTCAACTCGAAAAACGCCCCACCGATACCGACCTGATCGCGAGCATTTTCCGAACGATTCACACCATCAAAGGCACCTGCGGTTTTCTTGGGTTGCCGAAGTTGGAAAGCGTGGCTCACTCCGCGGAGAACGTCCTCGGGCAGATGCGAAGCCGAGCATTGCCCGTCACGCCGGATGCGATTTCCCTCGTGCTCGAAGCCGTCGATCGCACGAAGGAACTGCTGGATTCGATCGAGATGACCGGAGCCGAGGATGACGGCGATGACAAGCGTCTGATTCATAAGCTCGACTTGTTGGCATCAGTTCCTCAATCATTCTCAAAGCCGGAAACTCCGGAACCAGCCACTGCCGACACGCCGGAGGCTCCGGAATTGGCCACACCGGAACCAGACGAGCCGGAAAACTCCGTCGATACCGAACCGGCGCCGATAGACGCACCAATCCCAACGCCAGACCCCGAACCGGTCAACGCCGCCGCTGCGGTGCCCTCAGCCAATCCAGAGCCAACGCCCGGACCGAGTGCCCCACCGAAACCAAGTGAACCAGCGAATAAACCGGCTCCTTCAAAGGAACAACAGTCGAAAGGTTGGGACGAAACGGCACGCACGTCGGAACTTTCCATTCGAATTGATGTGCAAGTGTTGGACCACCTCATGAACCTCGTCGGGGAATTGGTTCTGACTCGTAACCAGCTCCTGCAACTCACACGAGGCGATGAGGAATCTCGATATGCCACTCCCGTGGCTCAACTCAACCGCGTGACCACTCATTTGCAAGAAGGAGTGATGAAAACGCGGATGCAGCCAATTGGCAATGCGTGGAATAAACTTCCGCGGTTGGTTCGTGACTTGGCGAACGTCACGGAAAAGCAGATTGACCTCGAACTCTACGGTGCCGAGACGGAGTTGGATCGTACGGTTCTCGATGCCATCAAAGATCCGCTCACGCATATGGTGCGGAATTCCGCTGATCACGGGATTGAATCGCCACAGGAACGTGAACAACTCGGCAAACCCGAAACCGGTCGCATTCACCTCAAAGCGTACCATGAGGGCGGTCACGTCATCATCCGAATTGATGACGATGGACGCGGAATCGCGGTCGACAAAGTCCGGGAAAAAGCCATCCGGCAGGGACTCATTTCCGAAGCCGACGCCGAACTCCGCAGCGAAGCGGACTTGATGCAGTTCATCTTTCATCCCGGTTTTTCGACCGCCGAGAAGATTAGTTCGGTGTCCGGACGCGGGGTGGGAATGGACGTGGTCAAGACGCAGATCGAGAAAATCGGCGGGACCATCGAACTGACGTCACAAGCCGGTCGAGGCACGACCATCAAAATCAAAATTCCGCTGACGCTCGCGATTATATCGGCATTGATCGTGGAAGCCGGGGGGGAAAGTTTTGCGATTCCGCAACTCGGTGTCGTGGAATTGGTGCGATTGTCCTCATCCGATCTGCGGAAGATCGAACGAATTCGAAACCACGAGTTCTACCGCCTCCGCGATCGGCTGCTGCCGTTGATTCCGCTCCACGAAATTGTCGGACTTGAAGACGGTCACCGATCGACCGAGGAAGCCAATATCGCCGTTGTTCAGGTCGGAGAAGACCAATTTGGCATTCTTGTTTCTCAGGTCTTCGATACTGAAGAAATTGTCGTAAAGCCGGTTGGCTCCCTTCTCAAACACATCGATATTTATCAGGGCACAACCATTCTGGGTGATGGCCGCGTCATCATGATTCTGGATATCGCCGGAATCGCGAATCAAAACGGTGGGCTGCCGTCCAACGACAACCTCAATCACGAACTCTCCGACTCTCACGGTCCCGAACCAACGAACGTCCTTCTGTTTAATGCCGGTGACAATCGCACGATGGGTGTGCCGTTGTCTCTCGTTGCACGTCTGGAAGAAATTCCCAAAGAACAAATCGAAACGGCCGGTCGCAGGAAGGTTGTGCAATACCGCGATCAACTTCTGCCGCTGTTGACCATCGATGGCACATCCAGCGTGGAGAGCAGCACGAACATTCAACCCGTTATTGTCTTCAGTGAAGGCAATAATTCGATGGGCCTGATGGTGCAGGGCATTCGCGACATCATCGAAGAACGCCTCACGATGCACATGAATGCCAATCAACCCGGTGTCCTCGGCACAGCAATTCTTGGTGGGCAAGCTGTCGATGTCATCGATACCCACTACTACATCAACCAGGCCAACCCCGAATGGTACGCCGACGTCAAGCGGAAATCGCTTCCGAGAGTGCTTGTGGTCGATGATTCCATCTTCTTCCGTCAGCTCATCACAACCACCTTAGAGTCTCAGGGGTACGAAGTGGTGGCGTGCGGAGCAGGGGATGATGCCATCGGGCGGATCGATCGTGGGGAGCGGTTCCAGATCATCGTGAGCGATCTTGAAATGCCTTCAATGGATGGATTCCAGTTTGCGAATGCTTGTCGAGTCCGACCGGAACTCAAGTCAACGAAACTGATCGCAATGACGGCTCTTCAAGAAACCGACTTGGAGAATCGAGCCAAAGACGCGGGGTACGATGCTACGCTGCGAAAGTTTGACCCCACCGCACTCGTCTCGACGATTCGCCGTCTCTGCGAAACTCAGGGCAGCCAGGAAAGGATCTCTGCATGACGACTACCGCTCCAACAGTACCGTCGAGCAATACCACGTCGCATGTCTCACAACAGTATGTGACTTTCCGGGTCGCCGACGATTTATACGGCGTCCCAGTTACTGTGGTTCAAGAAGTGCTCAATCCACAAAGAATCGCCAAGACTCCCAAAGCGCCGCCGGACATCGCGGGATTGCTCAACTTACGTGGGCAAATCGTGACGGCTGTCGATCTTCGCACGTACTTCGATCTTGCCCCTCTCGAGGGAGACAAGGAACCAATGAACGTTGTGGTTCGCTACCGCGACGAATGGTTCAGTCTTCTCGTCGATGAAGTTGGCGAAGTTGTCGATGTGGGCAAGACACGCATGGACCCCGTTCCACACTCGCTTGCCGCATCCCGACGCGGTGTGCTGCGAGGTGTGCTACGCCTGGAAGACGCACTGCTTGTCGTGCTGGATATCTCTTGCATTCTCGATCGGCGAAAGGGCTAGTATTCATGGGATTGGCCGTCGGTCTACTACGAGATTCCTTCGCACTTTTGCGTGGGCAACTCGATCACATCACAAAACTTTTTTACGAACGGTTGTTCGAGCAACAACCGACGTTAATGCCGTTGTTCGCGGGGGCTGATCTCATCGATCAACGCCAGAAACTCGGGCAAGCGTTGGTTTTGATCGTCCGTTGGCTCGACCAACCCGAAGCGCTCGAACGGTACTTGGGTGACCTCGGCGTTCGCCACATGCAGTGGGGAGTTTCGGACGACGACTACGCCGATGTCGGCAGCGTTCTGCTGGAAGTGCTAGCCGATGTTGCCGGCGACCATTGGAACGCCGAGCTACAAAACGCCTGGTCCGAAGCTTACACCGCTGTCGCAGACACGATGATTGCAGCGGCTCACTCCCAGCTTACCGCTGCCAAGACCGTTCCAGAAACCGTACACAACTCGTCGGGTCACGAATCTCACCCGACCTCCGAAATCGCCCCTCCCTCTCTCGACTGGACTTCCGAATCTATGACTCCATCTCAAATCGATTCCGCAATGAATGCTGCCGCTGGTTCATCGACTCAACAAACCAACACAAGTTTGATGGCGTTGGCGTTGGAACAATCGACGACGCCCACGATCATTTTCGATGCGGACGGGGCTGTTCTCTGCTTCAACACTGCCAGCGAGAAACTATTTCAATCACTTTCAGCGGAACTCGATGTTCGCACGGAAACGCTCCGTCACGGTTCCTGGTCGCTGATACGAGAAACAATGCCAGGTCTTCGGGAACACGTGAATTCCGACCGTTCAAGCACGGTCCATTCGCAAATTGGTCAACGCCACTTCGACGTCTCGGTGGTCAACCTACACGATTCCAACGGTCGCCCCACGGGCCGAATGCTGACACTGCAAGAAACCACTCAGCAAGTCGAACTCAGCGAAAAAACGGTGGATCTGGAAGGCCAGATCGAAGCTGTCAGCCGCACGCAGGCCGTGATTCAGTTCGACCTGGACGGAACCATCCTGACCGCCAATGACAATTTCTTGAGCGTCTTGGGTTATCGGTTGAACGAAATCCAAGGACAGCACCACGAAATGTTCGTCGACCAAGCATACCGAGTTTCCGCGGAGTACCGGCAGTTCTGGGAACGACTCCGAAACGGGGAATCCTTCGCTGGTGAATTCAAGCGGATCACAAAAGCCGGCGAAGTGATTTGGATCTCTGCAAGCTACAATCCCATCCATGATGCGACTGGCAAACTGTGCAAGGTCGTCAAGTTCGCAACCGATGTCACAGCTCTCGTCGAGAGTCGGAAGGAAGCTAGCCGAATCAAATCGGCCATCGAACAAATGCCCATCAACGTCATGCTGGCGGGCAAAGACCTCCAGCTCAACTACATCAACACCGCCACTCGGAAAAAACTGCAAGAACTGCAGCACCTCCTTCCCAAACCAGTCGACGAGCTCGTTGGCAATTCAATTGACATCTTCCACAAACAACCGGAGATGCAACGACGATTGCTTGCTGACCCTTCCAACTTGCCACACCGTGCAAAGGTCAAATTGGGGCCGGAGACTTTGGACTTGCTCGTCTCTGCGGTCTACGACGAAGACGGTGAATACGTCGGCCCAATGGTGACTTGGTCAGTCCTCACGCAACAAGTGCAACTCGCCGACGACTTCGAACGTGATGTCAAAGGGGTTGCCTCATCGATTACAGAAGCGTCCAACGCACTCCACACCAACTTCCAATCGATGGCGGAAACATCCGAGGAAACCTCACAGAAAGCGGAAGTTGCCGCAGCCGCAGGTGAGCAAGCCTCGAAAAACGTTGAAACCGTCGCTGCAGCCGCTGAAGAACTGAGCCAGTCGATCGATGAAATTGCTCGCCACGTGCAAGAAGCATCGCGAATGACTGAACAAGCGGTTTCCGAAAGCAACCGAACAAACGCATCGATCAATGAGCTCGAAGGAGCGAGCAAGCAAATCGGTGAAGTGATCAAGGTCATCACCTCGATCGCACAACAAACCAACTTGCTCGCTTTAAACGCAACGATCGAAGCAGCTCGTGCAGGCGAAGCTGGAAAAGGCTTCGCTGTGGTCGCCAACGAAGTCAAGGAACTCGCCCGCCAAACCGCGAAAGCGACCGAAGAAATTAGCCACAAGATCGCAGCTATTCAGACGAGTAGCGGTGAAGCCATCGGGGCAATCACTTCAATCGGCGAATCGATTCGACGCATCAATGAGATCTCCACGACCATCGCTGGCGCGGTCGAGGAACAAACCGCCGCTACCAGTGAAATCTCTCGGAACGTCGCTGAAGCCGCTCGTGGCACAGCGGAGGTCAGCAGCAGTATTACCGTGGTCGCAAGTGCCGCCGAGGAAAGCGGGCGTCGCGTCAGTGAAATGCAAAAAGTCGCCCAACAGGTGAATGATCAGTCGGGAACCCTCAACAACGTCGCAGACGAATTCCTCGCAAAGCTCCGTATCAACTAGACAGTCTCTCAGTGCGAGACCTAGTCTGATTTCGATGCCACAACTGATGAATTGCGATGACCGACAACAATCAACTCTAGCGCAATACATAAATACTCAAACTCCCCTAACGCATGTAGATTGGAAACGCCAATGGCAACCGTCTTGCTAGTCGACGATGCGCGTACAGTGCGATCGATCTGTCGACGAATCATGGAATCCATGGACTACACCGTTCTAGAGGCAGAAAATGGTCAAGTCGCCTTGGATCTCGTGCATAGTCACCCCGAGATCGAACTCATTCTGCTTGACTGGAACATGCCCGTCATGGATGGTCTCACATTCCTAAAGGCTGTTCGCGCCGAGTCGCTCGTCCAACAACCGAAGATTGTGATGTGTACGACTGAGGCTGAGTTCACACAGATCGCGACTGCAATCCAAGCAGGAGCGGATGAATATGTTATGAAGCCTTTCACAGAAGACGTTATTCGCGAGAAAGTGGAAGCAGCAATCGCGTTGTAGTCCCTACGAATACGAGAACACACGGCTTAGCTTGATGAAGGCCATAGGCCGCCAACGGCATTCAGATTAGCCAAACTAGCCATCGTGTATACGTCGCGTTTTGAACGAGGCGAGACTGAATGCTGCCATCGATCAACCACACGCAGTTTCACAACCGTATGTGTCCCGGCGAATCCCTTCGCCAGCAAGATGGCAGCCGATTCTGCTGGTTCGCGAACAAGCAGTCACTGCGGTCGGTACTTCATACTCCACAGCGGATATTCTTCGCACAGAACGACTCCAGGTTTGTCCATGACACCACAAGATTTTGACTTCCTGTCCTGTTGGCTTCGTGAACAGTCTGGATTGACTCTCCCTAAAGGGAAGGAGTACCTCGCTAAATCGAGACTACTCCCGCTTGCACAAAGTGAAGGCCTGGCAGACATCTCTGCATTGGTTAAGGAATTGCGCCGTTCCTCAACATCGCCATTAGCAACCGCCGTTGTTGAGGCGATGACCACAAACGAATCTCTGTTCTTTCGGGACAAGAAACCGTTTGACGATCTCAAAGACACATTGATCCCTGAAATCATCCAGGACCGAGCAACTCATCGACACATCCGAATTTGGTGTGCAGCATGTTCGACGGGTCAGGAACCGTATTCGCTTTTGATGATGCTAGCCGAGAACTTTGCGCAATTGGATAGTTGGCGAGTCGAGGTCGTTGCAACCGATCTTGACAGCAAGGCACTCGAACGAGCCAAGAACGGTCTGTACTCGCAAATGGAGGTTCAACGCGGCCTACCAATCCAACTCTTACTAAAGTACTTCCGACAGGTTGACACGAGTTGGCAGGTCATTGACGAACTGCGTCACCAAGTCACTTGGAAGCAGTGGAATCTGCTAGACTCATTTGCGGGCTTAGGACAGTTCGATTTAATCCTTTGCCGCAACGTGCTGATCTACTTCGACGAGTCCCTTAAACGCGAAATCTTTCAAAAGCTGACAAAGAGCCTGCGAGATAATGGCCCACTCATTCTAGGTGCCGCGGAAACTGTCATCGGGCTTTCCAAAGACTTCGCACGTGACACGCGTTGCAGGTCATCCGTTTACCGGTTCCGCAATCAGCCGAGTGCGCTTTAGTGAACACTAGCAACGACATCCAGCAGTCGAGTTAACAAGACTAAACCTGCCCCCCACCTAGCCCCGCCACACACTCGAACAAACGCAAGATGCCATCTCATCATTAGATGACACCTTTGCGTCCCTCACGACCCGTACAACGCACAATCTCTAGTCGACAAATTGTTTTCTTGTTCACTCCTGGATCTCGACTATACAACACCATCACAGTCGCCGATATAAGTGTATACAGAACCCTCCGCACCAACAAGCTCATATCGGGAATGTGCTAGCCCGGCCGGAATCAACAGCTGGCTTATCTGAACGTATTTGTTGAAATATAAACAGTCCTTGTGCTCGCTTTCACGGATACCTGTGTTCGTGCCAAGTTACCTTTTCTAGGCAGTCGCCCATGCCGATGAGAACCTTCAACACAGAACTAACAACGAATGCGACGAACCCGTTCATTTCCGCGACAAAACAGACCTTCTCGACGATGCTGAATTGCGTTCCAGAACGCGAGTCGTTGACATTCAAGGCTAATGGATCGGGACCACCACCATACGAAGTCAGCGCGATCATCAATGTGACGGGGTCAGCAGATGGGCTCGTGTTGCTTAGCATGCCAGTCCGCACTTCGCTAAACATCGTGTCGCGAATACTGCGTACGAAGGCTGAATCATTAAATGACGAAGTCATCGATGCTGTTGGCGAAGTCACGAACATTATTTGCGGGGCGGCTAAGGTTCAGATGGAGGAACTGCAGTTGCAAATCGACATTCCGACTGTTGTTGTCGGTCGAAATCGAGTGATACGCTACCCAGGCCAGATTACTCCGCTATCTGCGGGGTTCTCATCCGAGATTGGAGAGTTCGCGTTAGAATTCGGATTTCACCGCAGTGAGTAAATCTCAACTTTCGAGTTTTGCCCCCTGCTAACGTCACCGTTGCCGAAGAATTGATTCAAAAACGAATAAGGTTTCCGATATCTTCGCGAATCATTGTGTATCAAAAGAAAGAGCCATCGAACCTCATTGCTGAGTGGTCGATGGCTCTTTTTCGTTAGTACATGACTGTAACGACAACTAGGGACTAGGTTACCTCGGTGCTAGCTGCGTGGGATTCCTTCCCGTTCTTGGTGCTAGCGGCGACTTTCTCCTCTTCGGCTTCGGCGAATTTTGCTAGGTATTCCGGCATTTCCACTCCACCAATATCTTTCATGACTTGCATCATTGGGGGTAGCGTGCGGGACATATTCTGCAGGAAGTTGCTAGTCATATTCCCGCCATTAGGGTCAGAACCGTTCCCACCGTTATCCCAAACGATGATCTTATCGAACTTGATATTCGAAATCGCTTCGGCACTTTTCGCGGCAAGTGTATCGAGGTGTTCCAGCATCATTAGCTGGAATGCCTGCTGAGAACCACCACAGGCGGCGACGATCTCTTTGAGACCCTGACCTTTCTTGGCCAGTTTCTCGTACTCCCCACGAGCTTCCGCATCAAGCCGTGCGAAGATGGCGGCAGCTTCGGCTTCGGCGTCGAGTTTTCTCTTCTCGGCGGCGGCTTCAGCTTCGACGATGGTCTTCGCTTTCATCGCTTTTGCGGGAGCTTCCATCTCGGCCCGCCGTTCGGCTTCGATTCGTTCCGCTTCCGCGAGTGCTGCTTTTGCCATCGCGCGGTGTTGGGCCTCTTCGACAGCAGCGGCCGCCTCGCGTTTTCGAGTCTCACCGATTTCATACGCTTCGGCTTGGCGGACATTCAAAGTTGCATTGGCATCGGCGACCTTCGCTTTCGATTCCGTTTCCCCTTCAATCGCGGCAGCATCAGCTTGAGCCACTGCAATACGCTTTTCACGTTGGGCATCTGCCACAGCGGTATCACGCTCGAAGTTGGCACGTTGCTCAGCGACTTCCTGTTCCTTGTTCAACTCCGCGACTCGAACGGCTTGAGCCCGAGACGCTTCCCGCATCCCGATCTCTTTGGTCTTGTTCGCATCGGCGACTTGGACATATTTGTCACGGTCGGCGGCGGCAACTCGGATTTCCCCGAGTTTCTCTTGCTCGGCGACATCAGCACGTGCGTTCTGCACAGCTTCGGCGGCGGCCCGTTGTCCGATGGCTTCAATGTAGCCAGATTCATCGGTGATGTCGGTGATATTCACGTTGATCAGCACCAGGCCGATCTTCTCTAATTCCGGCTCGAGGTTTTGATGGATATTCGCCAAGAAGGCATCGCGGTCACGGTTGATGTCCTCGATCCGCATGGACGCAATCACTTGACGGAGTTGCCCGAAGATGATGTCTTCAGCTTGCTTCTTGATATCGATGGTTTTCAGACCGAGCAAACGAACGGCGGCGTTCTGCATGACTTCCGGTTCGGTACCAATGGCAACGGTGAACACGCTCGGCACGTTGACGCGAATGTTTTCGTGCGACAACGCATCTTGCAAAGGGACTTCAATCTGAATCGGTTCGAGTGAGAGATAGTCGTAGTCTTGCACAATCGGCAGAATGAACGCCCCACCACCGTGCACGGTCTTCGCACTTTTCCCCGCACCGACGCTACCGTAAATCACCAAGATGGCGTTACTGGGACAACGGCGATAGCGTTTCGCCAGAAAGAGAAACAAGCTGGTCAGAATGATGAAACCAACCAAACCAATGCCATAAGGCGACGCTAACATATCCACCAGATCGGCGGCAAACAATAACGGAGACATGAGCAGACTTTCCGAAATGGAGGAGAGAGGTGTATTCTTATAGCTCAAAGGGTTGGTCCCGACGGGATGAACTACGCGCCCCGTCGCGAGACTTCGATCAGTTTGTCATTCAAGACATTCGTGACGATCACCGGTGTGCCGGTTGGAAGTTCTTGGTCTTGCGCGGTAACGGCTTGGAACTCGACTGTTCGATCACCAACTAGCACGGTCACCCGGCCTTGCCCTTGGGAATCCGCGGGCACTTTAACGTAGACTCGGCCGGTCATTCCCATCGTTTGCTCGATGTGAATCGTGCCATCGGTCGCTAAGCCGTAGAACGTGTTCATCAGCCAGCCCACCAAGAACAACACGGCGATTCCAGCCGCTGTCGCCATCGAGAAGGCGAGGGCGGGGTCGTATTCCCGCGAAGCCGCAATTCCAGTGAGACCAAAGATCGCCATCGAGGCGACCAGTGCTCGAAAACTCAAGAGGCTTGCAAATCGAATTCCATCATGATGACCGTCCTGTGTATCGCCAACATGACTACTATCATCGAGCCCCTCATGATCTATCTCAATGTCATCAAAGCCGTCATGGTCAAGACCGCCGGTCTCCAAACCGCCTTCGTGATCAAGTCCGCCGTCGTGGTCACCTCCAATCCCTAGCAAAGAGAGAAGGAACTGACCGAACAACATCGTGCCAGCCAGAATTGCACACCAACGATAGAATTCTTCCATAGGGAACCTCGGCGCGTTTTCGACCACATCCACTGAGTCAACCGAATGATTTTCAACTGTGGGAATGGTCACTCAAAATGAGGTGGGTGTCAAAAAAATTCCGACTCGGGGACTTAAGAATATTGTGAAGAGTTGAACGACGACGTTCCCATGAACGTTAATTTCGATTAAATGGATCTTTGAATTCCAGAAAGATTCAAGTTATCCAATTCGTGTTCTTTTTGAGCCTAAATCCAAGCGATGTCAGAACGACCCGCAATTTTAGGTGGCGAGCCGATCCGTCCGCAGGGACCGCCGGAATGGCCGCCACGAAACCCAGCCATTCGGGACGCCTTGTTGTCAGCATGGCAGGACGGAAGTTGGGGACGTTACGACGGACGCCATTGCAGGGAATTGATCGAGCAACTCGCGGAACACCATCAGACCGAGCATGTGATTCTTTGCAGCAGTGGAACGGTTGCCGTCGAGTTAGCGTTGCGAGGTGTTGGAGTTGGTTCTGGTGACGACGTTTTGCTGGCGGCTTATGACTTCAAAGCGAACTTTCAGAACGTACTCACGATTGGTGCGAACCCGCTGCTGCATGACATTCGGCATGACGATTGGCAATTCGACGTCCAAAGCCTTGAATGCATCGAAATGCCCCAATCAACGGCGGTGTTGGTATCCCATCTGCATGGTGGTGTTGTCGACATGCCGGCATTGAGACGGTGGGCCGATCGCCAAAAAATCAAGGTCATCGAAGATGCCTGCCAAATGCCAGGAGCCCAATTGTTCGGTCGAACGGCGGGAACTTGGGGGGATGTTGGCGTGATCAGTTTTGGAGGTAGCAAGACGCTCTCAGCAGGGCGGGGCGGGGCGGTGCTCACCAATGACGCCACGATCGCACAGCGAACCCGTCTTTACACGCAACGTGGCAACAACGCCTATCCGCTTTCCGAGTTGCAAGCGGCCGTCCTTTTGCCACAGTTGCGATCACTCGACCACAATCGTCAGCGTCGTCTCGACAACGCGAACACGTTGCGGGAATCGTTTGCGACGAGTTCGGGTCTGCGAGCCTTCAAGTTAAAAGCAGACTGCGAACCCGACTACTACAAGTTGGGAATTCAATACGATCCCGAGACTTTCGGTGGGTTGTCGCGTGATCGTTTTTCCGCTGCAATGCGAGCTGAGGGAATTGCGATGGATCCCGGCTTTCGAAGTCTGCATCGAATTCACAGTCGGCGACGGTTCCGCACGGTCGGCGATCTCCCAGAGGCCGATCGAGCGGACACCAATGTGTTAGTTTTGCACCACCCCGTGTTGCTCGAAGACAACGCTGCGTTGCAAGAAATCATCTCAGCCACCGAGCGAATCCGCGAATTCGCTGGCGAAATTGCCAAATGATGGAATGGCATTCCGTTTGCGATGTAGTTTGGCCAACCAAGACTCATCGGAGAAGCCAACATGCAAGCGGCAGGACTAGGTGGAGTGGGTGTGAGCATCGGCGGTGCAACGGGAATGAGTGCCGCGTCCGGCGTATCAATGCCTTCAGCGGGGACGCAAACAGTCTCGGCGACATCACAACCGAACACGGCCGCTCAAACGTCCCGGCCACCGGAAACAGTCGCGGAACTCAACGAACGCATCGATCCCGGTCGGATGCAGGAATTGATGGAGCAACTCGAAGGATTCTCATCCGCCGAAATCATTATTGCTCTCATGATGATGTCTCGATCAAAAGACGATGAGCAGAAGTCAGGTGGTTCCGATCTGCTCGCCGGTCTGCTGATCTCGCAATCGTTTCTCGGAATGAATTCCGCGTCGTCGAACTCCTCCAATATGGTCTCGCCGGTGTCTTCGGCCGGACATGTGGGTGGCCAGCTCGACATCAGTCTGTAACTCTGCTCAAATCGCGTCTGACTTCATGATGTGATCAATTTGGCTGGGAATGCCCATGAGCAAACCGATTTGGGTATGGAAACTCGGCGGAAGTTTGCTGAATTTAGATGACATTCCCCGACGTTTGGATCAGGCCGTTGCGTCGTTTCCCCATCGACCACTGTTGGTCGTTGGTGGCGGTTCGATTGCGGATGCGGTTCGCGATTGGGACAAACGCTTTCAGATCGGTGAGGACCAATCGCACGTGCTTGCGCTCCGAGCGATGGAGCTCAATGCACACCTGATGACAACGATCTGGCCAAGAGGATTGCTTGTGACGGATCGATCGGCTGCGGACTCAGCGTGGCGGAATGACCGCGTTCCGATCTTGCAAACGCGATTATTCTTGGATGACGAAGAACGCCGTGACGCCGCTGGCTTACCGTCGATTCTTCCTTTGCCCCACACTTGGGAGGCCACCAGCGATACCATTGCCGCGTGGATCACACTGCGATGGCCGGCCGACGGGTTGATGCTGTTGAAATCAATTGATCGCCCGCTCAACGACTTGGGCGATGCGGTCGATCCGGCGTTTTCCCGTTTCGTCGATCACATTCCGAGCCTGAAATGGCTGAATCTTCGCACTTATTATCTGTCAACGCACAGATTCTAATCGAATGTGTTGCACCTCGTGTTCAAGCAACCATTCCAAGAAGATTTCCTGCTCCTCGCTCAATTCGAGTTCGGTGCGGTTCTCGCTGTCGAGGATAGAAACCACACGCAGCACTCCGTCATCGTACGCCTGCTGAGCATCTTCCCGCCGGACCCAATACTCGCCGTTGTTCAGTTTGTCTGGCGCATCAAACATGCCCGCGGGAGTCGCAAAGTGAATCACGTCCGTGCGGAACCGATCCGGCATTTTCATCGCGGGAGTCTCAGGCCGATCGACTGAATGAACCAAAACGGACATGGGAAGGTATTTCCGAAGAGAATTTGGAGCCAAACTCGGCGATTATTTGTTGGATTTCGGTTTGGTTTGCTGGATCGCCGCAATGACTTTCTCGTGGTGATGACCTGTCGTTACGACCACGCCCTGATTTGTCGCCAACTCCATTCCGTGCGTGAAATCGAGGGGTTTGCCGTCAATGTCTGTAACGGTCCCCCCCGCTTCCTGCACGACGAGTACACCACCGGCGTGATCCCAGATCTTCTCACGATAGCCGGGACGGGTCGGCAGACGCAAATAAATATCCGCATCGCCTCGCGCGACGGCGGCGTACTTTGCTTGGCTATCCATGCGAACGGGATCGGCGACGATGCCTAAAGTCTCGGCAATTTGTGCGGACCAATCATGTTTGCTGTGACCACTTTCGACCGATTCGCAAAATTGCGATTGAGTCAAATCACTCGTTTCACGAACGCGGATTGGCTGTGGGGAACCATTCTCATCCGTGTGCTGACAGCTCGCGCCACGTCCACTAACCGCCGAGAAAATCACGCCGGATTGGCCATCCGCAGTTTTGAGATTCGGACAGCCCAACACCGCAACCGTCGGCATTCCCTCAACAATCAATGCCAGCGACACCGCGTATTGCTCGCCTCGGAGAAACCCTTTCGTCCCGTCGATCGGGTCGAGCGTCCAAAACCGATTGCAGTAACTTTGCGAGTTCCCTTGGTCAATCCAACGGTAGATATCGTTGACTGTTCCTTGGATTCCCGCGCGTGTCAACTCTTGTTCGATTCGATCTAGGAACGGCTTTTGCTCTGGTTCTTTGAGAGCGGCGGAATCTTCCTCCGCAACGATTGGATCAGCGGGAAATGCCAGACCCAATGAACGGCAGATCACCGCTTGACTTGCAAAGTCTGCAATGGTGACAGGACTTTTATCCCGTTTCTCCATCGCTTCAGGAGTCACCTGTGCCTGGACATATTCACAAACTGACATAGCCTGGCGAACCGCGTCGATACCGACTGCCAACTCGGCTTCATACATGTCGAATCCACGAGCTTCGGAATGGTCAATATTTTCAGTCATGAAACAGTCTAGGTTGGACGATTCGAGATTCACACCGAACATTTGATCGTACGAACGGTAGCGATCCTAGGCTTGTCGGTCAATTTCAAAAATTCCACCGAAAATTTCACAGTTCGTTCAAAACGATTTCGTTTTTTCCGTCAATATTTCCATGGAAAGGAATCCAGACAACTCCTCATTCTGTATGCCACTCAGTTCTATGAGGGCATTGCCGAACATTCGTTTCACGTCTTTGACTGGCATTTGAACCGATTCGAATTGCACTGTTTGCGGTGGGTGATGGCATATGTTGCAATCACGCTTCCGCCACCGGTCCAATTGGGATGATCGCACAAAGCAACTCAAAGCAGAATTCCATCAATATCATCCAGACTTCTGTTCAAAGTCTCAGTAGCGAGGAACTGTGATGTCGAACGACCGACTTGAAAACATGACGTTGCGAGAAAAATACAAAGCCGCTGACGTCATCGTTCGCGAACTGATTGAACACGTCGAACTGGGATTCCTGCCAAAAGTGCAGGGACTGGAACGTTTAGTGGAACCTCAGGAGGCGTCTGGCGTCTATCGTTTGCAGGAGAACGCTGCGACCGACCGAACCATTCGTGACGAAGTGGGTGTGGTTCTTGAAAGTGAATTATTTACGGACGACGTCTTTGATCGACTGCGGGCACTTTTGGAATCCATCAACGGGGATGTCTCGGAAATCTTGAAATAACGGCATCGCCGAAACAGACCGAAAATTTCCTGAATTATTCAAGACGCTTGGTCGATGAGGAACGCTTGTTCTGAGGGTTTTTCTTTGACTGATGACAGGACCGATGGATAAAATACGCATCTTGTGGAACGGACTCCTCAACCCATCTGGGGCTCGAGATATTTCATGAGCCAGTACAGAACACCTGAACAATCATCCCAAATGACTCAATCTCCGGGGCCAACTCCCGACGAGGCCGGTTCGCCGTTTGCCTTTCCGTTGCTGCCTGGAGCGACACGTCACACGGAAACTGTCATCAATCTCGAAGGACGAGGTGACGATTCTTCCGACAAACCGCAAAGCTCATCTGACGTTCGCAACGAGCCTGATCTCTGGAACCGTTTGTTCCCGGTGCTGAATCCGGATGGTTCGTCGATTTCCGAAACCGAACCTGCTGGCCCGGAAGGTGTGGAACTCGGGCATTTTGTGGTCAAGGAACGGATCGGGATTGGCGGCATGGGAGCCGTCTTCCGAGCATTGGACACGCGGCTTCAACGCGTCGTGGCTCTGAAAGTTCTTGGCCCGAGTCAATCGCGGGATGAGTCCGCCGTCCGCCGTTTTCAAAACGAAGCCCGATCGGCCGCCCGACTTGATCACGACAACATTGCCCGTGTGCACTATTTCGGAGAAGACAAGGGGCTGCATTTCATCGCCTTCGAATACATTCGGGGGATGAACCTGCGAGATCTAATCACTCGGCATGGTCCGTTGCATCCGGCAGAGGCGGTTAACTACACGCTTCAAATTGCGACAGCGTTGAAGCATACCTGTGAGGCGGGTGTTGTTCATCGCGACATCAAGCCGTCTAACATCATTATTACGTCCAACGGTCGAGCAAAGTTGGTCGACTTGGGTTTAGCGCGGAAGGAAGCAGCCGACTCTCTGGGTGATATTACTCTCGCCGGCACAACACTCGGAACATTCGACTACATCTCTCCCGAGCAGGCTCAAGATCCGCGTTCCGTCGACATTCGTAGCGACATTTACTCGCTCGGTTGCACGCTGTACCACCTCTTGACGGGATCCCCCCCGTACCCGGAAGGCACAGTGCTGCAGAAATTACTCGACCATCAGGGCAAGGAACCCCCGGACCCCGCTAATCGAAATCGGCATGTGCCCACGGAGTTGTCGCAAATCGTCAAAAAGATGATGGCGACAAAGCCTAAGAACCGTTACGCAACACCAGATGATTTGCTTGTCGATCTCGGCCACTTGGCTCGGGCGTTTGGTCTGCAAGCCGTCGACCCCGAAAGTTACGTTTGGACGATTCCCGAAGTCCAACAAGAACGCTTCTGGGAACGGCATTTTGGTTGGATCGCCACAATCGGCCTCCTGTTTGCCATCGTGATCGGCATCGAGCGGTTTCCGAAATGGACCGCTCCAATTGCGTCACAAACTGATCGGGTCGCATCAAACACGACACGCACGGAGCCTGCTACAGGCTTGGATGGTGGACAAGTTATTCCACCAGACTCTCGCAGCAACGCGGTTGGG